>JBFHMM010000027.1:0-25157 GCA_041594355.1 Paracoccaceae bacterium | reverse complement strand
CTGCGACTGCGCGTACTTCAGCCGTGTCCCGACACCCTGCGGGCATCCCTCTCCCAATCACTGATCCGGCTCGGCGTCAGCCGCAGCATGACCCGCGCAGCTGGATCGGCGGGCAGGGTACGGTGCCATAGGAACAGAACACACAGCAATCTCCGGGTTTCGGTGTCAGCAGGGTCTTGCACGATGGGCATTCGTGGAACCATTGGCATGCGTCGGTGGGCATGGTCAGGGCCGCCGCATGTCCGCAGGCCGGGCAGGTCAGGGTGCTGCCAAGGATTACGTGGGTCGCGTTCATGGGCCGGTGACGCTCCTTTCACACCATCTGTATCACGTCCTTTTCGATCGCCAGCATATAACCGCGCCGGGCGATGTTCTTGACCAGCAGCTCGCTCACGATCTGGTTGCCCAGCGTGTCGCGCAGCCGCTTGATGCGGGTGGCCCCGGCGGCCTCGTCGCAATCGGCGCTGTTCTTGCCCGAGACCATGGCCTCGATCTCGGCGCCCGATAGCACGTCGTCGTCCATCCGCGCCTCGGCCAGCACCGACAGGGTCTCCATCGCCGCCGCCGTCAGTTTGAAGTCGAGGTTGTTGAGGTAGACGGTGTTTTCTTCGCGGCTGATCAGTAGCGAATTGACCTGGATGCCGGCCCGCTCGATCTGCGCCATGCGGCGGTTTAGGGTCACCAGCATCACCAGAAACAGCAGCGCCGCGATCATCATCGCGGTGGCAAAGACCATCAGCACGAATATCACCATCCGGTAACTGGCCAGCGTGTCCGAAAACGCGGTGCCCGAATGAGCGAGGATCTCCAGCAGCTTGATTTCCGCCTGCGTGGTCAGGTCGTTTTCCACGAACAGCCGCTCCACCCGCGCGTTGAACGCATTGGCGTCCGGCAGGGTCAGCAACAGCACGACGCCCGCCGCGACCAGAATCGCGACGATGGCGGCAATGCCGAAATTCACGATGCGGGTGCCCGACCGGCGCGCCTCAGAAACGGAGATAGTAGGGTCCGGCATCGGCTCTCCTCTGCGCAAGCCCATCGGGGCCAAAGACCGAGATGACGTTCAGCAGCGTCCAGCCGTTCTGCTGCAGCCGCGCCGCGACCTCGGCGCGGGCCGGGCCCTTGGCGCAGGCCTGGCTCAGCTGGATGACACCGTAATGCAGCCGCAGGGGTTTGTCCTGCTTGGCCTTGTAATCGGCATAACACTCGGCCGCCTGCGATGGCGCGGCGGCGCACAGGCCCAGCAGTACGGCGGCCACGAGGGCGGTGGGGCGAAGGATCTGTCTCATGTCCCCACATTGCGCGCGAAACGGCGGTTATTCAATAACAACAGGGCTTTGAGGCGGGTGATATTCGATAACACCGGGGCGATATTGCCTGTCTTTGCCGGCCGGGCGCAGGTTGGTCTCATCCCCGGTCATCACCGATCGTCACGCCAATCAGCTCAAGGAGTACCCCTGTCATGCACCGCAAGTTCATCGCCCTGATCCTCGCCGCCGCCACTGCGGTCGCAACCCTCTCTCCCGCCCCGGCGCGCGCAAACGAAGACATCGGCAAGGTTCTGGCCGGGCTCGCCGCTCTGGCCATCATTGGCGCCGCGCTGAACGATGCCCGCGACAATCACCCGCCCGCCGTCCATCGCCACCGCTACCCCTACCCGACCGGCCCCGTGGTCCGCCCGCACGACCGCCGCCCGGCCCCGGTGTCGCCGCGCCCGCTGCCGTCGGGGGTCACGCGTTATGACCTGCCCCAGCAGTGTCTGCGCAAATACGATGCTTACCGGGGCAATACACGCCTGTTCGGTCTGAACTGCCTGCAGCGCAACTATCGCCACGTGAACCAGCTGCCCTATGCCTGCCGCGTGCAATTCGGCAATGGCCGCCAGGGGCATGTCGGGTACGAACCGGTCTGCCTGCGCGAACGCGGCTATCGGACCGCCCGCAACTAAGCCGGGCACATCCGGCGTCTAACAGGCGCCGCACTTGGGGGCGTTGGGCCCCCTTTTTTTGTATCTGCCACAGATTTGCCAGCCCTGAAAATCCAATTGCCATCGCACCGGCCGGTTCCTAATCTGCCGCCATGACACCTAAAATCGTGACCACGATGCGCAGTTATTCGGCTGCGGCGTTCACGGTCGACCTCTGGGCCGGCATCACGGTCGGTATGGTCGCCCTGCCGCTCAGCCTTGCTATTGCGATTGCCTCCGGGGCCGATCCCGCCGCCGGGCTGGTCACGGCGATCGTGGCGGGCTTCCTGATCTCTCTGATCGGCGGCAGCCGGGTCCAGATCGGCGGGCCGACCGGGGCCTTTATCGTGGTGGTCTTCGGGGTCATCGCCGATCACGGGTATGACGGGCTGGTGCTGGCGACGCTGATGGCGGGCCTGATCCTGCTGGTGGCGGGCTATCTCAGGGCCGGGCGGCTGGTGGGATACGTGCCCGAACCAGTGATCAACGGCTTTACCATCGGTATCGCCGTGATCATCGCGACGAGCCAGTTGAAGGATCTGTTCGGCCTGCAGACCGGCGCGCTGCCCGCCGATTTCATTGACAAGATTCCGGCACTCTGGGCGGCACGCGGCACCTTCAGCCTGCCGTCGCTGGCGATCGGCCTGGCCACCATGGCCGCCATTGTCATCCTTCGCCGCCTGTTCCCGCGCTTTCCCGGCCTGATCGTGGCCATCGGCGCGACTTCGGTGCTGGTCGCCGTGGCGGCGCTGCCGGTGGATACCATCGTGTCACGGTTCGGCCCGCTGCCCGCGCAGCTGCCCATGCCGCAGCTGCCGGACCTGACCCTCGGCCGGATCGCCGAGCTGCTGCCCTCGGCCTTTGTCATCGCCTTTCTGGCGGGTGTTGAATCGCTGCTCTCCGCGATGGTTGCCGACCGGATGATCGGCGGTGCGCACCGGTCCAACGCGGAACTGATCGCACAGGGCGCGGCCAATATCGGGTCCGCCCTCTTTGGCGGGCTGCCCGCCACCGGGGCCATCGCCCGCACCGCCACCAACGTGCGCGCCGGCGGGCGCACACCGGTGGCGGGGCTGATCCACGCGCTGACGATCCTGCTGGTGATGACGGTGGCCTCGACGGCGGCGGGGTATCTGGCGATGCCCGCGCTGGCCGGGCTGCTGATCCTGACCGCCTGGAACATGAGCGAACCGCAAATGTGGCGCAGTTATCTCTCGGGGCGGCGGTCGGATACGCTGTTGCTGCTGATGACGCTGGTGCTGACGGTGGTGGCCGATCTGACCGTGGCCATCGGGGTGGGCGTGGCCGCCGGGCTGGCGTTGCGTCTTCATCGCCGCGACATCCCGATCGAAGACTGGACCCCGCCGGACCGCTGACCTCTTGCTCTTGGGCGCGATCCGGGGCAGCAACGGGCGATGACACAGCCTGACGATAGCCTGGAACGCGAAGCCCGCGCGCGGGGATACCTGCGGATCGCGGGGGTGGACGAGGTCGGGCGCGGCCCGCTGGCCGGACCGGTGACAGCGGCGGCGGTGATCCTGAACCCCGATGACATCCCCGAGGGGTTGAATGATTCCAAGAAGCTCAGCGCGCGCCGCCGCGCCGCGCTGGAAGAGGCGCTGAGCGCCCGCGCGCAGGTCTCTGTCGCCCATGCGACCGTGGCCGAGATCGACGAGATCAACATCCTGCGCGCCAGCCACCTGGCGATGGAACGCGCCGTTGCCGCGCTGGATCCGGTGCCAGATTACCTGCTGATCGACGGCAACCTTGTCCCGCGCGGGCTGACGATCCCGGCGCTGGCGGTGGTCAAGGGCGACGGTCGTTCGGTGTCGATTTCGGCGGCCTCAATTATGGCGAAAATGTGTCGTGACCGGATCATGGTGGATTTGGCGCAACAGCATCCCGGTTACGGATGGGAAACAAACGCGGGATACCCGTCACCGGCTCACAAACAGGCGCTCCGAAATCTTGGTGTGACCCCACACCATAGACGTTCGTTCAAGCCGGTGCACAATATCTTGTATCAAGAATAATTTGTAACCCACTGATTTAAAAAGAATTTGACGGCGAATCGGGTTTGACTCATCTTTGTTGCAACCAATGAGCGCACAAGCGCCGGGGACAGAGGCAGAAGATGACGATGACAAAAACCAAGAGCGCCGCTGCGCTCCCACTCAACACGATTCTGGATGGCGACTGTATCGAAGTGATGAACAGTCTGCCGGAGGCGTCGGTGGACCTGATCTTTGCAGACCCGCCTTATAACCTGCAGCTGAAGGGCGAGCTGCATCGTCCCGACAACAGCCAGGTGGACGCGGTTGATGATCATTGGGACCAGTTTTCGTCCTTTGCCGCCTATGACCGGTTCACCCGCGATTGGCTGGCCGCCGCCCGCCGCCTGCTGAAACCCAACGGGGCGATCTGGGTGATCGGCTCTTATCACAACATCTTCCGTGTCGGCGCGGCGCTGCAGGATGCGGGCTACTGGATCCTCAACGACGTGGTCTGGCGCAAGTCGAACCCGATGCCGAATTTTCGCGGCAAGCGGTTCACCAATGCCCATGAGACGATGATCTGGGCCAGCAAGCAGGAGGGTGGCAAGTACACCTTCAACTACGAGGCGCTGAAGGCGCTGAACGAGGGCATCCAGATGCGCTCCGACTGGGTGCTGCCGATCTGCACCGGGCACGAACGGCTCAAAGATGAAAACGGCGACAAGGCGCATCCGACGCAAAAGCCAGAATCGTTGCTGCACCGGGTGCTGGTGGGCTCCACCAATCCCGGCGACGTCGTCCTCGACCCGTTCTTTGGCACCGGCACCTCCGGTGCGGTGGCCAAGATGCTGGGCCGCGAGTTTATCGGCATCGAACGCGAGGCCGCCTATCGCAAGGTGGCCGAGAAACGTATCGCCAAGGTGCGAAAGTTCGACCGCGAGGCGCTGCAGGTGTCGGCCAGCAAACGCGCCGAACCGCGGGTGCCTTTCGGCCAGTTGGTCGAACGCGGCATGCTGCGTCCCGGCGAGGAACTGCTGTCAATGAATGGCCGCCACAAAGCCAAGGTGCGCGCCGACGGCACCCTGATTGGCGACGACATCAAGGGATCGATCCATCAGGTCGGTGCCAAGCTGGAAGGCGCCCCAAGCTGCAACGGCTGGACCTACTGGTGCTTCCGCCGCGATGGCAAGACAGTGCCGATCGACGTGCTGCGCCAGCAGATCAGATCCGAATTACATAACTGACCGACTTACCTCCGGACAACATAATACCGCCGGTGTCTGTGACCTGTCGCATGACACTCACCTATGCCCCGCCCACCCGGCGGGGCACTTTTCTTTGATGTCATGGTGTTTTGGGGATGCGAAAGGCTAGGTTAGGGCCTATGCAGGCTGGAAATATATAGGGAATATTGCATATGTCTGACGCGACAGCGACCCCCGCCCGCAGCGTTGGCTTGTTTTCCGCCGGGCCGGACCGCGCGCAGGACACGCAGAACGAATACACCGAGGCAGCGTTGAAGCGGCACAAGCGCGCAGGGCTGGAGCTGGCGGTCCGGGCGCGCTGGATCACCATGGCGATCATCGCCGTGCTGCTCGTCGTGCTGCGCCCGGACTGGGACGTTCTTTATTACGAGGCCATCCTCGCCCTGCTGGCTCTGAACGGCTATTTCATCCGCCGCGCCGGACGGGTCGGACGGTCCCGGCTGGAACTGTTCCTGATCTTTCTGGACCTGCTGATCATGACCGTCGGCATGGTCGCGCCGAACCCGCTGAGCGATCATGCCTGGCCGCTGGCCATGCAGATGCGGTTCGAAAACTTTCTTTACTTCTTTGTCATCCTCGCTGCCGGAACGCTGGCCTATTCCTGGCGGACGGTGATCGCGATCGGGACCTGGACCACCGCGATGTGGATGATCGCCAACCTGTTGGCCTGGTGGTTCGTGACGCCGGTGCCTGGCCTGACCGAAGCCGCCCAGACCGCATTCAGCGGGTTCCCGCGCATGGCCGAGGTGCTGGACCCCAACAGCTTTCAGCTGGACCTGCGGTTTCAGGAGGTTGTGGTGTTCTTGATCGTGGCGCTGACGCTGGGCGTGTCGGCCCGGCGGTTCAACCACCTGCTGCTGAGCAACGCCGCGCTGGAACGCGAGCGGGCGAACCTGTCGCGCTATTTCTCCCCCAATGTGGTCGAGGAGCTGAGCCAGAACGACGAGCCGCTGAAACAGGTCCGCAGCCAGGATATCGCGGTGCTGTTCATCGATATCGTCAATTTCACCGGCTTCGCCTCGGACCGGGATCCTTATGAGGTCATCGAGCTGCTGCGCGGATTTCACGGACGGATGGAGACCGAGGTGTTCCGCCACCACGGCACACTCGACAAATATCTGGGCGACGGGCTGATGGCGACCTTTGGCACGCCGATGGCCGGGGACCGCGACGCCACAAACGCGCTGGGCTGCGCCTGCGACATGATCCGGGTGATGGACCGCTGGAACCGCGACCGCCGCCGCGCCGGAGAGCCCGAGATCCACGCCGGGATCGGCCTGCATTACGGGCCCGCGGTGCTGGGCGACATTGGCGCCAACCGTCTGGAATTTGCCGTGATCGGCACCTCGGTCAACATCGCCAGCCGGCTTGAGGCGCTGACCCGGCCATTGCAGGCGCGGCTCGTGATCAGCGACGCGCTGCGGACCCGGGTGATGCAGGAAACCGGCGGCGCCACCGATGCGCTGGACGGGATGCAGCCGCTGCCGGACCAGGATATCCGCGGCATCGAGGAGCCGATGACCGTGTGGCGGCTGGGCTGAGGCACGGGTGGCGGACGCGGGGGCCGCGAGGTCGGGACGCCTCCGGCGGGCGTATTTGCAAAGAGATGAAAGGGGACCGCGTCACCTCGGCATCGGGTTGCGGGCCTTGTTATAGGCGCTCCAGTCGGTGATCTCGGGGTAATACATGGCCCGCCAGCGCCGCACGCGGGGATTCATTACCCGGCGCCACAGCGGCGGGATCATCGCCGCCACGGTCATCACCGGATAGCCGTAGGGCAGTTGCGGCGCGTCCGCCCCGGTGTGGTTCTGCAGCAGGGGGAAGCGGCGGTCGGGCTTGTAATGGTGGTCAGAATGGCGCTGCAGGTTGATCAGCAGCCAGTTCGATGCCTTATGCGCGGCGTTCCAGGAATGCTGTGGCTTGACGTGTTCGTATTTGCCCTCGCCCAGGTGTTTGCGGGTCAGCCCGTAGTGTTCGACGTAGTTAACCAGTTCGAGCTGCCAGATCGCCACGCCGGCCTGCACCAGGAACAGCGCCAGCCCGCCCCAGCCGCCCAGAAGCAGCGCCAGCAGCAGCATGCCCGCCTGCAGCGCCCAGTAGCGCCAGAACGGGTTGGCGGCATCGGTCCAGGGCAGGTCGCGGCGGGCGAGTTTCGCCTGTTCGGCACGAAAGGCCGAGACCAGGCATTCGCGCAGCACACGGGGGTAGAAGCGGTGGAAACCTTCGTTGTAGCGCGCGGTGACCGGGTCGCGCGGGGTGCCGACGTAGCGGTGATGCACCAGCAGGTGTTCGGAGCGAAAGTGCGAATAGAGCACCATCGCCAACAAAATGTCTCCCAGCCAGCGTTCCACGCGGTTCTTCTGGTGCATCAGCTCGTGGCTGTAGTTGATGCCGACGGTACCGGTGATCACGCCCATGCCAAAGAACAACACCACCTTCTCCAGCGTCGAGAGGTGGCCGGTGTGGCTGACGTACCAGATCAGACCAAAAAGCGTCACGAACTGCAGCGGCACCCAGAGCGAGGTCAGCAACCGGTACCAGAACAGGTCGTCGTCGGCGGCGTTCAGGTCGGCGTTGTCGAGGTTGAGCCCGAACACCCCGTCGAGCGCGGCGAAGAGATACCAGGTGATTAGCGGCAGCAAGAGCACGGTCCAGCCGCCGAAGACCGCGCCGATCCAGGCCAGCGGCACCAGCAGGAAGCTGAGCCAGAAGGGCGCCGCGCTTTGCCAGCGCGCCAGGGTTTCGGGGGCGATCTGTGCCGGGGGGTGTGACATCGGGGTTGGCCTGCTGGTGGTTTTGGTCGAATCCTATGCCGATTTACACGCTTTGCCTACCGGTCAGATCGCCTCTGCGCGCAACAGGTCCCAGGCCTTGCGCATCACCGTGGGCAGGTCCGAGGGGCGGAAATCGGGCCGGGGCAGGATCACATAGCCGTCGGGCGGCGTGCGCGGCAAGGCTGCATGTTTCACCGTCAGGATCAGGTGGAAATGGGTGAAGGTATGGCGCACCTCGGCGTTCAGGGCGTGCCAGTCGGCGGCAAAGGGCGGCGCCTCTGCCGGCGCGTCACCCCAGTCCGATCCGGGCCAGCCCAGCATGCCGCCCAACAGCCCCGTGTCCGGGCGCCGTTCCAGCAGCACCGCGCCGTCCGCGCTCCGCGCGATATAAACGGTGCCGCGCCGGGTGGGCTTCGGCTTTTTCGGGGTCTTGTGCGGCAGCTCGGCCGCTGTGCCGGCCGCCCGGGCGGCGCAGGGGGCGCGCACCGGGCAGATGCCGCAGGCCGGTGATCTGGGCGTGCAGATCGTCGCGCCCAGATCCATCACCGCCTGAGCGTGGTCGCCTGGGCGGCGCGCAGGTGTCAGCGCGGCGGCTTGGGCCTTTAGCGCGGGCTTGGCGGCGGGCAGCGGTGTGTGGATGTCGAAAAGCCGCGCCATCACCCGCTCGACATTGCCGTCCATCACCACCTCGGCCCGGTCGAAGGCAATGGCGGAAATGGCGGCGGCGGTATAGGGGCCGATCCCCGGCAGCGCCAGCAGCGCGTCGTGATTGTCCGGAAACCGGCCACCGTGATCCCCGGCGACGACGCGGGCGCACTTCAGCAGGTTGCGGGCCCGCGCGTAATAGCCCAAGCCGGCCCATTCCCCCATCACTGCGTCATCCTCGGCTGCGGCCAGCGCACCCACCGTGGGCCAGCGCGTCGTGAAACGATGGAAATAGTCGCGCACAGCGGCCACCGTTGTCTGCTGCAGCATCACCTCTGACAGCCAGACGCGGTAGGGGTCGGGCTGCACCCCGGCGGCGCGATCGGCGGGCGGTACCCGCCACGGCAGATCGCGGGAATGGCGGTCGTACCACGCCAGCAGATCCGCCGCGATGTCCATGATGTCATGCCCGTCACGCATAGTTTATGCCCTGCTGCCCCGGTTTCGCTGGTGTCTGCCCGCGTGACCCATACAATAGGCGGGACTCAGGCGGAATCCATCCATGGCGCAGCGCAAATCGACAACTCGCGGGTTCAAACGCACCGCAAGCGTTCTCAGCGGCCAGATCCGCCGCGCCGGGGAAAGCCGGGGCTTTGCCGTCTCGCGCATTCTGACCCACTGGCCCGAGATCGCCGGCGAGGACATCGCCGCCATCGCCCAGCCGGTCAAGGTGGGCTATGGCCGCGGCGGGTTCGGCGCGACTCTGACCGTGCTGACCACCGGGGCGCAGGCCCCGATGCTGGAAATGCAGAAGGAAACCCTGCGCGCGCGGGTCAACGCCGTCTATGGCTACAACGCTATCAGCCGCATCCATATCACCCAGACCGCCCCCACCGGTTTTGCCGAGGGGCAGGCGCAGTTTGGCCATAAACCGAAAACCCCGAAACCGCAGATCGCGCCCGAAATCGTCGCCGAGGCCGCCCAGACCGCCGCCGGGGTGGAAAGCGAAGAATTGCGTGCGGCCCTTGAACGTCTGGGCCGCAACGTTCTATCCAAGAAAAAACTCTAGAAAGGGGTATCAATGACCCGTTTGCTGACTGTGATTGGCGCTGTCGCGCTGCTGGCCGTTGGGGGATTCGTCCTGCAGGGCCGTTCTGGCGGAGACCTGCCGTCGAACCCTCTGGTGGGCGCCGCCAATGCCGAGGACCAGGCCGACGCCGGGACCGAGATCGACGTCTCGACCGTGATCGAGATGGTGCAGGGCGATGAAAACGCGCCGGTGGAGATCATCGAATACGCCTCCTACACCTGCCCGCATTGCGCCACCTTCCACGCCGGTCCCTACAAGCAGCTCAAGGCGGATTTCATCGACACCGGCAAGGTGAAATTCGTCTACCGTGAGGTTTACTTCGACCGCTATGGCCTCTGGGCCTCGATGATCGCGCGCTGCGAACCGACCAAGTTCTTTGGTATCACCGACCTGATTTTCAAGGGCCAGTCGGAATGGACCCGCGCCGGGGGTCCGTCGGAAATCGTCGGTGAGCTGCGCAAGGTCGGCAAGCTGGCCGGGATCGAGGATGCCACGCTCGAAGCCTGCCTGCAGGACGGCACCAAGGCGCAGACGCTGGTCACTTGGTACCAGCAGAACGCCGAAGAGCACGGTATCGAAGGCACGCCCAGCTTTATCGTCAACGGCAAGAAAGTTGAAAACCAGGCTTACGACAGCTTCAAGAAGGTGATCGAGGCGGAGCTGGGCAGCTGATGCCGGCACCGCTGGATGGCCTCAAGGTCATCGAACTGGCCCGTATCCTGGCCGGCCCCTGGGCCGGTCAGATGCTGTCGGACCTTGGCGCCGAAGTGACCAAGGTGGAAAGCCCGGCAGGCGACGACACCCGCGCCTGGGGGCCGCCCTTCGTGACGCGGGGCGACGATGTCTCGGCCTCCTATTACCACTCGACCAACCGGGGCAAATCTTCGATCACCGTGGATTTCTCGACCGCCGAAGGGCAGCAGAAGATCCGCGAATTGGTGGTCGATGCCGATATCCTGATCGAGAATTTCAAGCTGGGCGGACTGGCCAAATACGGGCTGGATTACGACAGCCTGAAAGAGATCAATCCGCGCCTGATCTACTGCTCGATCACCGGCTTTGGCCAGACCGGGCCCTATGCGCATCGGGCGGGCTATGATTTCATCATCCAGGGCATGTCCGGGCTGATGTCGGTCACCGGCGAACCCGGTGGGCAGCCGCAGAAATCCGGCGTGGCGATCACCGATATCTTTACCGGTGTCTATTCGGTTTCGGCGATCCTCGCGGCGCTGCACCAGCGCGAACGCACCGGCCGGGGCCAGCAGATCGACATGGCGCTGTTGGACGTTGCGGTGGCGGTGACCGCCAACCAGGCGCTGAACTACCTGACCACCGGCACCGCGCCGGGGATGATGGGCAACGCGCACATGAACCTGACCCCCTACCAGGTGTTCGACTGCGCCGACGGTCACATCATCATCGCCACCGGAAATGATGCACAGTATCAGCGGCTGTGCCGGATCCTGGGGCTGGAGGAGATGGCCAAGGCGCCGGAGTTCCTGCACAACAAGGACCGCAACGCCAATCGCCGGGTGATGATCGCCCGGCTGAACGGCGCCACGGCGCAGCGCGGCAAGGCTGATCTGCTGGCCGCCTGCGAGGCCGAGGGCGTGCCGGCGGGGCCGATCAACGATCTGGCCGAGGTCTTTGCCGACCCGCAAGTGGTGGCGCGCGGCATGCAGATCGAACTGGATGGGGTGCCCGGCGTGCGCGCGCCCTTCCGGTTTTCCGACGCGGAACTGGCGCTGCACCGCCCGGCTCCGAAACTGGGCGAAGACAACCCGGACTAAGGAGACATCCCGGCGGGTCTGCGCCCGCCGGGATGTCTCGGGCGCGGGTATATGAAATCAGAAAGACGCGGGGGCGGCCCGACGCAGAAGGTCGCGGACCATCTCGTCCTGCGCAATCCGCAGCCGCACCGGCAGGGTGATCACCTTGCTGCGAAAGCTGGCGGGCAGGCGCACCGCGTCCTTTTCGGTGGTGACCAGCTGCGCGCCCAACGCCCGCGCGTCGGCATCCAGCCGGGACAGTAGGGCAGAGGACAGCTTCTGGTGATCGTCGAGCGGCCGGGTGCCGCGCAGATCCGCGCCAAGGCCGCGCAGGGTGGCAAAGAATTTTTCCGGGTGTCCGATGCCGGCAAAGGCAAAGACCGCCGTGTCGGCCCAGTCCATGCCGGTGTTCAGCGGCGTCAGTTCGGCGGTGGCATGGGGCAGGGCGATCTGCTGCCGCCAAGTGGCGCGAAAGGTGTCCTGCGCCTGTGGTGGGCCGACCGAAACCAGCAGGTCGGCGCGCGCCAGCCCGGCGGCCACCGGTTCGCGCAGCGGCCCGGCGGGGATGCAGCGGCCGTTGCCAAAGCCATGATCGGCATTGACCACCACCAGCGACAGCGTCTTGGCGACATCGGGGTTCTGCAACCCGTCGTCCAGTACGATCACCGTCGCCCCGGCGGCGGCGGCGGCACGGGCGCCCGCCGCGCGGTCGCGGGCGATCCAGACCTCGGCAAAGGCCGCCAGCAGCAGCGGTTCGTCGCCGGTCTCGTCGGCGCTGTGGCGGCGCGGGTCCACCCGCAGCGGACCGGCAAGCGAGCCGCCATATCCCCGGCTGACCACATGCGGCTCGTGCCCCATGTCGCGCAGCGCCTCGACCATCCAGATCACGGTGGGCGTCTTGCCGGTGCCGCCGGCGTTGATGTTGCCGACGCAGATCACCGGAACACCGGGATCGGCCGCCGCCCCGCGCGCCAGACGGCGGGCGGTTCCGGCGGCATAAAGCGCCCCTAGCGGCGCAAGCAGCCGCGCCCGCAACGCCGGTTGCCCCGGCGGAGTATGCCAGAAATCAGGCGCCCGCATCTGAGGTTTCCCGCAGGTCCAGCCGGTCCTGGATCAGATCGGCTAGCATATCGGTCAAATGGGCGCTTTCGGTGACCACCTGCCAGCCCGCGAGCGCCATCCTCGCGGCTTCGTCCGGGGCGACCAGCCGCACCACCGCCCCGGCCAGCCCGTCGGCATCGCGCACAATCCGCGCCGCGCCTTCGGCGGACAGCCGGGCGTAGGCATCTCTGTGGTCGTCCACATGCGGACCATAAAGCACCGCCGACCCCAGCGCGGCGGCATCCAGCGGGTTGCGGCCCCCCGCTCCGGGCGGCAGCGAGCTGGCCATGAACGTCAGCGGTGCCACCCGGTACCACAGCCCCAGCGTTTCGGGCGAACAGCTGACCAGCACCTGGGTGTTGTCGTCGATCTCGTCGCCTAGGCTCCAGTTGTCGTGGCGTAGCCCGGATTCCGTCAGCTGCCGGGTGACTTCGACGTAATCTTCGGGTCCGGTGGGGATGATGACCAGCAACAACCGGTGCAGCAGCTTCAGCGCCTCGCGGTGGGCGCTGATCACGGCGGCGGCCTCGCTGCCCAGCAGCGGCGCGGCCAGCCAGACCGGTCGGCCGCCGAGGTCTTCGGTGGTCGTACTGAACATCTTGTCCGAGCAGGGCGGCGGCGTGGCACCGGTGTGCAGCCGCGAGGTGACTGTGATCTGCTCGTCGCTCAGGCCCAGCCGCCGCACCTGCGCCGCCGCGGCTTCGCTGCTGGCCAGCACCGTATCGAAACAGTTCAGGCAGGCGCGTGTCACATCCGGCAGCCAGCGCATCGACCGCACCGGCAGATCGCCGGTTCCCAGATCCGCCAGCAGCAGCGGAATCCGGCGGTTGGCGGCAGTGCTGATCAGGTTCGGGCGGAGCCCGCCGCCGACCCACAGGCACAGGTCCGGGCGCCAGTGGTCAAGGAACACCTCGACGCTGTTGGGGTGATCGGAGGGCAGCGCGGCGGGCGGGGGCGCGCCAACCGGCAAGACCGCGGCCGGCAATGTGCCGTCAACGGTCACCAGCAGGTTCAGGCCGGGCCGCTGGCCGCGCACCCGCGCCGCCAGATCGCAGAGCGCCATGTAGCGTTCGGGGGTTGCGGCATGGATCCACAGCAATTGGCCCGGACCGCGATAACCGGACGGCGGCGACGGGTCTTCGGGCAGGCGCCAGGACATGGCGCGGTATGCGGCAAGCCCCAGCGCCCGGCTCATGGCTTATCCCAGTTCCTCGGTCGAAGAGGCTTCGGTCTCTTCGTCGCGCAACCGGTGGATATGGGCGATGAAATAGCGCATGTGGGCGTTGTCCACGGTGCGTTGGGCGTTGTCCCGCCAGGCGTCGAAGGCCGATGCATAGTCTGGGAACATGCCGACGATATGGATGTCGTCGACATTCTTGAACACGGATTTGGTCGGATCGACCAGCTCTCCGCCAAAGACGAGATGCAGACGTTGGGCCATGCGCGGGCCTCCTTCGGGCAGGTTCGGGGCTGGGCGCAACCTACGCTTTGCCGGTGCCGCGTCAAGGCGGCTTAGCCGGTCAGGATGCCACGCGCCCCATCAGGTCCGGCGGGCGCCAGCGCGGCGGCGATCTGGTCGTGCACCGCCGGTCCGGCGGCGATCACCCCGTTGACCTTGGGGTGAGGGTTGTTGAACCGCAGCGCCGCGCCGCTGCGGTCGGTGCAGGCGGCCCCGGCCTCGCGCAGGATCAGGTCGCCGGCGGCAATGTCCCATTCCCAACTCGGTCGCAGTGTCAGCATGCCATCGAACCGCCCCTGCGCCACCAGTGCCATGCGATAGGCCAGCGACGGGCGATAGGCGCATCCAAAACCGGGCACGGTGCCGTCGCGCCAGTGCTGCGCCGCCAGGTTCGGCCGCGCGGCAAGGATTTCGGACTGCCCCAGTTGCGGCTGCTCGGACACCGCGATCGGCGCGTCGTTCAGAAAGGCGCCGCCGCCGCTGCCGGCGCGATAGAGCAGGTCCAGCATCGGCAGGTAAATCACCGCGGTCGTCACCACGCCACGCTCGGCCACCGCCAGCGCATGGGCCCATGTCTTTTCGCCCTCGGCGAAACTGCGGGTGCCGTCGATCGGATCGACGATAAAGACGCGGTCCCGGTTCAGCCGCGCGTCGCTGTCCTCGGTCTCCTCCGACAACCAGCCATAGTCGGGGCGAGCCGCCTGCAGCATCTCCTCCAGCATTTCGTTCACCGCCAGGTCGGCCTCAGTCACCGGGCCGGCACCCTCGGGCTTGTCCCAGCGGCGGGCGGTCTTGCCGGTGTACCCGGTGGCAATGTCTCCGGCGCGGCGCGCGGCTTCGGTCAACAGGTCCAGATCAGCTGCCGGCAAGGGTCATCCCTTCGATCAGCAGCGACGGCACAACCCTCGACAGGTAATGACGGGCGTCGTTGGCCGGCACGATCCGGCGCAGCATCTCGTGCAGGTTGCCGGCGATGGTGCATTCGTTCACCGGATAGGCGATCTCGCCATTTTCCACCCAGAACCCAGAGGCGCCGCGCGAATAATCGCCGGTGTTGGGGTTGATCGTCGATCCGATCATCGAGGTCACCAGCAGCCCGGTGCCCATGTCGCGCAGCAGATCGGCGCGGCTGGCGTGACCCTCGGTCAGGCTGACGTTCCATGTGCTGGGCGACGGGTGCCCCGAGACGCCGCGCGCCGCGTTGCCGGTCGATTCCAGCCCCAGCTTGCGGGCGCTGGACAGATCCAGCGTCCAGCCGGTCAGCACGCCCTTGTCCACGATGGTGCGCTTTGCCGTCGCAAGCCCCTCGGCGTCAAACGGGCGCGATCCGCCGACGCGCGGGCGATGCGGATCCTCGACCAGCGACAGCGTCTCCGGGAGCACCTGTTCGCCCAGGCGATCCTTCAGCCACGACGATCCCCGCGCAACCGATGCGCCATTCGCCGCGCCCAGCAGATGGCCGATCAGCGAGGATGAAATCCGTTCGTCGAACAGCACCGGGTAGGTGCCGGTCACCGGCTTGCGCGCGCCCAGCCGGTCCACCGTGCGCTGACCTGCGCTGGCGCCGATCTCCTCGGGGGTGCGCAGATCGCATTGAAAACTGCGGCTGTCGCCGTCATAGTCGCGCTCCATCCCGGTGCCGGTTCCGGCAATTGCCACGCAGGAAATCGACCGGCTCGTGCGGGCATAACCGCCCGCGAACCCGTTGCTGGCGGCCAGAAACACGTCGTGCTGCCCGTAAGAGGCATTGGCGGATTGTACCTGTGTCACCCCGTCGACCGCCATCGCCGCTGCCTCTGCCGCCAGCGCGTCGCGCTGCAATGCGTCGGGTGCGGGTTCGTCGGCGGGGTCCACCAGCTCCAGCTCGCCGGTGTTCCAGCCGGTCGCGATCTGATCGGGCTCGGCCAGCCCGGCATAGGGGTCCTCGGGCGCTTCGCGGGCCATCGCCACCGCGCGTTCGGCCATGGCCGTCAGCATCGCGGGACGGGTATCGCCCGATGATACGATCGCCGCGCGCTTGCCCAGAAACACCCGCAGCCCGACATCCGATGCCTCTGCTCGTTCCGCCTGTTCCAGCGCGCCCGCGCGCGCATCGACCGACACCGAGGTGCCGCGCACCAGCATGGCGTCGGCGGCATCCGCCCCGGCGGTCTTGGCGGCGGTCAACAGGGCGTTGCACAGGTCTTGGGCGGTCTGGGTCATGGTGGCTGGGTGTCCGGTTGTTCGCAGCTGAGGTAGAGGTGTCCGGCCCGGGTTGCAAGGGCCGGGCCGGTTGCATGAAAAGATGGCCGCGCACTGGCTGCGGCCCTCCCGTGTTGCGGCGTCAGGCGGCTACTTGATCCGCTGACCGTTCGCCAGGATGTGACCCTCGTCGGTGATCACGATCTCCGATTTCAGCGAGTCGGGGCCATCGCCGGGCACCGCCAGCATCCCCATCATCATCCGCGCGCCCATCGCGTCCTGATCCGACATCAGCCCCATCTGGATCAGCTTGTCGATCAGACCGTTGGCGCCATCCAGTTGCAGATTGGCCTTGCCGCTGGGCGCGGGCATCCCGTCAAAGCTTTCCAGATCACTGTTGTCAAAGGTGAAATCGCCGGTGCCAGACAGTTTCGCCCCCGCGGCCGACACCAGCAGATCGTTGACCGTCAGCGCGTTCAGCTCGCCGGGTTTTTCCCCGGATGCCTCGGGGTCCTGCCCCAGCGCCGGGTCGAACAGATCCAGCAGCACGGTGGCCTTGCCGGCCACGTCCAGCGCGATGGTGGCCGCGTCGCGCGGCAGCACTCCGGCCGGATCGAACATGCCCCACAGTTGCTCGGGCACCTGGAAATTGCCCAGCTTGATCTTCATCGCAAAGGGCTGTTCATCGTCAGATTTGGGCAGCGGCATGTCGATGGCGAACTGCGTCTCGTCGAGGTTCAGCGACACCGGGAACGGCAGCTCGGCCGCCTGCACCGTCATCTGCACGCCCTTGTGCGCGATGTCGTAAACCAGATGCGCCGCGTCCATGGCGATGCTCAGCGACCCGCCCTGCGATGTGCTGGCAAAGGCGAAATCCTGGCCGTCGCCCTTGCCCATCATCTCGCTGTTGCCGGCGGCATAGGTGATCGTCCCGTCAAAGCCGAACCCGGCGGCCAGCATGGCGCGCGTGTCGGCGGTGTCCATCTGCGCCGGGATCTCCGCCTTGCCGGAATAGGCGATGGTCTGTATTGCCGCCTTGAACGACACCGCGTCCTCCGACTCAGGATCGTCAAAGGCAAAGTCATAGGCGGCGCTATCGGCGGTCATCGCATGGTCCAAGCTGCGGGTGTCGCCGATGGTTAAGGTTTCCTTCATCACGACGTTGCTCAGCTCGAACATCGCGCGCACCGCATCGGTCGGGATGCTCTCGCCATCCACCGCCAGATCCGCCAGCGCGATCCCCAACGCCGCCGCCGAATAATCGTAGGTCATCGCCTGCGGGCTGCCCGACACCATCATCGCGGCATCGGACTGGGTCAGGTTCAGGGTACCCTTGAACGGCTCCCCGCCCTCGAGCTTGACGTCGAACACGACCGGGATCGCCGCGGGAAAGCCGACAGACACTGTGCCGTCGCCGTTTTCGACCAGTGAAATATCTCCCATCGACACAGACGCCATGCCGTCGGGCCTCTCCATGTTCATCGTCAGGCCGCCGATGGTCAGCGTGTTGCCGGACATGGTTTCGGTGGCCGAAACCTCGTATCCCGCGTCCGTCATGTAACTTTGCCACTCGGCCCAGACGTCCTTGGCGGTCAGGTCGGCCCAGGCGGTTTGCGCCGCGAAAATGCTAAACAGCGCGACGGAGCCGCCACGCGCAAATTGAACAGTCATCACAGAACCTTTCCCGATCAATAAATCTGCCGCGTCATGGTCTGCCCTGGGGGGCACAGCGTCAAGGGGCAAGGCCGGCGCGGGCTCTCCCTCGGGCTGGACCCCGCCCGCGCCGCACAGTACCACGGGGGCCAACCAGATACAGGAGACACGCGCATGGACATGACGGGTAAAACGGTGCTGATCACTGGCGCCAGCCGGGGCATCGGGGCCGAAGCGGGGCGGGTGTTCGCCGCCGCCGGGGCCAATGTGGGCCTGCTGGCGCGCTCGCGCGACGGCGTCGCGGCGCTCGCCGCCGAAATCGGCGACAGGGCACTGGCGCTGGCCTGCGACATCAGCGATTTCGATGCGGTGCAGGGCGCGGTGACACAGTTGGTGGACCGGTTCGGCGGGCTCGACGTGTTGATCGGCAACGCTGGCGTGATCGAACCGATTTCGCGGCTGGCCGAGGCCGATCCGGCCGGCTGGGACGCGGCCATCGACATCAACCTCAAGGGCGTCTTCTATGGCATGCGCGCGGCACTGCCGGTGATGAAACCCGCCGGCGGGGGCACCATCCTGACCATCAGCTCCGGTGCCGCCCACGGCCCGGTCGAGGCATGGAGCCACTATTGTTCCTCCAAGGCGGGGGCGGCGATGCTGACCCGCTGTCTGGACCATGAGGAACGCGAAAACGGCATCCGCGCCATGGGTCTCAGCCCCGGCACCGTGGCCACCCAGATGCAGCGCGAGATCAAGGCATCGGGCGTCAACCCGGTCAGCAAGCTGGAGTGGTCCGACCACATCCCGCCCGACTGGCCAGCGCGTGCGCTGCTGTGGATGTGCTCTCCCGCCGCCGACGGCCATATCGGCACCGAGATTTCGCTGCGCGACGAAGGCATCCGCAAGACGGTGGGCCTGATATGATCGAGCTGACCAAGGACGACGGCCTCTGGATCGTCACCATAAACCGCCCCGACAAAGCCAATTCCGTCACCCACGCGATGCTGACCGAACTGGCCGAAATCGCCGAAAGCGCCACCGAAGCGCGGGCGCTGATCCTGACCGGCGCCGGCAAGGTGTTCAGCGCCGGCGCGGACCTCGAGGCGGCCAAGGCCGGGCTGGCGGTCTCGGATGTCTGGGAACGGTTGTCAGGCGCCATCGCGGCGCTGCCATGCCTGACCGTCGCGGCGCTGAACGGCACGTTGGCGGGCGGCTCGATGGGAATGGCGCTGGCCTGCGATACCCGAATCGCGGTGCCCACGGCCAAGTTCTTCTATCCGGTGATGAGGCACGGATTCCTGCCGCAGCCCTCCGATCCCCGGCGCATGGTCGCCCTGATCGGCCCGGCCCGGACCAAGCTGATCCTGATGGGAGGCCAGAAGATCACCGCCGACGAGGCCTATTCCTATGGTCTGATCGACCGCATCGTCGCGCCCGAGGTTCTGCTGCCGACCGCCCGCGACCTGTTGGCCGACAGTCGCGCCGCGAAACCGGAGCTGGTGCGCGACATCGGCGCCATGTGCAGCGGCGCGGGGCGACCGTGACGGGGCCCTTTCCGGCCTATGTCATCTGCACCGCGCCCCGCAGCGGCAGCACCCTCTTGTGCACGCTGCTGCAGGCCACCGGCGTCGCTGGCAATCCGGGGTCGCATTTCCACGAGCCTTCGGTTGCCAGCTGGGCCGGGGATCATGGCGTCACCCCCGCGCCGGATGAAAACCGGCGCGACCTGCTGGCGCGGGTGTTCCGCGCCGCCCAAGACACCGGGCGCGGCCGCACCGGCGTGTTCGGTCTGCGCCTGCAACGCGGCAGCTTTGACTATTTCGCGGGTCAACTCGCGCTTCTGCATCCCGGCCCGGCGGGAGACGCGGCCCGGATGCAGGCCGCTTTTGGCCCTGTGCTGTTTATCCACCTCACCCGCGAAGACAAGCTGGCGCAGGCGGTCTCCTACGTAATGGCCACCCAGACGGGCCTTTGGCACCGCGCGCCCGACGGCCGCGAGCTGGAGCGCCTGTCACCGCCACGTGCGCCCGAGTACGACGTCGCCGCGATCAAGGCGCGACTGGACGAGATGACCGCCCATGACGCGGCATGGCGGCACTGGTTCGCCGATCAGGGGATCACTCCGCTGTCCATCACCTATGACGAGCTGACCGCCGACCCCATCGCCACCCTGCGCCGCCTGCTGCGGGCGCTGGGGCAGGACCCCGCCGCCGCCGATGGCGTCAGTCCCGGCACAGCGCGGCTGGCCGATGCCACCAGCGCCGACTGGGTCCGCCGGTTCCGCGCGGACCCCTCCTGCCGGTGACAGCCCGCCTATCGCTTGCGCCGCTTGCCCGGCACCCGCGACCGGAACTCCGGCGGGCGCTTGCGGACCCAGGCGATGAACTTGGCCAGCCTCGGATGCGCCTGAAGCGCGGCCACCGTATTGTACTGGCCCGCCAGTTCCGCTTCGCTCAGCGTGGCGTGGATCTCCCGGTGACAGATGTCATGCAACAACACGATCGGACCGCCCTTGCCCCCCTTGAGTTTCGGGATCAGATGGTGCTGGCTCTGCGGCACCCCCGGCGGGATAGGACGGTCGCAGAGCGGGCAGATCGGGTCAGACATGCGGATGCAGGGGCGTTGAAGACATGAGGGCACAGTGACAAAGCCGGGCAATCCACTCAAGACCGACGCGCTGGTGATCGGCGGCGGCCCCGCCGGGCTGATGGCGGCCGAGGTTTTGGCCGCTCATGGTGCCAGCGTGCTGGTGGCCGAGGCGAAACCCTCGCTGGGGCGCAAATTCCTGATGGCCGGGAAATCCGGGTTGAACCTGACCAGGGACGAGCCGGGCGAACCGCTGATCGCCACCTATGACGAGGCCGCCGACTGGCTGCGCCCAATGCTTTCGGACTTCGATGCGCAGGCGGTGCAGGACTGGGCGCGCGGGCTGGGGCAGGCGCTCTTTACCGGCTCCACCGGGCGCGTGTTCCCCGTCGCTATGAAGGCCTCGCCGCTGCTGCGCGCCTGGCTGTCGCGGCTCGATGGTCTGGGCGTCAGCCGCCGCACCCGCTGGCGCTGGACCGGCTGGGATGGCGATGCCGCGATTTTCGACACGCCCGAGGGGGCCCGGCAGGTGAGCGCCCGCGTCACCATCCTCGCGCTGGGCGGGGCCAGCTGGGCGCGGCTCGGCTCGGACGGGGCATGGGCCCCGGTGCTGGCGGCGCGCGGCGTTGATCTGGCCCCGTTCCAGCCCGCCAATGCCGCCGTCAGCGTGCCGTGGTCGCCCCATATGGGCGCGCAACTGGGTCAGCCGCTGAAAGGTATCGCGCTTACTTCCGGCCGCTTCCGCTCGCGCGGCGAGGCGGTGATCTCGGCCCGTGGCCTCGAAGGCGGCGGCATCTATGCCGTCAACCGGGGCCTGCGCGAAGGCGCGCCGCTGCAGATCGACCTCGCCCCCGATGTGGACGCTGCGCAGATCGCCGCCCGCCTCGAACGTGGTCCGCGCAAGGCCAGCCTGTCGAACCGCCTGCGCAAATCCGCCAAACTCGCGCCCGCGCAACTGGCGCTGCTGCACGAATGCGCCCGCCCCCTGCCGCGCGATCCGCAAGACCTCGCCGCAAAGATCAAATCGCTAACCATCCCCCACTCCGGCCTGCGCTCCATGGACGAGGCGATCTCTACCGCTGGCGGTGTCATGCGATCGGCGCTGGATGGCGATCTGATGCTGACCGCCATGCCGGGCGTCTACTGTGCCGGAGAGATGCTGGACTGGGAGGCGCCCACCGGCGGCTATCTCCTCACCGGTTGCCTCGCCACCGGCCGCTGGGCCGGTCTGGCGGCGACCCGGCGGCTGTTGCCTGCTCAGGGCTGACGCATCGCGGCGACCTTCTGGTACGCCGGGCGGGCGCGCATCCGCTTGCCATAGGCCAGCAGCGTGTCATCCTCGACCGGGAACTTGATGCCAAAGCCCCAGTTCAGGCAATGCACGCAGATGATGTCGGCGATGGTCATCGTTTCTCCCATCAGGTACGGCCCCTTGAACCGCTTCGCCAGGGTCTTGATATTGCGTTCGAATTCCCATTGCATCGCCGACGGGATCTCGGCCACCCGCTGTTCTTCGGGCAGGATAAAGAGGTGCCGCGTCGCCATCCACAGCACCGAATCCAGCTCGTCCAGCACCGCATGGATCAGCGCGTCCTGGTGGGCGCGTTCGATGGTGCCGGCGGGATAGGTTAGCTTGCCGTGCCGGTCGGCCAGAAAGCTCAGGATGGCCGAGGAATCGGAAACCGCATCGTCGTCCACCCCCAGCACCGGCACCTTGCCCGAGGGGTTTACGGCATAGACCTGCGGATCATGCGGACCGACCTCGACCAGCTCATAGGGTTCGCCGATCTCCTCCAGCATCCACAACACGCGGAACCCACGTGTCGTCGCCTTGCCGTAAACCTTGTACATGTGATGCCTCTCCGCGTGGTTCTGATCGTTGTCAGGTGCACCGTCCCCCGCCATCGGGCAGAGGTCAAGCCCGGCTCAGCGCGACCGCGCCAGCATCGCCAGACGGATCAGCGCCCGTTCCATCACCGCCATCGCTGGCGCGGTCTGCCCGGCCGAGCGCAGCAGCAGGTCGGTATCGGTCAGCACCGTCAGCGCGGTTTCCAGCTTGTGCGGCCCCCAGCTCTGCGCCTGCCGCAGGATCCGGTCGCGCCGCTTGCCATAGACCGGCGGGCGCAGCCGCCCGACGCCGGCCGCCGCGCCACCGGGGTCCGATGCGGCGGCATAGAGCGTGCGGAAATGCCGGGTCGCCCCGATACACAGCGACACCGCATTGGTGCCCTGCGCCTGTAACCGGCGGATCAGCGGCCCGATCTCGCCGCTGCGCGCCTCGGCTACCACGTTCAGCACGTCGTCCAGCGCCGCCTCGGTCGACCGTGGCGCGCAGGCGGCGATGTCATCCAGGCTCAGCGGGCTGTCATCGCCGTGTTTATACAGCGCCAGCTTTTCGATGGTCTGGGCAAAATCGCCGGGACCAAGGTCGCCGGCCAGATCGGTCAGCACCGCCATGCAGTCGCCGGGCACCGCGCTGATCCCGGCCTCGCTCAGCGTCCGCTCGATTTCCGCCCGCGATGGCGGATCATCGTAAAGCCCTGCGGCAAAAGCGTTTTTATGTGGCTCAAAGGCTTTGCGCAGCTTCGACGTGGTCTTCAGCTGACCGGCGGTGACGATGATCTGCGCATCGCCCGGCTCCCAATCCTGCAACGCGGCCAGAATAGCGGGGGCATTGGCGTCTGTGGCTCCTTCGACAAAGACCGCGCGCGGGCCGGGGAAAAACCCCACCGCCTTGATCGCATCCAGAACCTGCGCCGGATCCTTGCGCAGCTCGGCACCGGCCAGCCGGGTCAGCCGCATTTCCTCTTCCGCGCCCGGGCCCAGCAGCGCCGCCAGCACCTGCTGGCGCTTCAGCGCCACGCGCATGGCGTCGGCGCCATAGATCAGCAACCCGGTGCGTTCCGCGCCGGGCTTGGCGAAATAGCGCTCCGCTTCCCGCCCCGCCAGCTTCATCGCGCGCCACTCACGACGGCAGCTCCGCCAACGCATACAGCTGCGCGGTGATCTGGTCGGCGAGGATCAGCATCAGACGCGCCCGCGCGTCGCGTTCGCCCGCCAGCGTCTGCACCGTCGATCCGGTCGCCGAATAGCCGGTGAAGTTATCCACCTCGCCCGAGGCGACGACCGTGCCATCCGCGAGCGAGGTCAGCACATAGTCCGCCTGCCCGATGATCGAATATCGCGTGATGTCGTTCGACGCGGTGATCGCCTGGCCCTGTTCGACCGTGACCAGCGTCAGGTCCAGCGTGTAGGCGGGGGCCGTCGCCCGGCCCAGCCGCTCTTCCAGCCGCTGCACCAGCAGGTAACTGTCCACCGTGTCCGGCGCCGCGACCTCGACCTTGCCGCGCAGAGCCGCACCGGTGCCGCCGGTGCCATAGACCGGTTCGAACCCGCAGGCAGCCAGCACCACGATGGGCGCGGCGGCCAGCAGTCCCAGGAAACTTCTGCGGTCAGACGACGACATTCACGATCCGTCCGGGGACGACGATCACCTTCTTCGGCGCCGCCCCGTCCAGCGCCCTGACCACAGCCTCCACCGCCAGCGCGGCTTTTTCAACCTCCGCCTTGTCCAGATCCTTGGGCACGCTGATTTCCGCGCGCCGCTTGCCGTTGACCTGAATCGGCAGGGTCACCGTATCGTCGACCAGCGTCGCCTCATCCGCCACCGGCCACGGCGCGGTCGCCACCAGCCCCTCGCCGCCCAGCAGGGTCCAGATCTCTTCGGACAAGTGCGGCGTCATCGGCGCCATCAGCTGCGCCAGCGTCTTGGCCGCCTCACGCTTGGCGGCGGTGCCCGCCTTGGACTTCGCCAGCGTGTTGGTAAAGGCATAGAGCTTGGCAATCGCCGCGTTGAACCCGAAACTGTCAACGCCCAGCGTCACGTCGCGGATGGTCTTGTGCATCTCGCGCAGCAGCTCTTCGTCCACCGCCTGCGGTGCCACGTCGGCCCCCGCGATCTCGCTAGCGATCCGGTACACCCGGCTGAGGTGTTTATAGGCCGCCTCGGCCCCGGCGGCGGTCCATTCCACGTCCCGCTCGGGTGGGCTGTCGCTCAACACGAACCAACGCGCGGTGTCCGCCCCAAAGGCCGAGATGATCGACACCGGATCGACCACGTTCTTCTTCGATTTCGACATCTTGGCCGAGGGGATGATCTCAACCTCTTCGCCGGTGGTCTTCACCTTGCCGTCCTCGATGTCCTCCGGCAGGTGATAGACCGGCCGGCCCTTGTCGTCGCGGGTCTGGTAAATCTCATGCGTCACCATCCCCTGGGTGAACAGCGCGTCAAAGGGTTCGATTGCCTTGGCCGGCAGGTGCCCGGTGATATGCATCGCGCGGGCAAAGAACCGCGAATAGAGCAGATGCAGGATCGCGTGCTCGATGCCGCCGATATACTGGTCGACGTTCATCCAGTAATCCGCCTCCTCGGCCACCGTCGGCGTGTCGGCGTGGGGCGCGGTGAAACGGGCGAAATACCACGAGCTGTCGACGAAGGTATCCATCGTGTCTGTTTCCCGTTTCGCCGGCTGGCCACATGACGGGCAGGGCGTATCGCGCCAGGTCGGGTGCCGGTCGAGCGGGTTCCCGGGCCGGTCGAAGGCCACGTCGTCAGGGAGCACCACCGGCAGGTCGGCCTTCGGGACCGGGACGACGCCACAGGCCTCGCAGTGG
>JBFHMM010000026.1:0-25166 GCA_041594355.1 Paracoccaceae bacterium | reverse complement strand
TTCTTGCGGAACTTTTCGGCCCGCTCCGCCAGCGCCTCGGGGGTGATCCAGCCCTGCTCGAACGCGATCTCCTCGGGGCAGCCCGTTTGCAGCCCCTGCCGGGTCTCCAGCGTACGCACGAAATTGCCGGCATCCAGCAGCGAGCCATGGGTGCCGGTATCCAGCCAGGCATAGCCGCGCCCCATCCGCTTCATGGTCAAGAGCCCGTCAGCCAGGTACATTTCCAGCAGGCTGGTGATCTCCAGCTCACCGCGCTCTGACGGGGTCACCTGCCGCGCCCGCTGCGGCGCGCTGCCGTCCAGGAAATACAAACCCGTCACCGCGTAATTGCTGGGCGGCACCTGCGGTTTCTCGATGATGCCGCGCACGCTGCCGGCGCTGTCGAAATCGACCACGCCATAACGTTCGGGATCGGCCACATGATAGCCGAACACCGTGCCGCCGCCGGTCTGCCGGTCGGCCTCTGCCATCAGGTCGGGCAGCCCGTGACCAAAAAAGATGTTGTCGCCCAGCACCATGGCGCTGGGGGCGCCGGCCAGGAACTCCTCGGCCAGGATATAGGCCTGCGCCAGTCCGTCGGGGCTCGGCTGGGTGACATAAGTCAGCGAGATCCCCCATTGTGACCCGTCGCCCAGGGTACGGATGAACTGCTCCTGATCCTGCGGCGTGGTGATCATGCAGATCTCGCGGATCCCGGCCAGCATCAGCACCGAGATCGGGTAATAGATCATCGGCTTGTCATAGATCGGCAGCAGCTGCTTCGAGACGCCCATGGTGATCGGATAAAGCCGCGTGCCCGAGCCGCCGGCCAGGATAATGCCCTTGCGCTGTGTCATGTCTCAAATCTCTCCAAGGTCTTTCAAAATATCCCTCAGCCCCTCGCGCCAGTCGGGCCGGGGCAGGCCAAAGGCGGCCTGGGTGGCCGAATTGTCCATCCGCGAGTTGAACGGACGTTTCGCGGGCGTGGGATAATCGCTGGAGGGGATGTCCACCACCTCGCAACCGATACCCGCCTGGGCAAAGATCTCGCGTGCGAAATCGGCCCAGCTGACATCCGGCCCGCCCGAGACGTGATAGGTCCCCGTCTTCGACGGATCCGCCACCAACTGCGCGGCCGCCGCCAGGCAGGCATCGGCCAGCGCCGCCGCCGGGGTCGGCCCGCCGACCTGGTCGGCGACGATGGTCAGCCGGTCGCGCTCCCGCCCCAGCTTCAGCATGGTCTTGATGAAATTCTGCCCGTGACACGAGACCACCCAGGAGGTGCGCAATATCGCATGCACCCCGCCGGCCGCGCGCACCGCAATCTCGCCATTCAGCTTGGTCCGCCCATAGGCCCCCAGCGGCCCCACCGGCGCATCCACCGCGAAAGGCTGGTCGCCGGAGCCATCGAAGACGTAATCGGTCGAGACCTGCACAAACGGCAGCCCCCGCGCCGCCGCCGCCCGCGCCAGCGCCCCGGCGGTGGTGGCGTTGATCATCTCGGCCAGCGCTTCGTCTTCCTCCGCCTGGTCGACGGCCGTGTAGGCCACCGCGTTGATCACCGCATCCGCATCCGTCGCCTCGACGAAACCGACACAGGCCGCAGAATCGGTGAAATCGGCCTCCTCCAGCCCCCGCACCTCCAGTTCGACATCGCCGCGGCGGCGGACCAGCTCCTGGCCCAGCTGGCCAATCTCTCCAAACACAAGGATCTTCATCTCGGGCCCTTTCTCCTGAAAAGGACCGTCGCCGCCCCTTTCATCTCTTTGTCAAATACTCCCGCCGGAGGCTCGGGACTTACGCCTTTACACCCAGCCGTTGCCCGACCCCGTGGCGGTCCTGCAGCGCACGCCACCAGGGTTCATTCTCCAGATACCACCGCACCGTCTTCTTCAGCCCCTCTTCCACCGTGACGCTGGGCCGCCAGCCCAGCTCCTCGCGGATGCGGGTCGGGTCGATGGCATAACGCGCGTCATGACCGGGACGGTCGGTGACAAAGGTGATCTGATCCGCATAGGATCCCTCCGCCTTGGGCCGCAGCTCATCCAGGATCGCGCAGAGCGTCCGCACCAGCTCCAGGTTCGACCGCTCGTTTTCACCACCGATGTTATAGGATCGGCCCAGCTCGCCCTTCGCCACCACCAGCAGCAGCGCATCGGCGTGATCCTCGACATAGAGCCAGTCGCGCACGTTCGAGCCGTCGCCGTAAATTGGCAGCGGCTTGCCCGCCAGCGCGTTCAGGATAATCACCGGCACCAGCTTTTCGGGGAAATGATAGGGACCGTAGTTGTTGGAACAATTGGTCAGCACCACCGGCAACCCATAGGTCTCTTGCCAGGCGCGCACCAGATGGTCCGAGCTTGCCTTGGACGCCGAATAGGGCGAACGCGGGTCATATGGCGTCTCTTCGGTGAACTGCCCGGTGGGTCCCAGCGAGCCATAGACCTCGTCGGTGGAGATATGGTGGAACCGGAACGTGCCGGGCTTGCCGGCCTTGGTCCACCAGGCCCGCGCTGCCTCCAGCATGTTGTAGGTGCCGGTGATATTGGTCTCGATGAAGTCGCCCGGCCCGTCGATCGACCGGTCGACATGGGATTCGGCGGCCAGGTGCATCACCGCGTCGGGCGCATGGTCGGCAAACACCGCGTCCAGCGCCGCGCGGTCCCGGATATCAGCCTCTACAAAGGCGTAATTGGGGTCATTCGCCACGCTGGCGACATTGTCCAGACAGGCCGCGTAGGTCAGCGCATCCAGGTTCACCACCTGGTGGCCACGCGCCACCGCCAGCCGCACCACCGCCGATCCGATGAACCCGGCGCCCCCCGTTACCAGAAGCTTCATTGCACAGATCCCTCCCATTCGAACGGGCTTTGGAAATCGGCCAGCAGCGGGGCGGCGGCGTCCTTGTCCGACAGCACCGCGCGTCCGTTCAGCCCCCCGTGCAGCCCCCAGTCGATACCGATCTCGGGGTCGTCGAACCGCACCGCGCCGTCACATTCGGGCGCATAGTAATCGGTGCATTTGTAGATGATCTCGGTATGCGGCGCCCGCGTGGCGAACCCGTGCAGGAAGCCCTTGGGCACCAGCAGCTGCTTGCCGTTCTCCGCGCTCAGCTCGATTCCGAACCACTTGCCATAGGTCGGCGAGCCCCGGCGCACGTCGACCGCGACGTCGAACAGCGCCCCCTGCCCGCAGCGCACCAGCTTGTCCTGGGCATGGGGCGGCGACTGGTAATGCAGCCCGCGCACGGTCCCCACCGCCTCGGAAACCGAATGGTTGTCCTGCACGAAATCCAGGTCGATCCCGTGCTCCGCCAGCACCCGGCGGCTCCAGCTTTCGCTAAAGAACCCGCGGGCGTCGCCGAACCGGTTGGGGGTCAGGATTTTCACACCCGGCAACGGGGTCTCTTCAATCTTCATGTCATGTGTCCTGGGGTGAATTGAGGGCTGAATGTGGTTCTGAACAAGGGCCGGCGTCACGGTGCGGGGCTGCAGACATAGCGTTCCTTGCGGTGGGTGCGTCCGACCGGTTCGCGCAGGACGATGTCCCAGCCGGCCCCGGCGATCAGCCGTTCCAGATAATCGCGGTTGTATTCCGCCCGCAGCAGCGGGCGTTCCGGATTGTCGTCCCGGAAATCCTCGGGCTGGTCCGGGTCGGCAAAGGCCCAGAACAGCATCCGCGCATCCGCGCTGGCATAGCGGCGCAGGATCGCCAGCACGGCGGCGGTGTCCGCGGGTGTCATATGGGTGATGACCGAGAACATCAGCAGCGTGTCGAACCGCTGATCCCCCAGCGGCAGCTCCGATCCGGCATGCATCTCTTCGCCGCCGGGGTTATACATCTCGTTGGCAAAGGGCACGGTGTAAAAGGCATAGCGGTCATCGCCGCGCAGCGCCTCTGAGATAAAGGCGATCATCTCGGCATAGAGATCCAGACCGGCATAGGCCGCCTGCGGGCTGTCCAGCTGGCAGAGCGCCTGCGCCACCTTGACCCCGCAACCGAAATCCAGGATCCGCGCGCCCTCCAGCGGCCGGTGACCATCGACCCACTTCAGCAGGTCCAGCGCCGATTGCAGCGATTTCTCCGGATCCTTGCGGTGGCCGCCCCTGCGGAACCTGAGCGGGACCGGAAGCCTGATGCCCCCCGTGATGCCCGTTTTCATCTTGCCGCCCCTTTTTCAAAGGAAGATCCCAACGCCGGACCCTTACCAAGGGGGGATGACAGTGTCACCCCTGCCCGGCCGCCGGTCCGATCCGCCCCGATCCTCCGGCCTAACCCGCCGCCAGATACATGTCGAGCGCCACCAGGATGTGATAGAAAGTCGAGGCCGGCATGTTATCCGACAGCAGCGCGCCATCGGTGTCGCGCTTGTCGTACCAGCCGCCCGGCACCGGCCCGTCGAGGTATTCGCGCCACAGCATCGCCAGCGCCGCGTCCGGCGTCGCGCCCTCGGGCAGGGCATGACCGCGCCGGGTCAGCACCAGGCTGGCCTTCAGCAATTCGGTCTGCGGCCAGCTGCGGCGGGTCTGCGATCTGGGCGTGGCGCTGTCGGGCAGCGCGCCCGCCCCGTCATGCGCGGCCCAGGCATGGTGAAAGATCTCCATCAGGTCGATGCCGGTCTGCACCCCGGTCGCGGTTTCGTATTCGTCGATCAGATAGATCCATTCGACCATATGGCCCGGCTCCACCGCCTGGCCCTCGGCCACCGGCTGCCAGTCAGCGGTGAAATACTCGTAGACCGCGCCGCCGGGCTGCAGGAACACCTCGCGGAACAGCCCCAGCGACACCTCGGCCATCTCGCGGAACCGCGTCGCGCCGGTGGCCGCATAGAGCGCGGTGGCGCTTTCGAACATGTGCATATGCGGGTTCTGCCGGCGCCGGCCGGTTCCCGACACCGCCTGTTCGGCGCTCTCGTACCAGCCGCGCTGCGCCTGCAGCCGCGCCAGCATCGTCTCCAGCCGGTCCAGATCGGCGCTCACATCATGACCCGCCTCGATCAGCGCCGAGGCCGCCAGCAGCATGAAAGCCACGTCATAGAGATCGTGCGGCGCGGTGCGGATCGATCCGTCGGGGTTCAGCAGCCCGCCCAGGTTGCCGGTTTCCGGGTCGATCCCGCAGGTCATCGCGAAACGAAACAGCCGCTGCGCCTGATCGCCCAGCTCCGGCAGGTCCGGCGCCCGCGCGGCGGCGGCGGCAAAGCAATAGGCCTGGCGCGCCTGCACCCGCAGCCGCTTGGGCATCTCGCGCAGCGGCTGGCCCTGATGGTCCAGCGCCTCCCAGACGGTGCCGGTGGCGACGTCCCAGCCGGTCTGCGACCAAAGTGGCAGCGCCTGTCCGGTAATCCAGTCGGACAGCGCGGTACGGTCTCCTGGTTTCATATCGGATGTCTCCCTTGAACAATCGGCTACCTTGAAATCACGCCGTTGAATGCATGCCGCTGAAATACCACCGGCAGCCCCGGTGTAGCCGGGTCCCGCGGGGACTGTAAACGGACGATATGTCCCGGCGGCGGTCCGGATCGGAACCCGCCCGGCAAACTGCCTCAAACCGCGCCGTTTGCCGCCCGCTTGCGGACCCAGCCCACAAAGGCCGCGTCCGGTTTGCGTAGCCGTGGCCCGCCAGACCGCGCCCAGACCGCGCGCCAGTCAGCCTCCAGCGCATAGACGTCGGCGCCGGGCATCAGCGCCCGGGCCTGTTCGCGGGCGGCCTCGCTCAGCACCGGCGGCGGGCTGGCCGGTTCCAGCAGCCCGGCGCGCGGGGTGACCCGGATCAGGTCGCCGTCGCATTCCTCAAGCATGTAGTCGGGCAGATGGTCAGAGGCGATCATCCCCCGCAGCATCGCCCGGAACACCCGGCGCGGGCTGGCCGAGCCGGATTTCTTCAGCAGCGTGTCCACCGAAACCGTCCAGCTGTCCTGCCGGCCGCAATGCTTGCGCGCCAATTCATAGATCCGCCGCTCCAGCGGTTTGCGCAGGCGGAAATAATCCCGGCTCAGCGTCAGCACCGATTTCGACAGCACCGCCCGATAGAGCCACTCAGACAGCGTCACCGTCACGCTGACCATCCGCCCCGCCCCGCGCTGGCCCACGGGCGTGCGCCGCACGATCTCCCAGCTTTCGATCAATCCGAACCCGGTGGTGGTCTCGGTCTCGCCGGTGGCGATATTGGTGGTGATCCGGGTACCCGCAAGCCGTTCAAAGGCCTCGCGCAGCCGACGGTAGGCATCGCCGCTGGTCTCACGGTTGGTCGCCACCAGCAGATCATGCGCCTTCAGATGCAGCCGGCGGCAGACGCCGCGGCCCGCGTTCAGCGCGCCCATCAGCTGGCTGATGCAAAAGATCAGGATGTCCTTGTCGTGGATCGTCGCCAGCCCCTTGACCGAGGGCGTCACCGTGATCCGGGCGCCGTTGTGCTCGTAATCCAGGATCCGCCGGTCAGGCCGGGTCGACAGCGAAAAGATCGGATGTTCCATCGTCGCCAGATCGTCCTTGGGGATGGCATCGAAAATATCGCAGATGAAAAAATCACCCTGCCGTCTGCGATCGGGCAACAGCCCGTCTGCGGTTGTCATGCCTGTCCTGCCTTCGTGCCTGTCCGGGTTTTTCCCGGATTGTCTCTGCTCGCCCGATCCCACCTGCCGTCGTTACCCGACTCGGTCTTCGTGGTTTCAGTGACGCCCAGCTTAAAGTTATCCACACCCCCTCACAATCCCCCCGGAGACGATGAGCGCCGCCCGCTCTCGGGGGTTCGGAGTCGCTTTAACGTGGGTTCAGAGTCGTCTTATCGGGGGTTCAGAGTCACCCATCCTGAAAAATTCAAATCAAATCTCAAAAAAAACAAAGGCTTAGTTGGAAAGAGGATTCCTCTTAACTTATAAGTAACACAAGATTAACAAGGGCGGGAAAAGACCAGGCGGGCCATTTCTGCGTGATTTCCGCATCACCCCCCCCTTGAATTTGCTAAGAAATCCCGTCCGTTGTTCGCGTTTTTCTTCCATGTGCGCTGTTTCGTGCTATGATGTGAAAAACACGGCACATCGAGCGGATGGCGATATGGCAAAAGACACCGGCGGTATCCCGCCCTATTTCAACATAGATCCCGACATTGCTCTCAGCGAGCTTGCACCGCCCACCGATACGCCCGGCTTTGCCGAGATCGCCGACGCCTGCGCCAGGGGTCGGGCCGATCTCGCCAGCCGCGGCATGGACGACGAGGGGCGTAAATCCCTGCGGCTGTTTTCCACCTGGGAAATCACCCGCTACCTGATCCCCGTCGCACAAGCCCATTTCCGGCGCGTGCTGAAACAGCACCCCGAGCTGCCGCAGGGCCAGTCCGAAACCGAAGGCGGCGCCAAGTGGTTCACCCTCGACGAGGTGCTGCGCCTGCGCGCCTTCTTCGGCGCCCAAGGGTCCAAGGCCAAGAATTACCTGCCCTACCGCCCCGAGGGGCTGCCGGCGAAGCTGGTGGCCGTGGCCAACTTCAAGGGCGGCGTCGGTAAAACCTCGACAGCCGCGCATCTGGCGATGTCCGCCGCGCTCGATGGCTACAAGGTGCTGGTGATCGACCTCGATTCCCAAGGTTCCATGACCTCGATCTTTGGCGGCAGGGTCGAAGACGAATGGTCCACCGCCTTTCCGTTGCTGGCGCGCCACTACGGAGAACACCTGCGTGCCGAAAACCAGCGCCGGGTGGCACAGGGCGAGCCGCCACAACCGCTGGACGAGGCGCTGAGCGCCGCGCTGGAGATGTCGGCGCGCGACGTGATACAATCCACCCACTGGCCCAACATCGACCTGATCGGCGCTCAGCTGAACCTCTACTGGGCGGAATTCCAGATCCCGGTCTGGCGCATGGCCGCGCGCAGCTGGAAGCTGTGGGACGCGCTGACCGACCGGCTTGAGGCCGACGGGGTGCTCAATGACTACGATCTGGTGTTCATCGACACCCCCCCTGCCCTCGGCTACCTGACCATCAACGGGCTGGCCGCCGCCGACATCCTGCTGGTGCCGCTGGGGGCCTCCTTCCTCGAATTCGATTCGACGGGCCGGTTCTTTGACATGCTGCATTCCACCTTTGCCAGCATCGAGGAGGGCGAGAACACCGCCGCCCGCGCCCTGGGCCGCCCCGAGACCCGATTTGAATGGGATGCGGTGCGCGCCGTGATCACCCGGTTCGACAGTGCCCAGCAGGGCGAGCTTTCGGGTCTGATGCAGGCCTATCTGGGTCAGACGCTATCCCCGCACCGGCAGGATTTCACCGCGCTGATCGGGCAGGCGGGCGAACAGGTGTCAGGCATCTACGAGGCCGATTACCGCGATTTCAACCGCGAGACCTATGCCCGTGGCCGCGAGACCTTCGACGAGACCTATGCCGCCTTTAAACGGCTTCTGCTGGGGATCTGGCGGCGCGACGAACGGGCCGTCCAAGAGGCGGTGCAACGCGGCGCGGCACAACGCAAACAGGCCGTTTAGAGCCTTAAGAGACCGATACGGCGAGGAGGACACGAAAGATGGCCAAACGCAAACGACTGACCCCGGCGCAATCTGACTATCTGACCGGAAGCCAGCCCGCCGAGACCCCGCGTCCGGCCGCGCTCAGCGCCGCGCCCATCGCGCAGGTCGCGGGCGAGGCATCGGCGCGGGCCGCCCTTGCGGATCTGGCCGACGCAATGGAGGCCGCCCGCGCCGAAGGCCGGATGTTGGAACAGCTGCCGCTGGACGAGATCGACGCCCAATACCTTGTCCGCGACCGGATCGAGCAGGACGAGGAGGAGATGCACGCGCTGATGGACAGCCTGCGCGCCCGCGGCCAGCAGATGCCGATCGAAGTGACCCGTATCGAAGGGGCCAAGGGGCCGCGCTACGGGCTGATTTCGGGCTGGCGGCGGCTGACCGCGCTGCGCCGGCTCTACAGTGTCGATCACGACCCGCGTTTCGCCACCGTACGCGCCATGGTGATCGCCCCCGGCTCGGCCCAGGCCGCCTATCTGGCGATGGTCGAGGAAAACGAGATCCGGGTGAACCTCAGCCTCTATGAACGCGCCCGGATCACGGTGCGGGCCATGCATGAACATGTCTACCCGACCCAGCGCGCGGCGCTGCAGGGGCTGTTTGCCTCGACCACCCGGTCGAAGCGCTCCAAGATCGGCAGTTTCATAGCGCTGGTGGAATCGCTGGACCGGGTGCTGAAGTTTCCCACCGCCATCCCCGAGAAGCTGGGGCTGGCGCTGGCGCGGGAAATGGTGCGCGATCCGCAGTTCGGATCCCGTGTCCGCGCGGTGTTGCGCGGCAATGAACCCGATACCCCCGGCGCCGAGCTGCGCATCCTCGAGGCGGCCGTGCGGGCGGCGCAGGCCCCGGCGGGATCGCCGGAAGACACGCTGCCCCTGCCCTCCCATGCGCCGGTCCACCCGCCGGAACCCGAGACCCCCGCCACACCGCCGAAGGTCAAGAAAACGCCCCGGCCCCGGATCCGCTCCGGCGGTCCCGAGGCGCTCGACGGGGAACGGATCGCGATGCCGGCCGGGAAGGATCTGCAGATGTGGTTCTCGCCGTCGGAGAACCGTATCGAGCTGAGCGGGGCCGCGGTCGACCAGCGGCTGGCCGAGGATTTGCAGACCTGGTTGCGCCGCCGCATCTGATCCAGCGGGTAGTATATTAGGTCAATATTGTTTACTCATTGTTTCGCGCGCGAAACATTTTTCTGTAAGTTGTTGAAAATAAACAATATGAATGACGGGCTGTCGGCTCGGAATCGTCTAAAATCCTTTCCAAACGCCTAATTCCAGCCACAAAACCTTACAGGCGCGTTAACGGCTTGCCGCCCATTCTGCCCGCAACCGTGGGGGCGGTTTTGTGGGAAAGGGGCAGGCCATGCCCGGGTTTTCGCTTGTGGCGACGCTGCGGGGCAGCGCGTCTCAGCCGGTGGAGATCATCTGCGATCTGGATGTCGGACACAGCGCCACCGGCACGCCGGTGGTCTATGCCACCAGCGTGACGGGGTTGTCGGTGTCGGTCTTTGGTGCCGGCGCCGGCACCGCAACGGCACTGGACTGGCAAAGCCTGCCCGCCGGGCTGAGCGGGCTGGGCGGGCTGCAGCTGGAGCTGATGGAACTGGACGGATCGCTGCAGGCGGTGTCGCTGGCCGGTGGCGCGGCGGGGCTGCCCTCTTATGCGGTGTCGGGGAGCGGTTCGCTGGCCGCCACCGTGGAGTACCTCAGCGGGAGCGGTCTGGGAAGCCAGGTGGCGGCGCTGGCGGCCGCCGAGATCGGCGGTGTGCAGTACCTCTATGCGGCGGGCACCGGCGGGACCGGGATGAGCCGCTATGAGGTCACCGGCGCCGCCAGTCTGCAGGCGGGCAGCGGCGGGGCGGCCACCGCCCTGCCCGGCAACCCCGGCGGCATCACCGCCATGGTCGCCGCGGGGCTGGGCACGCACAGCTTTCTGTTCGCGGTCTCTGCCGAGGATCACCAGGTCTATGGTTATCAGCTCACTTCGGGGGGCGGGCTGCGGCTGACGTCCAGCCTCGGCGCCTCGGATGGGCTGGGGATCAACGCGCCATCGGCGCTGGAGCAGGTCACGCTGGACGGGCAGAGCTATCTGATCGTGGCGGCGCGCGGCACCTCGTCGCTATCGGTGCTGCGGATCGGGACCGATGGCGCGCTGTCCGCCACCGACCATGTCATCGACAGCCTGACCAGCCGGTTCCAGCACGTCACCGCGCTGGACACGGTCACGGTCGACGGCCGGGTCTATGTGGTGGCGGGGGGCGGCGACGACGGTCTGTCGCTGTTCGAACTGCTGCCCGGCGGCGTGCTGCTGCATCTGGACGCGGTGGCCGATACATTGGCCAGCAGCCTGCAGAACGTTTCGGCGGTGGGGATGGCGGCGGTGGCCGGCGGGCTGCAGGTTTTTGCCGGCTCGGGGACCGAGGCGGGGATGACCCAGCTGCGTGTCGATCTGGTCAGTGACGGCAGCCGTCTGCAGGCCGCATCCACGGGCGGTATTCTCTATGGCACCACCGGGGCGGATCTGGTGGTTGGTGGCGCCGGAGACGACCGGATCCTGGCCGGAGCGGGCGATGATGTGGTGATGGACGGGGCCGGGTCGGACGTGATGGAAGGGCAGGGCGGCCGGGACCTGTTCGTGCTGTGCGCTGATGGAGACAGCGACCGGATCGCCGATTTCGACGTGACCCAGGATCGGATCGACCTGTCGCTCTGGCCGATGTTGCGGGGGCTGAGCCAGTTGGCGATCTCCACGCGCAGCGATGGGGCCGAGATCCGCTTTGGCAGCGAGATTCTTCGGTTGCAGAGCGCCGATGGCCGGTCGCTGAGCGTGGCGCAGGTGCAATCCGCGATCCTCGACAGTTTCCTGCATGTGGCGGTCGATAACCTGCGGGTCCCGGGGCAGGTGCTGGAGGGCGGATCCGGGGCGGACCGGCTGACCGGGGGGGATGGCAACGACCAGCTGACCGGCGCGGGCGGTGCGGATGTGCTGCGCGGCGGGGCGGGAGACGACACGCTGGAGGGGGGCGATGGCGACGATGACCTGTATGGCGACGCCGGGGATGACACGCTGGACGGGGAAACTGGCGACGACCTGCTGTCGGGCGGCGCCGGAGAGGACGACCTGAGCGGCGGGTCCGGCGCCGACACGCTGTCGGGCGGGGATGATGCCGATCACCTGGACGGCGGCGATGGCGACGACACGCTGGATGGCGGCAATGGCAATGACACGGTTCTGGGCGGGGAGGGTGACGACGTGCTGACCGGCGGCGACGGCAATGATCGTCTGGACGGGGGAGACGATGGCGACCGGCTGATCGGGGGGGCGGGGGACGACGTGCTGATTGGCGGTGGCGGGTTCGATACGCTGGATGGCGGCGCGGGGGACGATGTGCTGACCGGCGGCGCGGGCAATGACACGCTGGAGGGCGGCGCGGGTCATGACACGCTGGAGGGCGGCATCGGCTGGGACACGCTGTCGGGGGGCGATGGCAATGACACGATCCGCGCGCTCGACGGCTATGACACGGTGAACGGAAACGGCGGCGACGATCTGCTCTACGGCAACAACGGAAACGACAGGATAAACGGCGGCGCGGGCAACGACCGGGCCGAAGGCGGGCTGGGGATCGACACCATTCACGGTGACGATGGCGATGACATCCTGTCGGGGCTGAGCGGGTACGACCTGCTGTATGGCGATGCGGGTGACGACACGCTGAACGGCAACGCGGGTAATGACAGGCTGGAGGGCGGGGCCGGCGACGACGTGCTGTCGGGCGGCATCGGTGCTGACCGGCTGGAGGGCGGCAGCGGCAACGACACGCTTTATGGCTATGACGGGTTCGACACGTTGCTGGGCGGGGCCGGCGACGACCGGCTGTTCGGCAATGCTGGTAACGACACATTGGATGGCGGCGCGGGCAACGATGTGCTGCAGGGCGGGATCGGCGCCGATGTCTTTATTTTTGCCCTGGGCCGTGATCGGGTCGAGGGGTTTCAGGACAATCTCGATACGCTGCGGCTGGACGATACCCTGTGGGGGGAGGCGACCCTGTCGGCGGCGCAGGTGCTGTCGTCCTATGCCCGAGTGTCCGGGGGCAATGCCGTGTTCGATTTCGGGGCGGGAAACGTGCTAACGGTGGAGGGGATCAGCGATATCTTCAGGCTGGGCAACGATCTGGAGATCTTTTGAGCGCTCTGTGGCGCGCCTGTTGCGTGGCCACCGTGCGCATCCCTCAGCCGGTCTTTACCGGTTGCGCCTAACTCTGGCCCCGATCCGCGAAATTGTGAGGGGTTCGCCCATGTCCGACACATCTCCTGTTCTGTCCCTGCCGTTTATCCAACCGTCGCAGGCGCAGAAACATGTCACCCACAACGAGGCGCTGCGGTTTCTGGATGTGGCAGTGCAGGCCGTGGTGCTGAACCGCGACCAGAGCGCGCCGCCGCCGGCGCCGGTGTCCGGCGACCGCCATATCGTGGCGACCGGCGGCAGTGGCGACTGGGCCGGGCACGACGGCGAGATCGCCCTGTTCGACGGCGCCGCCTGGCAGTTCCTTGCGGCGCAGGCGGGATGGCAGGTGCAGGTTCTGGCGGAAGACCGGGCGGTTGTCTTTGATGGCACCGGCTGGGCCGGGCAGGTGCCCGATCTGAACAATCTCGACGGCGTCGGCATCGGCACCGGGTCGGATGCGACCAACCGGCTGGCGGTGGCGGCGGATGCCACCCTGCTGACCCATGCCGGCGACGGTCATCAGCTCAAGATCGACAAGGCGCAGGGCAGCGACACCGCCAGCCTGCTGTTTCAGACCGGATGGTCGGGCCGGGCCGAGATGGGGACGGCGGGATCGGATGATTTCACTATCAAGGTCAGCGCCGACGGGGCCGCCTGGACCACCGCCTTGCAGGTCGACGCGGCAAGCGGGGCGATCGGCCTGGATGCCGGCACGGCGGCGGCGCCGGCGCTGGGGTTCGGCGGCGATGCGGGCACCGGCCTGTTCCGCGCCGGCGCGGATGAACTCGGCATCGCGGTCGCGGGCGCCGAGGCGCTGCGGGTCGACAGTACGGGCAAGCTGGGGATCGCCACCGCTACGCCGACCAAGCCGCTGGACGTGAACGGCGAGGCGATCATCCGGGGTACGGTGACGGTCAGCTATGCCAATGGCGGGGCCATTACCATGGCCGACACCACCAATGGCGGCTATGCGCAGATCGGATCCTATGACGGGCGGCTGATCTTTCGCGCCGATCAGGGCAACACCGAGAGTAACACCAACATCAGCTTTCTAATCGACACGGCCGAGGTTGCCCGGTTCGGCACCGATGGGGCGCTGGGGCTGGGCACAAGCAGCCCGACCGAGGCGCTGGATGTCAACAGCGACGCGGTCCGGCTGCGCGGCAGCCGGACACCGGCCAGCGCCAGCGCCAGCGGCTCTGCCGGCACGATCTGCTGGGATGCGGATTATATCTATGTCTGTACGGCGACAAACACCTGGAAGCGCGCGGCGCTGGCCAGCTGGTAGGGGAGCAGAGAGATGGAGACATATTGGAAGCTGAACGTCGAGGTGGTGCCCGAGGCCAACGGGTTCGTCAACGTGGTGAGTGTGGTGCATTGGGAATGCTTTGCCCGCCAGGGAGACCAGCAGGTGCGGCTGTATGGCGCCATTGACCTGCCGCCGCCCGTGGAGTCACAGAGCTATGTCGATCTGACCACGATCCAGGGGACGGATGAAGACGGCCGGCGCACCATCGTTCTGGGCTGGGCGGATTTCTTGCGCCCAGGGTTCGTCAAGGCCACCGAAATCGCGGTGCGGGAGCGGTTGCAGGCGTTGCTGGAAAAGCCGGCGCTGCGGACATTGACACTGATCTGATCCGGCGGCCGGTCTGGAGCCCGTTTCCGCACAATTCAGAGTCTGATAATGGAAAACAGGGGCGCCGGGAGGAACCTGCGCCCTGACCGCCGGTCCCGGTTGCGAGGCTCTGTTCGCTGCGCGGCGCTTGCATTCATGTCGGCTGGTCGGTTACCACGTTTAGAGAGTGTATTCCGCCCTGATTGGGACCGTAAATGATTGACTTCTACCATTTTCCGCAGCCGTCAGTTTCCCGTTCCGAGGCCGGCCTCCCTGGGTTGGCGGCGGTGCTTCCGCCGCGTTGCAACGGGAGTGTTCGATAATGGCACATGCTCCGTCCGCAGTTTTTCTGCACATTGGCCACGGCAAGACCGGCAGCAGTTTTTTGCAATCGGCGCTGGCGCTGTCGCGCGCGGCTTTGGCTGAGCACGGGTTTGTCTACCCGATCGACGAGGACGCCGCCGAGACCGCGGGCAAAGGCCATATCTCGGGGGGCAACCTGCGGGCTTCGGCGGGCGCGCTGAACGGGATCATCGAACGGGCCGGGATCGGGCCCGGTCAACGGTTGCTGATTTCAAGCGAGTCGTTCTTTCAGTACCTGTTCCGCAACGGTGCGGAGTTTGCCCGTGAATACGGCGAGGTCTGTCCGGATGTGCCGCTGCATGTGCTGTGCTATCTGCGGGATCCGGTGGATCATGCGATCTCGGTCTATCAGCAAAGGGTCAAGCGCGGCGGCTATACCGGCACCCTGGCGGAAAGCCTGGAGACCTATGAAATTCCGGCCCGCACCATCGCGGTGCTGGCGGCGCTGCGCGATATGGGCGCGCGGATCACGGTGCTGAATTATTCGCGGCACCGCGACCGGTTGGCGGCAACGCTGGCGGACTGGCTTGAGATCCCCGAACAGGCTCTGACACGGCCCGAAACGGGGCAGGTCAACCGGTCGCTGACCATGGCCGAGCTTGAATTCCAGCGGCTGATGAACATCCGGCTGGGCGGCATGTCGCGGCGGCTTGTCAGCGATCCGCTGTGCAACCTGGCTCCCGAGATCCGGTCGGAAACCCCGCCGCTGGATCCCGCCGCGCTGGAGGCGTTTCTGGAGCGTGTCGCGGCGCAGGTGGGCGCGCCCGAGTATCAGGCGCTGGTGCCAGAGGGGGAACGGCCCGAAACAGGCTCTGTTGCGGACCATATCGACCGGTTTCCCGCCCCGCCCGCGGAGAGCGGGGAGGTGCGGTTCAGCTTTTCCGCGCGCCAGCTCGAGATCCTCGCAAACGCGCTGTCGGAGCCGCTGGAACGGCAGATGCGCAATCAGCAGGCCCGGCGCAAGAAAGCGGCGGCGAAATCGCGCAAGGCGGGCTGAGCCTCAGGTCTTGGCTGGATCGCCGATATCGCGGTACAGCCGCCAGGCCCGCGACGCCTGACGCGACCAGCGCTCGAAAAAGGTCTCCACCTCGGGGTCGGGGTGTTCGCTGGCCATCCGCCGGATGAAGCCCACCGGGTTCGGCGGCATGCGGGCGATGATCTCGGCGATCTCTTCGCGCACGTCGTTCAGCATCACCACATCGGTGCGGGCAAAGAAATCGACCAGCCCGTCGCGGCGCAGCCGTTTGAGCGCGCGTTCCTCGACGCCGGTCAGCTCGGGCTTTTCGGTGCGGGCCGCGCGCTTCTTGATGCCATTGATCCGCTGCAGGGCCTCGGGGTCGAAATCAGGCTCTGTTCCGGGGGCAATATGGGCCAGCGCCCGGGTCATCACCGCCCGCCAGTCGGCCAGCAGCGCCGCCTGCGGCAGGATCATGATGTTGGCGTCCGGCGGAGCCCGGTGCAGCGCGTGCAGCATCAGGATCGCATCGCCCATGGCAAACAGGCCGATCCGCCCGCGCACCCAGGGGTCGTCAGGATTGGTGGCGCGTTTGGTATAAGAGGAGGCGACCTCGCGCGGGTCGCGCACGCAGGCGATCACGGGGCAGTTGTCGAGCTCTTCCAGCAGCGAGGGCAGGCGGTAGAAATAGGTCGGCGTCTTGTTGCCGTAGACCCGCAGCGTATCGCGGTTATCACGCACCGCCTGCACCGAGGTATCGAGCCACTGCGCGTGCTGACGGGTAAGAAAGGCGTCCGGCACGTCCAGCGTGGCATGATCCATATAGGTGGGAAAGACCTCGACCCCGCAGTGAAAGCCGCGCGCGGCGGAGATGTAGTTGGCCACGGCCGTGGTCCCGCCGCGCGGGACGCCGAAGACGACAAAATCGAGCTTTCTGGTCATGGACGGGCTCCTTTCAGGGACGCTCAGGCCGCGTCCGATGCAGTCAGCGACCCGATGACCCGTTTATGGGCGTCCCAGGCCTGCGCCATGTCGATCTCGTCGTCCATGGTATGGGCCATCGAGTCCCATAGCCCTTCGTTCCCAAGGCAGTTGCCGATGATCGCGGCCAGCTGCGCCGACGATCCGGGCAGGAAGGAAAACCCGTTCTCGCCGTCGCGCACCCGTTCGCCAAGCCCGCCGGCGCGGCTGGCGATGACCGGGCGGCGGGCGTCCCAGGCCTCGGAGACCACCAGGCCGAAGGTTTCCGGCCAGACCGAGGGCGTCACCACCCAGTCCACCGTGGTCATCAGGTCAAAGACGTTGTCACGGGAATAGGCGCCCAGCTCGGTGACCCGCAGGTTGTCGGGGGCGGCGTCGAGAATGGCGTCGATCTTGGCGACGTATTCCTGACTGGCATATTCCTTGTTGCCGCCGAAAACCTTGATCTCGATCTCGTCCTCGGTTTCCTCGGCGGCCATGGCGGCGGCGCGCAGCAGCACGTCGATCCCCTTGGCGTCGACGTATTGGCCGAAGAAGCCGAAGACGTTCAGCCCGGGGCTGTGGTTCGGGGTCCATTTGGCGGGCCGCTGGCGGGTGTGGCCATTGGCGATCACGGTGATCCGGTCGGACTCCAGCCCCCAGTCGATGAACCGCTGGCGCAGGTATTGCGAGGGGGCGATGAACCGGTCGACCAGGTCGAAGGCGCGGCGAAAGCCGCGGCGGCGCAGGATGAAATCGTCCGCCGTGCGGTCGGGAAAGCAGCGGGTGCACTGGTCGGGCGCGGTATCGGGGCAGATGCCGCCCTCCTGGTAGCGGAACAGCTGGCCGCGCGAATGGCAGATCGCCATGTATTCGTGCAGCGTATAGATGATCTTCACATCCGGCAGCACCTGGCGCGCCAGCGTCAGGAACTCCAGCCCCACCCAGAGCGAATGGTGTACGTGGATCACGTCCGGTTTGTGATCCTCCAGGAACCGGCGGATCGCCTTTTGTCGGCGGGCGTCATAGATCGTGTGGTGGAAATCGTTGAACCGCTGGCCGGGCAGCAGGAATTCATCGGGGCTGTCGGGCAGGGCGGTGATCGCCGAGCCGACCTTGGCATATTGCGGGAACATGTTGCCGTCGATGGCCGCCAGCAGCACCGGGTCGGTGTCGGGGTCAAGACGGGCGGTGTCATGCAGGTCCTTGGCGACATATTGCGCCCCGCCCTTCATGACGCGCGGGTGATAGAGCGATACGGTGAGATATTTCATCGGGGTCTCTCGTCAGAGCAGGAACAGGTCGGTGTCGGCGGGGGCGACAAGGCCGGACGCGGCGAAGCGGTCGGTGAACAGCGCCCGGTTCATCCACATGAAGGCGCGGACATTGGGCGGATTGGCCTTGCCGACGCCTTCCATGTGGATCCAGCGCGCGGTTTCGTCGATCTCGATCGGGCGGCCCGCCTGCAGCATGCGAAGGCAGAAATCGGCGTCCTCGTAATAGGCAAAGAGGTAATCGGTCGACAGCCCGTCCATCTCGTTGAACACCGACTTACGGATCTTCCACAGCGCGGCGGTGACCAGGAAGGGGTGATCGCGCACCGCGGCCATGGCCCGGTCCAGCTTGCCGGCATCGTCGTCGATGTGATGGCTCAGCCCCTTGCCGAAATGTTCGACCCTGAGCACCGGGCGCGACTGCCCCGATCGGGCGTCGAACGCCAGGTCCTGGGCCACGTACATGCCCGAATGCATCAGCATGCCGTCGCCGTAATAGAGCATTGCGCCGACCAGCGCCTCTCCGGGATCGGAGGTCAGGAAGGCCAGCGCCTGTTCCGGGGCTGTCTCGGGCGGGAAGATGTCGGGGTTCATAAAGATCAGGGTCTCGCCCCGGGCGGTGTCGGCGCCGAAATTATTGGCCGCCGAAAAGCCCGAGTTGGCCGAACACAGGTACAGCTGCAGCCGGATGTTGTGCATCTGGCAGAAGCCGGCCAGTTCCTGCACCCGCAGGTCGGCATCGCGCAACTGGTTGGCCACCACGATGACCTCGGTGGCGGTGCCGGTCAGGGTTTCGGCAAGGCATTCCAGCTGTGGGATCAGCATGTCGGCCTTGCGGTAGAGCGTGATGATGATGCTCTGGTCGACCTCTTCGCCGGGGCGGTGTTCATAGGCCTTGGTATAGTTGACCGCGCCCAGGAACTCTTCCCAGATCTCCTGCATGGGCGCGCGCAGCCGGTCGGCGGCGGGCAGGCTCGACCCGATGGGGCGGTCGGCCAGCTGGGCGCAGGCGCCAAGCGCCTCGTCGAGGAAATGATCGACCGAGCGCCAGCGCATCACCGGGTTCTCGTACATGGTCTTGCCGTTGATCAGGATTCGCACCCGTGCATGCAGTCGGATGTCGGGGATGCGCAGCAGCGCGACAAAGCCCGAGGGGCGCTCGGTGTCGCCGGTGACGTTGGCGACATCGTCGCGGTGGTACCAGACCGGGTCGATTTCACCGAGCTCGTAGCTCATGTAGCCGACCTCGATGGTCACCGCGACCGAATGGACGATCCGCCGGTCGGCCCATCCCGACAGGTAGACATGCCCCTGTTCGGAACACAGCACCCCCTCGACGGTGATGTAATCGCCCAGCGTAACGCCGCGGTTTTCATTGGCGCCGTAGCGTTCGAAGTGGTCTTCGAGGGCGGCGTCGTCTTCGCCGCCGTAAAGTTCCGCCAGATCGCCGTTATCTTCGGCGTAGCGACGGTAAAGAAATGTGGATTTCATGCCAAATGCTCGTGATCAGTGCAAAGTCCGGGGCACTATGCCCGGACCCGGCGTCACTGACCAGACGCAAGCGTGAATGCACGGCCCTCGGCAAAGCCGGATTTGAGGAAATGATCCTTGCCGTCGGCATAGGTGCCCTCTTTGACCGAGGTCGCGACATCGCGGTGTTTCTTGAGGTAAGCGGTGGAATCGATGCCGATCTCGTAGGGCACCCGGCCTTCGTAGAGGCCTGCCTGCGTAAAATGTTCGCGGGCCGAGCTGACCTGGCCTTTGGAAACCGCGTCGGCGACATCGGGATAGCGGGCCAGGTACCAGTCTTCGTCGACGATATCGTCAAAGGCGAGGTCCAGCAGCTGACCCAGCAGGTGACGGGGCAGGCTGACGGTATCGCCGCCGCGTTTTCCGGCCAGCATCGCCCGGCGCAGGAGTTGGAGTTTTTCGTGTTCTGTCAATGGCATGGGGAAAATCCGATATACGGGTCAGTAAACTAGAATGTGTACTTTTCATACACCATTGGCGCGGACAAACCAATGGGTGTCGGTGTCGGGGCCGTCATTTTTTCCGGACCGCCGCCGGGCGGGGCGGGCAAAATTGTCGCAATGCCCGCTGTTTGGGCAATTCGGTCCGAACGGCCCGGCCCTGGCCGGCCCGCAACCGCCTTGCCGGGGGGCTTTGGAGCGGGACCGGCGGCGCCCCGGGGGGGGCGAATCCCCGTGCACGCGGGGGTTGCATGGCACCGGCGCAAAGCGGTATGCCTCGGTACCGGTTTTTCAGATCCGGGCCTTTCCTGACCCGGGTCGTTCCCGAACCGGGCCGTTCCAGACGCGAGCCTGACGCCAGAATGCAACTGACCCACCTGCACATCCCGAAAACCGCCGGCACCTCCCTGCGTGAAAGTATCGCGCTGGCCCATCCCGATCTGAGCATCGCGCATGTGCTGGACCCGGTGCACGAGGACGTGCCCGAGGGCACCGATGTGATCTCGGGGCATTTTTCCTATGATGACACGGTGCGCTATGGCCACCCGGTGGTCACCGTTCTGCGCCATCCGGTCGACCGGTTCGTGTCGATCTATTTCTTCTGGCGCGAGCTTTACGAGAAAAACATCGAACGCACCCGCAAGACCAGCCTGGCGCATCACCTGCCGCTGTTGGATTTCGCCAAGGCGATGGACGAGCCGGAACTGTGCTCCGAGCTCTATAACCGCATGGCCTGGCAGCTGTATTCCGATTTCCGCCTGAACAAGCGGTTCGAGGCGCGGCGCGAGCAGCAACTGACCACGCAGGGGCTGGCCGACGGCGCGATCGCGCATCTGCGCGGCTTTGCCGTGGTCGGATTCCAGGACCGCTACGGCGATTTCGTCGAGGCGTTGAACGGGCATTTCGGCATGTCGATCGAGAACCGCAAGGTCAACGTCACCCAGCGGCGCAGCGCGGTCGAGGACCTGGCCCGGAGCGAGCTGGCGGCGATCCTGGCCTGGGTCGAGGCGGATATGGAGATCTACCACACCGCCCTGAAGGAACGCGGCTGAGGCGGGTTCGCCGCCGCCGGTCCCCTTTACTCGGCGTCTTTGCCCGTCAGCTCATCGACCTGGCGCTGCAGCCGCAGCACCTGGCCCTGCAGCGCATAGATCATCCGCAGCATCATCTGATCCATGTCCCACGACGAGACCTGCACCGGGCGGCCGGCGCCGCGGTCGGTGAATTCCAGCACCGGCTGGCCCTGGGCGCTGAGGATGGCGTTGACCGCCTCCAGATCGCCGCGGCAGCTGTCGCGCAGCGCCGCCAGGTCGGCGTCGCCGGGCATCAGCGCCTCAAGCGGCGGCACCGGCGGGGTGGCGGGGTTCTGGATCTTGAGCGGCTGCGCCACCCGGCGGAAATCATTGGCCCAGGTCGGTTCCGGGCGCGATCCGTTATAGACGGCCCAGGCCGCCAGCAGCGGGTCGGAGGGCGATTCATTGGCCCGCACCGAAACGATGCCCTCCAGCCCGACCGCGGCGCAGAAATGGGCGCCGACGTCGCCCACCGCGTCGAAATTATACAGCCGCAGCGCGCCGGGAAAGGCGGCCTGCCACAGGGCAAGATTGTCGGCGTAGCGGATCGCGTGGTCGCGTGCCCAGTCGGCAAAGGGGCGCAGCCCGCCCTCGTTGCGTTTCGATTTCAGCCCGAACTCGACATAGGCCGAGCGGGCGCGTGCGTCATGTCGGCGCACATAGGCCACCACCCGGATCGGCACCCCGTCCGCGGCCAACCGCTGCAGGATCGGGATGATGCGCTGATTCTGCACCAGGAAGGCCTCGTTCGACCAGATCACCCGGTTGATGCCGCGGGCGGCCAGGCGGTCCAGTTCGCTCCGGATGACCTGATAGACCTCGGCGTCGGTCTGCGCCTTGTCGCGGGCCTGAAAGAACTTCTGCGGCGCGCCCTCGGCGCACCAGTCATGGCGGCGTGCGCCGGGCACCCGCTCCAGCATCAGCCCGACATAGCCGGTGCCCTGGCGCGCCAGCGCCGGGCCGGTGGCCGCTTCGCGCAGCGAAAACTGGATGGAGGTCGAGCCGGTCTTGCCGGCGCCGATATGCACGATCAGTTCGGGGAGGTCTGGCACGGTCTGTCCTGCGCTGAAATCTTTGAAACAATGCCCCCGGAAGAGCCCCGGGGCGGAGCGCGGCGACCCTAGACCGATTGCCCGGGCAAGGGAAGCCGTCGCGCTCCAAGGAGCGCGCTTGTGTGTCGTGCTCCGAGGAGCGCGCTTGTGTGTGCCGTGCCCATGGGCGTCCCGTGCCGCCCGGTGGCGCCCTTGACGCGCGGGATGTTTGGCTGTCGAACAAAAAGGCGGGATCCAGAATCGTGCCAGAATCGTGAAGGACCAGACGAAATGCCATCGAAGGATACGATCTTTCTGCACATCGGGATGCACAAGACGGCCTCGACCTCGATCCAGGTCAGCCTGCGGCAGCTGGCGGATGGCACCACCCGCTATGCCCGGCTGGGGGCGCCGAACCATTCGGTGGCGCTGCTGCGGATGTTTGACGAGACCCTTGTGGCCAAGGCGCGGGCCCGGGCGGCGGATGGCGATGACGGCGGGGCAGGGGCGCGGGACCGGGTCGCGGCGGCGCTGGAGGACAGCCTGCAGTCGCCCGAACGCAACCTGATCCTGTCGGGCGAGGGCCTGACCCGGATGAGCCCCGAGGGCATCGCCCGGATGCAGGCCTATCTTGCCCCCCGGTGCCGCGAGATTCGGGTTCTGGCCTATGCGCGCGACCCGGCCGGCTTTGCGCCCTCGGCCTGGCAACAGCGGATCAAGGGCGGGCTGCCTGATTTTCGGGTGCCGACGCCCAATTATCGGGCACGTTTCGAAGGATTTATCGATGTGTTCGGGCGCGCGGCGGTCGAGTTCGTGCGGTTTGCCCCCAAGAGCTTTCGCAACGGCTGTATCATCACCGACTTCTGCGACCGGGTCGGGGTCGATGTCTCGCGGATCGAACGTCACCACGTCGGCTCGTCGATGTCGGGCGAGGCGGCGGCGCTTTTGATGCTGTGGAACCGTCAGCAAAAGCGGGTCACCCCAAGGACCCGCGCCGCCAGCACATCGCTGCAGGCGGTCCTGAAAGAGGCGTTTCCGGGCAAGTTCAGCTTTTCCCCCGAACTGATCGCGGCGCATCTGAATCAGGCCGATTGTGACTGGATGGAAGCGCAGGCGGGGTTCGTCCTGGCCGACCCGGCCAGTCCGGCGGCGTCGGGCGCGGTGATCGGCGGCGAAGACGACCTGATGGCGCTGGCGCGGGGCGCGGTGCCCCGGCTCGAGGCGCTGCTGGACGGGCGCGGCATCGCGGCGCCGGCAGAGGCGACGCCGGTGGCGCTGATCGGGGCGCTTTCTGCCGGGCTGCCCACATCCCGCGCCGCAACCCGGGCGGCCAAGGCCAGCCGGCGCCGGGTTTCGGGTTGATCGGTGCCCGGTTTCCCGGCAGGTGAGGGACATGTCCGAGCAAGCATCTCCCGCGCGGTCCGCCGCAGGCACCGCACTCGTCACCGGGTCGGCTGGGTTCATCGGCTTTCACCTGGCGCAGCGGCTGCTCAGCCACGGCTGGCGGGTAATCGGGCTGGATTGCCTGAGCGATTATTACGATGTGACCCTGAAACAGCGCCGGCATGCCCTGTTAGAGCCTGATACGCGGTTCACGCCAGTGATCGGGCGGCTGGAGGATCCGGGCCTTATGATGGATCTGTTTGCGGCCCATGAACCCGATCTGGTGATCCACCTGGCGGCCCAGGCCGGGGTGCGCAATTCGATCGAACGGCCCCGTGACTATGTCGAGGCGAACCTGGTCGGCACCTTCGAACTGCTGGAAGCCGCCCGCGCGCATGCGCCCCGGCACCTGCTGCTGGCCTCGACCAGTTCGGTCTATGGCGCCAACACCGACATGCCCTATGGCGAGCGGGACAAGGCCGACACCCAGATGTCGTTCTATGCCGCGACCAAGAAGGCGACCGAGGCGATGGCGCATTCCTATGCCCATCTTTACGGGCTGCCCACGACCATGTTCCGGTTCTTTACCGTCTACGGCCCCTGGGGTCGGCCCGACATGGCGCATTTCCTGTTCACCGACGCGATCCTACACGGGAGGCCGATCAAGGTGTTCAACGAGGGCGAGATGAGCCGCGATTTCACCTATGTCGACGACCTGGTGGACGGCATCGTTGGGCTGATGGCGGCGCTGCCGGGCGATACACCGGTCTCGGCGCGTGATTCGCTCAGCCCGGTGGCGCCGTTCCGGGTGGTCAACATCGGCGGCAGCCGGCCGACCCGGCTGATGGATTTCATCGCCGCGATCGAGGAGGCCTGCGGGCGCGAGGCGGAAAAGCGGATGATGCCGATGCAGCCGGGCGACGTGCCGGCGACCTGGGCCGATACCGGGTTGCTGCAGGACCTGACCGGATACGCGCCCAAGGTCGACGTGCGCGACGGGGTGAGGCGGTTCGTGGATTGGTATAGAGACTATTACGGGGTCTGAGGTCGCATCATGATCATGAGGCGGATCTGTTTACAGTGTTTTCGGACTGCCATTCAAATCGGCGCGATGATGCGGCTCCGGCGGTGGTATCCGCTCCATCCATTGCCCGGCAGGCGCATCCGCAGGATGCTGCCGAGAGGGGGCGATGTCACATCCTTTTATGCAAACCAGGCTTCGCCCATTGGGCTCGAACCAACGGCACCTTCAATGGGCAACTCTTTGCGAGGATATCGCGCTCCTGGCGCAACTGCCTCACCTCGCGCTGAAGCTGGCGCAGGTCGTCACGTTGTTCGCTCGTCAGGCTGTTTGGGTCGCCGCCATCATCCGCAGCCGCCTGCCTGACCCATTCGTGGATCGCCGCTGCGCGGGGCTCATACTCACGCGCCAGGCTCTCAACACTGTGCCCGGTCCGAACCAGCGCGACCATCTGTTCCCTGAATTCCGCAGGGCACGGATTCCTCGTCCTCGGCATGAAAAACACTCTCCTTCATCAAGTAAAAAGTGTCCATCAAACCGGGGGAACTCCAACTCTAAAAGTTGGCGGCCGGTTTCGGATAAAATGTACATAAGATGGATTATCCGAGGCAAACCAGTACGCGGATGGATTCACAAACGAAGTGAAAAAGCCGGATTAAAAACAAAGAGTTACATGGATTATGAAGAATGGGAAGCCACTATTGCCACCTGAAACTGGAAGAACGCCGCAAGCTTGCAAAGTGGCTTGAAGCCAAAATGCCGATTTCCGAGATCGCGGATCGGTTGGGTCGTGACCCCTCCA
>JBFHMM010000025.1:0-26014 GCA_041594355.1 Paracoccaceae bacterium | reverse complement strand
GGACCGCACCACGCTGTTGGCCGAAGACGCCGACACGGCGGTGTTCTATTCGATTTCCAACTGCCAGTCGGGACTGGCCAGCATCTCGTTCGGGAATTCGCTGATCAAACAAGTCGCGGCGGAACGGTCGGCTTTGCCTTGCCGGGGGTCGAGCTGAAGATCACCGAAGCCGCCACCCGCGCGACCCTGCCCGACAGCGAGGTCGGTCAGATCGAGGTGCGCGTGCCGAACGAATTCAAAGGCTACGGGCAGATGCCCGAGAAGACCGCCGCGAAACTGCGCGACGACGGGTTCTTTATCACCGGCGACCTCGGCAGGATCGACGCGGACGGCTACGTCCATATCGTCGACCGCAACAAAGACCTGATCATCTCGGGCGGCTATAACATCTATCCCAAGGAAATCGAGCTCGTGCTGGATGAGAAGACCGGCGCTCTGGAAAGCGCCGTCATCGGGGTCCCGCATCCCGATTTCGGCGAGACCGTGCTGGGCACTCTCGTGCCGGAGGCCGGCCAATCCCCCGATACCGGCGCCATTATGGCGGCGGTTTAGGCTTTGCTTGCGCGGTTCAAACACCCGCGCAAGCTGGTGGTGGTGGAGGAACTGCCGCGCAACACGATGGGGCAGGTTCAAAAGAACCTGCTATGCGATCAGTTCGCGACGATGTTCACAGAAAGCTGATCTGGTCAGGCGCGCTCAAAGATCGCGGCGAGCCCCTGACCGCCTCCGATGCACATGGTCTCCAGACCATAACGCGCGTCCTGACGTTCCATCGTACGCACCAGCCCCGCAAGGATACGGCCACCGGTGGCCCCCACCGGATGCCCCAGCGAAATGCCGGAACCGTTGATGTTCATGCGCGCGAAATCGTCCTGGCCCAGGCCCCAATCCTTGGTGCAGGCCAGAACCTGCGCGGCAAAAGCTTCGTTCAGCTCGATCACGTCGATGTCCTTTAACTGCAGACCGGCCCGGTCCAGCGCGCGGGCGGTCGCCGGGACCGGTCCGATGCCCATGGTTCGCGCCGGCACCCCGGCCACCGCCCAGCTGCGCATCGTCACATAGGCTTTCAGCCCAAGCTTGTCCGCCATGGCACGCGTGGTCACGATACAGGCCGACGCCCCATCATTCTGTCCGCTGGCATTGCCTGCCGTCACGGTCGACTTGGGGTCGATTTTAATCCGGATCGGGGTGAGCCCAGCCAGTCTTTCGAGGCTTACATCGGGACGCGGGTGTTCATCCTTGTCGAACAGTTGATCGCCCTTGCGGCGGTCGCGCACGGTGACCGGAATGATTTCATCGTCGAACCGGCCAGCCTCTTGGGCGGCAACGGCGCGGCGGTGCGATTCCACCGCGAATTCGTCCTGCGCGTCGCGGGGGATATCATGGCTTTCGCGCAGGTTCTCGGCGGTCTCCAGCATACCGCCCGGAACCGGGTAGTTGATCCCGCCGGCGGTGATCCGACCCTGGGCCAGCGCGTCGTGGAATTCCAGCGACGAGCCCTTGATCCCCCAACGTGCGCCGGTCGAATAAAACGGCGCGTTCGACATCGATTCCGCACCGCCCGCGATCACCAACTGCGAGCCGCCGGTGGCCACCTGCATCACCGCATTGATCACCACCTGTAGGCCCGAACCACAGCGCCGGTCCAGCTGGTAACCGCCGGCTTCCTCCGGCAGGCCGGCATCCATACCGACCACCCGGCCAACGGCCGGGGCATCCATGGTCGGATAACACTGTGCGAAAAGCACGTCGTCAACGTGTTCTGCCAGGCCCGGTGACCGCGCCAGCAGCCCCTCGACCACGGCCCGGCCCAGATGCTGTGCCTGCAGCGACTTGAACTGGCCTCCGAACCGCCCCACGGGCGTACGGACCGGATCGCAAATCACCACATCATTCAGCATCGTCATGTTTCCTTTTTCTTGCATTCGAGTGCACCTGATCGGATCTGCGTGGCCCCGGTCCGGATGAGCGATCACCCAACAGCACTATCGAATAGAAATTTATTTCGCACAGTGGGACTCGGTTGGCAACCGGACAGGACGCGCTCCTGCCAAAGATCGAGATCACCGGTTGACCCCGACCACCGAGCCACCGACTATTGCCCGAACACACTGACAGTCTAATGGGTAAAGCACCGCCTTGGCATTCAAGTTCGTACATACGGCGGATATCCATCTCGACTCACCGCTGAAATCCCTGGCCCTGCGCGAAGAGGGGTTGGCGGACTTGGTAGGCAACGCCACCCGGGCTGCGCTGACACGGATTGTAGACCTGTGCCTGAACGAGGCCGTTCACGCTCTGCTGATTGCCGGCGACCTTTACGACGGCGCACAGACCTCGATGAAGACCGCGCGCTTTCTGGCCCAGGAACTGGAACGGCTAGATGCCGCAGGCATCCCGGTATTTGTGATCCGGGGCAACCACGATGCCCTGTCCAAGATCACCCGCGAATTGGTGCTGCCTGGGACCGTAAAGACCTTTCGCGGGCGGGCCGAGATCGTCGAAACCAGCTGGAACGGACACGATGTTGCCCTGCACGGCATTTCCTTCAGTAAACCCCATGCGCCCTCCAGCCTGCTCGATCATTTCAAGGAGCCAGTGCCGGGTGCCTTCAACATTGGCCTGATGCACACCAGCCTGGGCGGCGCACCGGGGCACGACCCCTATGCCCCCTGTACCCTGGCAGAGCTGCAGCAAACGCGGTTCGACTATTGGGCGCTGGGCCACATCCATCAGCGTGCTGTTCACGCCGGCCCCACCACGGTGGTCATGCCCGGTATCCCGCAGGGCCGCGACATCGGCGAGGCCGGGGCCAAGTCCGTGACGCTGGTGCATGTCGACGATGCCGGTGCAGTGACGTTGGAAGAGCGATCTGTCGCGACGGCCCGGTTCGAACGGTTGCCACTGGCCTGCGGCGACTGTGCCGACTGGCCGGAACTGGTCGAGACCCTGAAACAGGCGCTGGTCACGGCACGCCGCGCGTTCGACGCGGAGCAACTGATCGTCCGCCCGGTTCTGACCGGTATCTCGCCGCTGGCCTGGAGAGCGCAACGAGACGCCGACCTGCTGCACGCAGAGGCCCAACAGGTCGCCGAAGGGATCGGATCACTGTCCATCGACAAGGTCGAAATCGCGCTGGATCGGGGCTCTGCCAGCCAGCCGACCGGCGCATTAGGCGATCTGGCCGCGATAATCGATGACAGCCCGCTGGATGCCACCGACCCGCGAGCGCGGGCAGAGCTTGCCCTGCTACAGAAACACCTACCCCGAGACCTGCGAGGCCTTTGGGGCGACACCCCCGAAGAGGTCGCCGCGGCGCTGCGCGATGAAATGCGCCGCGGCGCACTGGACGTTCTGGCCCATCTCAAGGCACCGGAAGACTAACACATGCGGCTGACCCGTCTCGACCTGACCCGCTATGGCAAGTTCACCGACGCCAGCCTGTCGTTCGGTCCCACGCCGACCTTGGGTCAACCTGATCTGCACGTAATTTACGGCCCGAACGAGGCAGGCAAATCGACTGTTTTATCTGCCTGGCTGGACCTGCTGTTTCAGATCCCGAGCCGCAGCACAATGGGTTTCCTGCACCCCTATGCCTCGATGCAAATCGGCGCCGGGCTGGAAATTGATGGGACATCCCAAGACATGGTGCGGATCAAGAAGCGCGATCACTCGCTTCTGGATGCGCAGGGCGCCCCCTTGGGCGATGCGCTGATTCACGGTGGGCTGCGCGGGTTGGATCGCGATTCCTATACCGCCATGTTTTCACTGAACCGGCAAACGCTGGATGAGGGCGGTGAAAGCATTCTGGCCAGCGAAGGCGATCTGGGCGAGTTGCTGTTTCAAGCCAGCGCCGGATTGACGGACCTTGCGATGCAATTGGCCGCGCTCCGGGACAGGGCGGATGAATTCCTGAATGCGACGGGCCGCAAGGGAGAGCTGCGCGGGTTGCATGCCGCCTGCACCGAGCTGGAAAAGGAGATCAAGGCGCAGGACACCGCCGCCGCCGAATTTTCCCGGCTGGCCGCAACGCGAGACGCGGCCTTGAACGACTGGCAAAAGGCCCGGGACACCGCAACAGCGACACAGGCCCAACTCTCTGCGCGCGAACGGCTCAGCGATGCGCTGCCGCTGGCCCAGCGGCTGACCCGGTTGCAGCAGCAGATCGACGCCTTTGACGATTTGCCTGCCCCGCCTGCGGGCTGGCTGGACGATCTGGCCGCGCTCGACCGCGCCGAAACGGAGATCGCCACCCGCCAGGCGAACGCGAACCGACTGGTGCAAGAGTTGCAACGCGATCTGGCCACGCTGCTGGATGACGACACCATTTTCGACAAGACGGACCGGATCGACGCGGCCGAAGCGCTGAAATCGGCGCATGACACGGCCCGCGCCGACCTGCCCCGCAGACAACGCGAACGGCAGGCCGAGCAGGACGCGATCCGCGGCTGCCTGGTTCGCCTGAACCGGCCCGGGGCCGACGCCGCCAGCCTGTTGCCGCCGGCCGCCGTGACAGGCCGGCTGCGCGACCTAATCGAGCGGCATTCGGGCATCTGCACGGCTTGCGCCACAGCCGAAGACGAACACCGGCGCGCCGTTTCCGAGCATAACCTGGCGACGGCCAAGCTGGCCGAGATCGGCGGCGCACAGACCGATCTGGGCGGTCTGGAACACCTGGTTCAGCAAACCCGCCGCGATGACCCTCAGGGCGCGGTGGATCGGGAAACCCGGCAACTGGAACTGGCGCGGACCCAGGTGGACACCGCCCTGTCCGGTTTGTCGCCTTGGACGGGCTCCGTGCATGATTTGGCCGCGCAGTCTTGCCCGAACGCCGATGTTCTGGCTCATCTGGAGCAGGAGATCAGCCGCGCGGAACGCAGCGCCGAACGCGATGCGGAACAGCAGGCGCGCCTGAACGAGGAAATCGAGCAGGCCGAGCGGCGACAGAACGGGGCTGACAACGCCGGCGCGGTTTCCCTGACCGAGGCCGCCTTGGCGCGAAACCGGCGCGAAGCCGCATGGCGCGACCACCGCGCCGCCCTTGATCCACAGACGGCGGACCACTTTGAAGAGGCTATGCGGCTGGACGACCAGATCGCCGCAGTCGTGGCCGAACACCGGGCCAAGGCCGCCAGCGCGGCCGAGGCGGCATTGGCGCTCGCCGAAAAACGGCACGAGGCGGAAGCCGCTGAGCGGACCGCCGAGCGATCGGCGGCGCGGGTCGATGCCCTCTACCAAAAGGTGCGCGGATACATCGGCGCCACCTCGCCGCAGCTGCCGGATGACATGACGCCCGGCGCCTTCCGTGCCTGGCTGACACGTCGAGAGCAGGCGTTGGAAACTCATGAACAGCACGAACAGACACTACGCGACAGGGACCGCGCCGAGACCCGCGTTCAGCGTGCCCGCGCCGACCTGCAGACCGCGCTGACCCAGGCTGGTCATGCGTTGCCGGACGGGGCCAGCCTGTCTGTTGTATTGGAAACCGCGCAGTCACTGCTGGACCGGGCGGCGGAAATCTCAGCCCTGCGCCGGGCTGTCGGCGCCGCCAAGCAAGACGTCCAGCGCCGGGAGCAGGATATGAGCCAGGCGGGCGCGGCCCGCGATGCATGGCGACGAGAGTGGGACCGGGCCTGTGCCGATACATGGCTGGCCGATGCGCCGCCCGACGTGCCCGAAATGCGCGCTATTCTGCAAGAGCTGGACATCATGCAAGCCCATGTCATACGGCTAACCGATCTGAACCGCCGGGTTCGAACGATGGAAGACAACCGCGACGCTTTTGATCGCGCGGTCCGGGTCCTGGCGGAGCAGCTCGGAATGGCCGCAGACGCGCCGGTGCAGGACCTCTGGCGCGATGTGACCAGCCGGCTGCGCGACGCGCAGGCGGCGCGGGCCCGTCGCGGCGACCTGCAGCAGCGGCTGGATCGCGCCCTCGCAGAACAGGCGGAAATCAATACTGCGGCGCAGATTCATAACCGGCGCACGGCGGAATTCGCCGGCTTCTTTGCGACGGCCAGCTGGCCCGAGACCCGCGCCGCGCTGATCCGGGCTGGCGAGCGGGCGCAACTGGAACACGCCCGCGCCACTCTGGCTGACGACATCTGTACGCGCATGCGCTGTGCCGACCTTGAACAGGCATTGGCGCAGCTTGGCACTGCCGATCACGAAGAGACCGAAGGCCGTATTGGCGCGTTGAAGGCAGATCTTGAAACCCACAACTCTGACAGAGAGGAGGCGCACACCGCCCTGCGGCATGCCGAACGCGCGATTGATGCGATTGGCGGCGACGGCGCGGTGGCCCGGCTGGAGGAGCGCCGTCAGACCCTGTTGCTTGAGATCGGGGATCGCGCCCGCCAACACTTGCGGCTGCGGCTGGGCGCGCTGGCCGTGGACAACGCCCTGCGCCGCTATCGCGACACCCATCGCAGCAAGATGATGCAACGCGCATCAGATGCGTTCAGTCAGATGACGGGAAACCGATACACCGGGCTGGCGGCGCAGCCCGACGGGCAGCGCGAAGTTCTGGTGGCGCTGGCGGCGCAGGGCGGCTCGAAGGAGGCCACCCAGCTGTCCGAAGGCACGCGGGCGCAGTTGTATCTGGCGCTGCGGATCGCGGGGTATCATGAGTTTGTCCGCAGCAACGGTCCGGTGCCCTTTGTCGCCGACGACATCATGGAAAGCTTTGACGATACCCGCGCCAATCAAACCTTTGCCCTTCTCGGCGACATGGCCCGCTCGGGCCAAGTGATTTACCTGACCCACCACGAACACCTGTGCGAAATAGCCCGCTCTGCCTGTCCCGAAGTGCAGATCCACGAATTGAACGGCTAGAATCGCAGCGCTTCAGCTGTCGCCAACCGGCGAACCAGGGCCGCCAGGAGCGACATTCGCCCCGTCACTGGTCCCGGCCACCGGTTTGGCGGTGTCCGCCCCCAGGTTAAGGCGCGCGGCCGCAATCCGCTATCGTTTCAGCGCAGCCCGTCTTCTCCGGTCACGTCTTCGACCTGCAGGCCGCCCATCCGGTGATGAATCCGTGGCCCCTTGCTCATCGCCAGTGCGAACAGCAATTCATTGGCGCGCGGACCGTCAGGCACGCCGACCTCCATTCCGTCAAAATGGCTGCGCACATAGGCGGCATTGATATGGCCGAGCGGGATGTCGATCCGTGTCCCGACGCCGCCGATCTTCATTGAGGACGGCACGATCGCTTTGGCCTCGCCCAGCCGAGCGCGCATGGCGTAGCCACCGGGCACATGCCACAACGCGGTGTGTTCCAGCTCACCGTTTTCCCCGGCCAGCCCGGCTTTGCCATACCCGTCAATACCATCGATGCCGCCCATCGCCGCGATCAGCCGGTCGGTCATCGACAGGCCCAGAGGTTTCAGATCCTCCATGGCCGATTGCAGGTCCTCGGCATAGCCGCCCGCGAAGGGATTGCGCACAATTGCCACGATTGCGGCGCGCCGACGCGGATTTTCTGGCGCGGGACCTCCATCGTGGTGGATATCCTCGATGAAGGTCATCGTCTTACGAATGGTAAATTCAGGCATGTGACAGCTCCATTTCGGCAGCGGGTCGGGCGAGGCTGATCGCCTGCCCGGCAAGGGTGAGATGGGCGGCGCAAATCAAGCCTCGTGACAGGCAGCGATCGGCAAATCTGCGGCCCCGGTCCAGGGCGGCGTCTATGTCCGTCGCATTGAGGGGGGCGACCTCTACCGTCACGGGCAGCGCGCCCAGATCGCTATCGGGGTCCAGCTCGCGGGCCGGTTTGCGGGTGATCTTGGACGATCCGGGCAGGTCCACCGCATTGGCGATCATCGTGGCGGCGGCATCCGCCTGGGCCGCAGTCGGGGCCAGCACCGTAACCCCGTCGGCAATACCGAACGACAGGCTGCGTCCGCGCCGGCCGGACGTGGCGATACCGCGCGCCGGGCTCTCTGCCGTGACCACCACGCGGTCGGTCCGGCCTGCGGCGATGGCAGCGGTAAACCTTTCGTCCCCCGTCAGGTGCAATGCCACGTCGCCGCCGTTGTTGACATAGGCGCGGGTCAGATCTCGCCCCGAGATCATCGTGGCAAGGATCGTATCAGCCACCGCGCCCGCTACGGCCGCCATCGGCGTGATAAAAAGGGGCGCAAAGGGCGCCGCCGCATCCCGCATCCTGCGGGCAATCGCGCCGGCCAACGCGGGGTCCTGGCTGACCGGCATACGCAACAGCGCCAACTCCGGCACCAGTTCCACCAACACAGTTTCGAACCGCTCCGACGCGGCGCGCAGAGCAGGTTCGCGAGCGGGACCTTCTGCATCGATGATCAGATCGATGGGACCGTGATGCAGGTGCAATCGACGTCCATCAGGCAACATAACTGCCTGCGCGCCCGGCATCTATTTCCGGTCCCTGATCGTGGCCACCGCCCGCAGGCCCGCGCCGTATTCGCCGCTGTGCTCCAGCACGTCAGCCACGTCGCGGACCGCCTCGTCATGGCCGCCCAATTCACGGTATTCCGCGCGCGACACAGTGAATTCAAGCGGCGCGACAATGGCCGGGGTCGGCACATAGCCAAAGGAGTTGTCGGGCATCTGCGTCACATCGGCCATCAGGGTGATCCCACCGCCCGGCCAGACATAGGTCGGCGCGCCACCGCAGGTCACGGTGGTCCCTCGCCGCTGCACGGATTGGGTCAGGCGCACCGGATTGCGCGTCACGCCCGAGCGCAGAGACCCGCCCGCGCCGCCCATGAACAACACCGCGCACAGCGCCGGCTCGCAGTTCTCGGCAATCAGATCGACCGAAGGTTTCAGGGGATCGGGCAAGTCCCGCGGCTGCGGCACCAGATCGTCATCCAGCACGTAATAACCGTATTGCTCGCCGGTGGTCGACACCATCAGAAGGGTCAGACCCGGCCGCGCGCCCTTGTTCTCCTGCCATGGCCCCAGGATAGTCAGCGGGTCCTCTACATCCGTGCCGCCCCATCCCATCCCCGGCTCGGCCACCTGGAAATACCGCCCCGGAGTGGACCGGCGCCCCTTGATCCGGATGCCGGTATTGGGCCAGCCCAGCACCTTGCCTGCCTGATGCTCACTGACGACCCCGGTGATGTGGTCATCCACCACGACAACCTCGTCGACCAACCCCTGCCACTGGCTGGCGAACATGCCGATTGTGGCCGATCCACAACCAACCCGCATTCGTTTCTCGCGCACGCCGTCCACGATGGGCGGCTGACCGGCCTGGACCACGACCATCGCGCCGTCGTCGACGCTCAACTCCACGGCTTCGCGGTTGCACAGGCGCATCAGCGCGTCACAGGTCACCCGGCCTTCCGGTTTGGAGCCGCCGGTCAGGTGATCGACCCCGCCCAGTGACATCATCTGCGAGCCGTATTCCGGAGTGATCATCAAACCGACCGCCTCGCCATTGCAGCGCACCACCGCGCCCTCGCGGCCGAGGTGGCGGTCGGTGTCAATTTACACCTTGACGCCGCAGTAAGAGAAAATCGCCTCGGTCACCACGGTTACGAAGTCCGCGCCGTTGACCTGGCGGCTGACGATGACGGGGGCCGGTTTGTAATCGGGATAGGTCGTGCCCGACCCAACGGCCGTGACAAACAGGTCGCCGCTGCCCAAGGTGCCGTCCCATTCCGATTTCAGGAAAGGGCGGATTTCGCCCCCTTCGGCGATCCGTTTGTCCAGAACGGTCAACGGGTCACATCGAATGATCTTGCCGTTCTGATTGGCATAGCGGTCGCACGCGCCGATCTTGCCCTCGGCGATATAGCACATCACCGGACAGGCATCGCAGCGGATCTTTTCCGGGCGCTCGCGGGTCATGATGCCTCTCCTGCTGCCCGGATCGCAGCAAGCACCCGGTGCGGCAGCGCAGGCAGCGTATCGATGCGGGCGCCACTTGCGTGGTGGATCGCGTTCAAAATTGCCGGGGCGGTCGGGATCAGCACATGTTCGCCCAGCCCCTTGGCCCCGAACGGCCCTTCGGGGTCTGGCTTTTCGATCAGGATCGACTGCACCTCTGGCATATCGCCGGTGGTGGGGATCAGGTAGTCGTGCAGGTTCTCGGTGCGGCCCGGAATATATTCCTCCATCAGCGCCAGCCCCAGACCCTGCGCCACGCCGCCTTCGATCTGGCCTTCGGCGAGCAGGGGGTTGATCACCCGTCCTAGATCATGCGCGGCCGTGATCTTGTGGACCCTGACCGTGCCAAGGGTCATGTCCACTTCGACCTCGGCCATCTGCGCACCATAGCCATAGACCGCATATGGCGATCCCTGCCCGTTTTCGTCCATCTCGACGGTTGGCGGGTCATAGGTTTCCTCGGCGCTCAGGCCATAGCCGTTGGCGTCCGGTTCCAGCGACGACAGATCAATACGCGCAGTCTGCGCGCCGTCTGTCACCACGACCTGCCCGGCCTCAAGCGACAGAACCGCATCGGGCCCCAGGTTGGCTCGGGTCAATATCCGCGCCCGCAGCGCCTGCCCAGCCAGCAGCGCCGCCTTGCCGGTCACAAAGGTCTGACGCGAGGCCGAGGTCTTGCCACAGTCAGGCGTCAGCGCCGTGTCCGGTCCAACCAACTCGAAATCGGCAATCGGCAGGCCGACAGCGTCAGCGCAAATCTGGGTGATCACCGTATTCGCGCCCTGCCCAATATCGGTCGCGCCCTGATGCAGGCGCAGATGGCCATCCGTGGTGATCCCCAGCCGGATGGTCGACGGATTGGGCAGCGCGGTGTTGCCGCAACCGTACCAACACGAAGCGACACCCACGCCGCGTTTTGTCTGTGTATTTGCCGCGTTAAAATCTTTCGCCGCCGCAAGCGCCGCCTGCCATGGCGCGGCCAGCGCATCCAGACAGTCGCCGATACCGACACCGAACAGCTGCTGACCACAGACCGTGCGGTCACCGTCCCTGAGCGCGTTCAGGCGACGAAAAGCCAAGCGGTCCAGACCGGCCGCCAGCGCCAGATCGTCAAACAGGGTCTCTTGCAAGATCGCGGCCTGCGGCACGCCGAACCCACGGAAGGCACCGGACACTGGCCCGTTGGTGTGCACCGCGCGGGCCTCTGCGTGATAGTTTGGAATCTTGTACGGGCCGCTGGCGTGTACCGGTACGCGCACGGCAACAGTCGGGCCCCAGCTGCTGTATGCACCGGTGTTGAAATCGCCGTCGAACACCATCGCGGTCAGATGCCCGTCCGCATCGATTCCGGCGGTGGCCTGCATCATCGACGGGTGACGTTTGGTCGTAGAACTCATGCTTTCGCGCCGGGAATATACCATGCGCGACGGCAGACCGGTTTTCAGGGTGACAAGGCCGATCAGCGGCTGCAGCGACAGGTCCAGCTTGGATCCGAAGCCCCCCCCCGCTGCCGAGGGAATGACCCGCACCCGGTGAGGTGCTAGCCCGAGAATACGTGCCGTTTCGTCCCGGTCCATGACCGGGGCCTGGGTGCAGGCCTGAATGACCAGCGTGTCGCCCTCCATCCAGGCGGCACCGGCCTCCGGTTCGATGTAGGCGTGTTCGACATAGGCCGTCTCTGCACGCGCCGTGACACGATGTGCGGCGGTGTCCAGAGCCGTTGCCGGGTCGCCGCACAGCACCTTGCCGCCGATCAGAATGTTACCCAGGCGGTTGTCATGAAGCCGTGGGGCCTCTGCTGCGCGGGCCTGATCGGTTTGCAGCATTTCGGCCTCGGGCTCCCATGTTACCGGGAAGGCCGACAAGTCCAGGGCTTCGATCACATCCGCCGGCCCCGCGACGACAGCAATCGCCTCGCCTCGCATCCGGACAAAACCATCGGCCAGCGCGGGTTGATCGACAAAGGCGGGTATGGTGCCGAACCGGTTGGAACCGGGAATATCGGCGGCCGTAAATACATACACCTTGTCCCCAGCCCAGCCCGCCACATCACCCAACTGAAACCGCGCGGCAAAATGCGGCGACCGGATCGCGCGCACCAGCAGCGCGTCGTCTGGCGCATAGTCGGCGCCGAATATCTCGCGCCCGTCAACCTTGGCCGCGCCGTCCAGACGCGGCAAGGCCGCCCCGACCGCGCGGCCATTTGCCGGGTCCGCGTCGATGGATATGGGCTGAACGTCCATCACCGCTTCGATGATCTTGGCGTATCCTGTGCAGCGGCACAGCACGCCGCCCAGCGCCTCTTCGACCTGCGCCCGGTCGGGGCAGGGCGTTTCCCGAAGCAGGGCACTGGCGGTGACCAGCATGCCCGGCGTGCAGATGCCGCACTGTGCGGCCCCGTGGCACAAGAAGGTATCCTTCAGGCGTTCCGCGATGTCCCCCACACCCTCGACGGTGACCACATCCGCGCCGACGGCCCGGATGGCAGGTGTCAGACAGGCGCAGACCGGTGCACCATTCAGCAGCACCGTGCAGGCGCCGCAGTCACCGGCATCACACCCGACCTTGGTACCGGTCAATCCCAGATCCTCGCGCAGCACCTCGGACAGACGTCGCCCCGGGGCCGCGTTCAGGCTGGCCGGTTTCCCGTTGACCGTGAGCGCAATTTCCGGAGTGTCCTTCATGATGCCTCACTCGCCAGATCCGCCAGCGTGCGGCGGACCAGTTCGACGGCCGCTGTTTTCCGATAGGCCGCGTCGCCGCGAATATCGTCGATTGGCGACAACGCACGCGCAACCATGTCCGCGTCCACGGTCGCCGCCACATCGGCCAGCCGACATCCGAGCAGATGGCTTTCAACCTCGCTCAGCCGCACCGCCACCGGGCTGCAGGAGCCCACCGAAATCGCCGCTTCGCTGACCGTTCCGTCTCCTACCACCAAACGGCACGCCACCATTGTAATCGAAATGACCAGGTAACGTCGCGCGCCCAGCTTTCGGAAGCGACTAGTGCCCGTCCCTGCCGCTGCGGGGATCAGGACCGCCGTCACCATCTCGCCCGGTTGCAAGGCCGTCTTGCGCACCCCGGTGACAAAGCTGTCCAAGGGCAGCACCCGCGTACCCTTGGCGGATCGCAGCTCGACCCGCGCGTCAAGGGCAAGCAGCGGCGGCACGCCATCTGCCGCCGGCGAAGCGTTGCACAGGTTTCCCGCCACTGTTCCAGCGTTCTGGACCTGCCAGGATCCGACCTCGTGCGCCGCCTGCTTCAACATATCGAAAGCGGCCGGCAGATCCGTTTTGCAGAGGTCGTTCCAGGTGGTAAGCGCCCCGATACGCCAGTCCTCCGGGCCACGGACAACGCCACGCAATCCGTCAATCGCCGTCAGATCCAGCACCGGGCCGTTCAGAATTTTGGCCTCGGTCGCGGGGAAAAGGTCGGTACATCCGGCAGCCAATGTCACAGGTTCTGAAGCAAGCAGCGCCAGCGCCTCATTTAGATTGTCAGGCCGGAAATACGCGGGCAAGATGCCAGTTCCTCCGTATAGTCAGTCGACAGATATTGTTAGTATGCAAATGGATTTTGAGACAGCATCCCCCGGTCTGTCAACACCGATGCACAAGGATTGCCGATGAGCAACGCAAACGACCCCCAATCCCGCTATTTTCTGGACGAACAGGTCGGTTTTATCCTGCGCCGGGCGAACCAGCGTCATCTAGGCATCTTTGCCAGTCATATCCCTGACCTGACCCCGACGCAGTTTGCCGCGCTGGCGAAACTGTGTGAGCTGGGGCAGACCACGCAGAACGCCCTCGGACGAGCCACCGCAATGGACGCGGCCACGATAAAGGGCGTGGTGGACCGGCTGCGGCGCAAGGGTCTGGTTGAGTCCACACCAGACCCGGTAGATCAGCGACGTTTATCACTATCACCATCGAACGATGGCCGCGCGCTCTTTGCCCTGATCAGCCACAAGGCCCGCGCGATCACCGCCGAAACGCTGGCGCCACTGAACCAGCAAGAGCAACAAACGCTGCTGGCCCTGCTCAACCGCCTGACCTGAAGCGCGACGGGTCACACCCCCAGATGACGTTCGATGATCGCGTGATCGCGTCGCAAGGCGTCCGCATCCAGCGTTTCCAGGTTGTGACCGTTTTCGATGAAACTGACCCGGTCAGCCACCGACAGCACAGCGTCAACCCTTTGTTCGACCAGAATGATGCCGACCCCCCGGTCGCGCATGACCGCAATCACCTGCCGGATCGCCTCGATCATCGAGGGCTGCAAGCCTTCGGTCGGCTCGTCTAGCAAAAGCACCTTGGGTTCCAGACACAACGCCCGCGCGGTGGCCAGCATCTGCTGCTCGCCACCCGACAGGGTCTGGGCGCGCTGGTGGAAACGTTCCCTGAGACGCGGAAACAGCTCGAGCACGCCATTGAGAACCTCGGACCCCGATCCACGCACCATCAAACCAATCTCGAGGTTCTGCGCCACGCTGAGTTCGGCAAATAGCCGCCGCCCCTGCGGCACATAGCCGATCCCGCGCCCCGGTACCTGGTACGCGGGCAGTTCGTTGAGCGCCACGTCGTCCAGCCGCACCGATCCGGACAACAGCGGCAACAGGCCCATGATCGCCTTCATCGTCGTGGTCTTGCCCGCCCCATTGCGCCCCAGCAGGCACAGGATCTCACCCGGCGCGACATGCAGCGACAGATCGCGCAGAATCTGTGCCTGCCCGTATCCCGCGTTGACCTTGTCCAGTTTCAGCATCAGCCTGTTCCCAGATAAGCGGCCTGTACCGCCGCATCGGCACGGATCTCCTTCGGGGTGCCTTCGGCGAGGATCTCGCCGAAATTCAGAACCGTGACGAAATCCGCAGTCTCCATGACTACGCTCATGTTGTGTTCGATCAGCAGGATGGTCGCGCTTTTCGACAGATCGCGGATTAGCGTCTTGAACGCATTGATCTCGCTATCGGCCAGCCCCTGAGTCGGCTCATCCAGAATCAGCAGGCGCGGCTCCTGCACCAGCCCCATGGCGATCTCCAGCAGCCGCTGATGCCCGTAGCTGAGATCGCCGGCGTTCTGCTCCGGGCGCTCCCCCAATCCAACCTTGTCCAGCGCATCCTGAACGGCCCGCGTCACCGCATCCGCTCCGTGAAACTTGCGCCGGGCCGCCAGCGCCACGTTTTCCGCGACGCTGAGCCTGGCGAACACCGAGGTGATCTGGAACGTATAGGCCATGCCGAGGTTGATGCGCTTGTGCGCCGGTAGCCGCGAAATGTCACGTCCACCAAAACTGATCGTGCCCCCTGACGGGGGAATGCGCCCGCAGAGCATACTGACAAAGGTGGTCTTGCCTGCACCATTGGGTCCGATCAAGGCGCGGATTTGCCCCTCTGGCAGGTCGAAATCGACGTCATGCACCGCCCGCAGCCCGGCAAAATACCGCGTCATCGCCCGGGTCGACAACAACATCGTCATGGCAGCCACCGCCAGATCCGGGACCGCAATTCCCCCGCCAGCCCCTGTGGCGCAAAAAGCGTCAGAACCACAAGTGCCACACCAGCGATCAGCATGTAAGCGCTGGTTAACCCGCTACTCAGATCAATCAGGTAGAACATGAACAGCGTCCCGATGAATGGCCCCAACACCGTGCCGGCGCCGCCCAGCAACACCCAGAGCAACGGAAAGATCGAGTATTGAACGCTGGCAAAACTGGCTCCAACGTATCCGAACAGAAGCCCATAGGTCGCCCCGGCCGCCGCCGAGATTGTGCCAGATAGAACCACCGCGCCCAGCTTGTGACGAAACACGTCGTACCCCAGCATCCGCGCGCGTTCCTCGTTCTCGCGAATGGCAACCAAAACCTTACCGAACGGCCGCTGCACGACCCACAGCGATAGCAGCAAGCAGATCGCAAACAGCGCGTAGGCGGCAAAATACCGATTCGTCGGATTCGACAGGTCGATGCCCCACATGATCCGCTGCGCCTGCTGGATCACGAACCCCTCATCACCGCGTGTATAGGCCCCGAAATAGAGCACAGTCAGGTATCCGGCTTGGGAGAACATGAGCGTCACGATCATGAATGCGACACCCGCAGTCCGCAGCGCCAGCAGGCCCAGCGCCGCCGAGACCACAACACCCGCCAGCACGCCCGCGATCAGCGCCGGAGCGGGTGCCGCTCCGCCGAGGTTCACCGCCAGCCCCATGCCATACATGCCGGCCGCAAAGAACAGCGCGTGCCCAAGGCTCAGCAACCCGGTGTAACCGAACATGATGTTATAGCCGATCGCATAACTGGCCAGCACCATGACACGGGCCAGGTTGCCATGGTGATAGGCCGGCAGCAGGAACTGCAATACAAACAGCAACCCAAGCAACCCGCCGTGCAGGGCGAACAACTTCTGTGTCGCGCTCATCTGGACTTCACCCCGAACAGCCCCTGCGGCCGGAACACCAGCACCAAAGCCACCAGCAGCGTCGCAAGGATCTTGGCCAGCGTGGGAGAGAAGAACACCGAGATAATCCCGTCACTCAGCCCGATCAGAACAGCCGCGATCACCGTACCCGGCAGGCTGCCCAGCCCACCGATGATCACCACGATGAACGACAGCAGCAGCGGATCGCCTCCCATCAGGTAATGCGCCTGCTGGATCGGCACGATCAGAACGGCCGCAAGCCCGGCCAGCCCCGCCCCGATCCCAAAGACAATCGCATAGACCCGCTCGACCGGAATACCAAAGGCCAGCGCCATTTCGCGGTCGAGCTGCGTCGCCCGCATCAGCAATCCGATCTTGGTACGCGCCATCAACAGCCAGACCCCGACCAGAACCACGGCCGCGGCAGCGATCACCGCCAGTTTGTAACTGGTCGTACTCAGCCCCCAGGGCCAATACATCTGAAACCCGTTCTCGCCATATTCGAACCACGGTATCGCCAGGCGGCTGTTGAACGGCGGCTCGACCGGGCGCGCATCCGGCCCATAGGTCATCAGCGTGATCTGCTGGATGATGTAGAGCATCCCGATGGTCGCAACGATGGTTCGCTCCGGATCGTAGTCGACGCGTTTCAACACCGTCATGTCGGCCGCCACCGCGACCAGCCCCACCAGAAACGGTGCAATCACCAGCGCGGCGGCGAAACCGAGTGCAGGGTGCGCGCCGACCATATGCGCCACCCACCACGCCAGCACCGCCCCCAGCATGAAAAACTCGCCGTGCGCCACGTTGACCACGCGCATGACGCCGAACACCAGGCTCAGGCCGATCGCGGTTAGCGCCAGCACGGCCGCCGTTACCGAACCTTCCAGCGTCGCCAATAAAATGTACGGCCCTAAATCCATTTTTACCCCGGAATTGCTCGAGCCGTGAAAAGGCGGAGAGCCCGCCTCTTCATCTCTTTACAAATACTCCGGAGTCCGGCGCCGCGCCCCGGCCGGGCCCGGCCTGTTCTTACAGGGGTTGCGTCGTGTAATCGACCTCATCGGGATACAGCGTGTCCTCAATGGAGGTGGTGTGCTGCAGCACCAGCTTTCCACCTTCGACCCTACTGATGTACTGGTGCCCGAATACCTGGTGCGTCTTGCCATTAAACAGCTTCGCCCCCTGCGGATGCGCAATCGAATGCGGCATGTCGGTCATCGCCTCGACTGCCTCGATCAGCTTGGCCCGGTCGCCGGGCCCGGCATAGCCGGAGGCTTCCATGCCGGCCTTGATCACGTGCAGGGTCTCCCAGCAGCCGAACATATGCGCATAGGTCGAAATATCCTTGGGATCGTTCACCGATGCGCCGTTTGCATCGACCCCGACCGCAGCCCGGTACAGTTTGTCATATTCCGACTGGTCGGCCTGCGCGTAGCGCGGGTTGCCCTCCCAGAAATACGACCCCTCCAGGAACTCCAGGCCCGGGCTGGCAATATCGACGGCCTCCAGTGAATCGATGAAGCCGAACATCTCCGGACGCGACGGGCCAAAGAATTCGCCCAGTTCCTTCACGAAGGTCAGCACGGCGGGACCTACCATCACGTGATAAATCACCTCGGTATCGCGCGGGATCTTCGGGAAATACTTGGTGAAGGACGTCTCGGTGGGCGGGATCGCGATGTGCTCCAGCACCTCGCCGCCCTGCGCCTCGATCGCTGCGGTAAAGTAATCGCGGTGATCGTGCCCAAAGGCGAAATCGGGAAAGATCATCGTGACCTTTTTCCCCAAGTTCTGGCTGACGAACGGCGCCATCGCCTGAACCTGGCTTTTTACGTCGGTGATGCCCGGCTGAAGTGTATAGCGATTGAGCATTCCGCTGGCGACATGGTGGCCTTCGGAGACCACGAAATATGGCAGTTTCAGCTCGCCCGCGCGCGGTGCCGACCCAATGACGACATGGCTGAACAGCGTGCCGAACCCGACATCGCAATTGTGCTGGCTGGCGAATTTCTCGACCACTTCGGCCCCACGCTTGGGGTCGGTGCCGTCATCTTCGTCCACGATTTCCACCATGCGGCCATTGATGCCGCCGCTTTCGTTGATCAGCTGAGCCGCGGCCATGGTCGTGCGGTCGTACCAGCGGCCATAAGCCGCGCCGATACCGGTGCGGTGCACCTGGAACCCGATACGGATCGGTTCCGACGTCTGCGCCTGAGCATAGCGCGCCCACAGCGGCAGGCTGGCGACACCCGCCCCCGCAGCCAATGTTTTCAACGCTCCGCGACGCGTGGTTGTTGCAGGTATTTTCGTGCTGTCTTTGGTCATGGTACTTTCCCCATATTGGCCGAATGCGACGGACCGTTCCCCGGACCCTGCGGTTATTAGTGTGCAAATGAGTTTGCGGTTTGTCTAGGAAATTGGCTAGAATTCACACCCCGCGCGGAGATGCAAGCAGCCAGAGCCCAAAAAATGTGTACCCAATCATGAAGATAGCAAGCGGCGCATGGCCCAACACCGCACGGCGCGCGTCACCGAACAGCCGAGCCGCAGCGCCATGCGCCAGCATCACGGCCAGAACATGGCCCACAACCACCGCCCCCGCCTGCGACAGGAAAATCAGCCGAACCGTCGACGGCGTGTTGAAAAAGCCTGTGGTGACATAAAAGATACCCAATCCCAGCAGGTCGTCGCCACGCACCAACGGGTCATTCAGCGCCGCCAGCGCATATTGGCTTTCAACTAGAAAGCTCGGCAGATAATGCGCGACATGATATCCCAGCGCGATCGGCAAGATCGTCGGCGCAAAGATCCGGACAGCGCGGGACAGCCCGATGTCAGACCGGCTCAGCCGCAGACCAGCCCAGATCGTCACGGCGAAAATTGCCGCCAGCATCAGGTTGGCCAGCAGAAGACCGACGAAGTTCTGCGTCACCACGGCGGAGCGGCCGGGGAACTCCAGTGGGTTGATCCCGAGCACGCCGAGCCACCAGAATGTCTCGTTCAGACCGTCGAAACTGCCGCTGCCCAGCATGATCAGCGCAAATACCGCTAATCCCAGCGGCGGCACCCGACCCGCCAGCACCTGCCAGCCGGACAGGCCCGCCGCGAGGCGACCCTTGCGCCGCGAAAACACTGCAACGCGAGCGTATTGCTGCATCAGAACGGACAGCCCCTCGCCCCGTCGTGCCCAGCGCGGACCGAACACGATCAACGCCGCAAAGCTTACCACCCAGTATGCACCGACGACACGCGCCAACCGCGCCGGGTCGGCAGGAGCCGGATCAGCCATGAGAAATGCCGCGAACCCCAAAAAGATGACCAGGGCAGGCGCGTGCCCCAGCCAGCCCGGCAACCGCAGCAAAGGCCCAGCCCCTAGCACCAGTCGCGCCAGCGCCACCGCTCCGCTCCACGGGTTCAACCAGCGCCACAGGTTCCCGAACAGGCCCTGCAACGACACCAGTCCGACCCACCAGATTGTCCAGATCATCAGCGGCAAAGGATTCGACAGCGGATCCCTTGAGCCGTTGAGCCCCATCCACACCAGCCAGAACAACAGGGCGCAGGAAAAACCGCTGGTCACCAGCGGCCATGGTCCCGCCTGCCACCGCATCAACAACAGCGGGCGAAACAGCGCCGTCAGCGCAGCATTCGGCAGCACCGCCATCAAAAGCACGGTCAATGCCACCGCCGATGCGCCGGCCGCTGTATAGATGCCCGTCGGCAGCAATAACACCAACCCCTGATCCGATGCATGCGCTGACGCTGCTTCCGCTGAAACAATCAGCAAGGCGGCATTCTTGAACCTCAGGACAGCTTGAGAGACACTCATGAGGTTCATTGATACTCTCCCGAGGCCCGGATGAAACCCGCAAAACTTTTGATTGTCCTGATTTTTCTCGGATTGGTTGCCACAAGCGCCTACGTTCTGCTCCAGCCGGATCCACTTAGGAAAATCTCGTTGGAAAACGCGACCGCAGCGCCGATCGCGGGCGAACCAGGCGCTGTCGGTGTGTTCCTTCACATTGAAAACGACGGCCCGCCAGACCGGCTTACCTCAGCCCAGTCGGCCTCGGCCAGACAGGCAACGCTCAGCAACGGCCCGCTGGCTATCCCAGCGCAAAGCGCCCCTACACTGGCGGGTGACGGCGCCTTTGTCCGGCTCGACGGAGTAGCGGGCGACTTGCAGGACGGACAGCTGATCCCGCTGACGCTCGGCTTTGAACAAGCCGGCGAATTGTCGATTCAGGCCCGGCTGGCGGCCCCGAAACAGGCCGGTCAGGCACAGAATTTCGGCCTCTTCGGCATCGGTGACATCTGCCTGGTCGGCGATGGCGAACCCGCGCCGGAAATCGCTGTGATGGTTCGACAGGACGGAAAGGAGTGGCAAGTCACCGTGGAAACGGTCGACTTCTCTTTCGAAAAAGACATGGCCGATGGGCCGCATGTGCCCGGTACGGGACATGGCCATCTCTACCTTAACGGTTTGAAGCTACAGCGGCTCTACTCCAACACGGCCCGTATCGGTGCCCTGCCGCAGGGCACCCACACCCTGACTGTCACTTTGAACACCAATGACCACCGCGCCTATGTTGTGGGCGACAGACCGGTAACCGCCGAAACGGTGATCGAGGTGCGTTGACAACAGCGGTCGCCTCCGAACATCATTTGTACACAAATGATCTATTCTGGAGCGGCAATGGCACAGCACCCGACACCCCCCAAAGGCGCCGTTGTCGGCGTTGACGTCGGGGGTACCTTTACAGATCTGGTCGAACTGGATCAGTCCACAGGCCGGGTGAGGTTGGCCAAGGTCGCCAGTACGTTGGACAATCAGGCCTTTGGCGTTCTGAACGCTCTGGATCAAGCAGGCTGCGACCTGGCTGCCTTGGATCTGATCGTGCATGGCACCACCACCACGACCAACGCCGTACTGGAGCGGAAGCTGTCCAAGACCGGGTTGATCACCACACAGGGCTTCCGCGACGTGCTGGAACTGGGCCGCCGTACAAGACCACAGCCTTATGGCATGAAGGGAGAATTCAATCCGTTGATCCCGCGCAACCTGCGGCTCGAGGTCCCCGAGCGCATGGACGCCGGCGGACAGATCATCACACCGTTGGACGAGGCGGCACTCTGCGCGGCCGGCAGGGCCTTGATCGACGCCGGATGCGAAGCGGTCGTGGTGCATTTCCTGCATGCCTATGCAAACCCGGTGCACGAGTTTCGCGCAGCCGAACTGCTGCGCGATTTCTGGCCCAACAGCCACGTCACGATGGGGCATGCCCTGCTGTCGGAAAGCCGCGAATTCGAGCGCGGTGTAACGGCCGCCGTCAATGCGTCTGTCCAACCGCTGCTGGATCGCTATATACGGCGCCTCATCGACGAGCTCGCCACCGGCGGCTACACCGGCGACCTGCTGGTGATGAATGGAAACGGCGGCATGGTCAGTTCCAGGCGAGTCGCGCTGGAGGCAGCAAAGACTGTGATGTCGGGCCCCGCGTCGGGCGTTATGGCTGCCGCCTATACCGGGCGCCGGGCCAATCACCTGAACCTGATCTCCTATGACATGGGCGGAACGTCGACCGACGTCGCGCTAATCCAGGGCGCCCAGCCGACGGTGTCAAACGAGATCGAGATCGAATACGCCATGCCGATCCACGTGCCGATGGTCGACGTAAGAACCGTGGGCGCGGGCGGCGGGTCGATTGCCCGGGTCAATGCGGCCGGGTTGCTCGAAGTCGGGCCGGAAAGCGCGGGCGCGCTGCCCGGACCGATCTGCTATGGACGTGGCGGGACGGAACCCACGATTTCCGATGCAAACCTGCTTCTGGGACGGTTGGACCCGGCAGGCCTGAACGCGGTAGAGGGCGGCGTTTCGCTGGAAACCGTGCAGGGCATCTTTGCCCGCAATCTGGGCGCCCCCCTGGGCCTGGACACCGAGGCCGCGGCCGCCGCTGTTATCAAGATCGCCAATATGAAGATGGCCGGTGCGATCCGCATGGTGTCGATCTCGCTCGGGGCGGATCCTCGCGACTACGCCCTCTTTGCTTTTGGCGGTGCGGGACCTCTGCACGCCGCCGCCCTCGCGCGCGAACTGTCGATCCCGCGCGTTCTGGTGCCGGCGCGCCCCGGTATCACAAATGCCATCGGCTGCGTTGTCGCCGATCTGCGCCATGATTTCGTGAACACGGTGAACACGCCGCTCGATGCCCTGACCCCATCCCGCCTGCACGAGGTTTTCGCCGCCCAGACGGCCGAAGGCGAGGCCATGATCGGCAAGGAAAGCATCGAGATTCGCGAGATCCGCAAGCTCTATAGCGTGGATATGCAATTCGTCGGCCAGACACACCTGCTGCGGGTGCCGCTGGACCGCCCCGAAGTCGACACCGAAACCCTGCGCAAATTGTTCGAGTCCACCTATTTCGAGCGGTTCCGAGTCGATCTGACCGATATTCGCGCCAATGTCGTCAACGCCAATACATCCGTGATCGGCACGCGAGCCGAACTGGATCTTAGCGCGCTGATCGACCCGGCGGCGCGTCGGCAGACCCTGAACGACGCCGAGATTGCCCGCCGCCCAGTTTACTTCGAAGGCGACTGGCAGGACACGCCGATCTACTGGCGCGACCACCTGCCTGCGGATTTCACGATCACCGGTCCGGCCATCGTGCAGCAGATGGACACCACCGTGCTGATCGAACCCGGCGATATGGCGACCGGCGACGCAGACGGCAACATCATCATCATGATCGGAGAGGCACAATGACATTGGATCCGATCACCCTTTCCGTCATTCAGTCCGGCCTGCAACAGGTCTGTGACGAGATGGACCTAAGCTTTTCCCGCGCCGCGTTCTCTCCGGTCATCGCCGAGGCAAACGACCGTTCGGACGGCATCTATTCCGCCACCGACGGGTCGCTGATTGCGCAGGGCGCCGGCGGGCTGCCGGTTTTTGTTGGCACCATGCAGTATTCCACCCGAACGCTGATCGAGATGATCGCTGCCGGACAGGTCGCAAGCCCGCGCCCAGGCGACATCTACATCGTCAACGACCCCTATCTGGGCGGCACTCACCTGATGGATGTGCGGTTCGCCATGCCGTTCTATCGCAATGGCGAACTGTTCTGCTGGCTTTCGAACACCGGACACTGGCCAGACACTGGCGGCGCGGTTCCCGGTGGGTTCTCTGCCAGCGCCACGGCGGTGGAGCAGGAAGGGTTGCGCCTGCCGCCGGTGCGCCTGTTCAAAGAGGGCAAGCTGGACTCCGAGATCTATTCCATCATCACCTCGAATATCCGGGTGGCCGATCAACGCATCGGCGACGTCAAGGCGCAAGCCGCCGCCCTGCTGGTCGGCGAACAGCGCCTGGGCGCACTGATGGACCGCTATGGCGACGACACGGTGGCCGAGGCGATCGCAGAACTGCGCCAGCGCGCCGCGACACAGATGCGTGCGTTTATCGCCGACATCCCTGACGGACACTATACCTCGACCGCGTACATCGACAGCGACGGTGTGGTCAACGAACCCCTGGAAATTTGTCTTGCCGTGACAAAGTCGGGTACCGAGCTGACCTTCGATTTCACCGGATCCAGCGCGCCCTGCGCGGGCCCGATGAATTCTGTCCGCGCGACGACCTACAGTTCCGTCTATCTGGCGATGCGACATATCTTTCCCGAGGTCCCGATGAGCGCGGGCGCGTTCGAGCCGCTGACCATCAACGGAATCGAAAGCACGTTTCTTGACGCAAATTACCCGCGGCCGGTATCGGGCTGCGCGGCAGAGGTATCCCAGCGCATCGCCGAAGCGGTCTTTGCCGCGCTGGTGATGCCGCTACCCGGCCGGGTCACGGCCGCACCTGCAGGTACCTCCGGCAATTTCGCGCTTGGCGGGTACGACCCCGACCGGGGGCGCGATTTTGTGATGTACCAGATCTCTGGCGGCGGCTATGGCGGCAACGCCGAGCATGATGGCCTGGCCAACGGCTGTTCCACCATCGGTATCTCCAAGGCGCCGCCGGTCGAGATCATGGAACAGGCTTTTCCCGTGCTCTACCATCGCTACGCGCTGCACGAGGGGTCGGGCGGCGCCGGGCGGCATCGTGGCGGCTTCGGGCTGGACTACGAGATCGAGCTGCGCCGCGGCAGCGCCCGGGCCAGCTTTGTCATGGATCACGGGCGGTTCGGGCCGCAGGGCGTTCTTGGAGGGTCCGACGGCACCGTCAACAAGGTGCGCATCAAGAGTGGTGCCGAAGAATACACGCCTGAACATCTGTCCAAGGAACAGGACATTCATCTGTCTCCCGGTGACCGCGTCCATGTGCGGACGCCAGGCGGAGGCGGCTACGGCGACCCCTTTACGCGCCCTCCCGAAGCGGTGCGCCACGACGTCGAGATGGGCCGCTATACCACCGACCAGGCGGCGGTGTTGTTCGGCGTTGCCTTGACGGGGGCCCCGCCTCAGATCGACCCCGACGGTACCGCCCGCCTACGAGACCGGAACGCCGCCCAAGGCGGATCGGTCTAACGCACGATACGGCCGAATTTTTCCACTCGAATACCGCTGTCGTTCAAACACTGCCTGACGGAACCGGCAATCTGCACCGCTTCCGCCGTGTCGCCATGCAGGCAAATCGTATCGATGGCCGCCGGAATGCGCTTGCCGCTTTCGGCGATGATCGCGCCTTCGCGCACCATTTCGACGATCCTCGGCCCGGCGATCGCCGGATCATGGATCACGGCGCCGGGCTGTGACCGGTCCACCAGCGTTCCGTCATCGTTGTAGGCGCGATCGGCAAAGATCTCTCCGGCCCAGGCACAGCCCAGGTCCCGCACCGCCTTTTCCTGGGCGGTCGCCGTCAGCACCATGACAATAATGTCTGGATCCACGGACAGGGCCGCCTCGTAACAGGCCCGCGCCAGTTCGCCATCCTCCGAGCACATATTGGACAGAGCGCCGTGCAGCTTCAGGTGACGCACCTCGGCCCCTACCGAGCGCGCCATGCCTTGCGCCGCGCCCAGCTGGTAGCGGACCATGTTCTGCAGGCTGGCCACAGGCACCTGCATTCGTGCGCGGCCAAACCCCTGCAGGTCATTGAAGCCCGGGTGCGCGCCAATCCCCACCCCATTTCTGGCGGCCGTGATCATCGTCTTGGCCATGACATCCCAGTCGCCCCCGTGGAAGCCACAGGCGATATTGGCCGAGCTGACGATCTGCAGCAGTGCGGCGTCATCCCCCATATTCCAGGGTCCAAAGCTTTCTCCCATATCGGCGTTCAGATCGACGGACCGGGTCATGTTGGCTCCTCCGTGTGGTCATGATGCGCGGAAATCGCGCCGCTGATGAGTTGATAGGACAGTAGATCGGCAATCTGCGCAATATCACGCACCAGCGGTTGGGCCTGCGCGGTAAGGCGGGCCAGCCCGGCGCGCGCCTCCGCCTCGGCTTGCGCCGCCTCTTCCAGCGAGACGAACTCGAACCGCACGGATGCCCCGGCCGGTGTCTGCGCCGCCAGCGGCAGGTCCGCCGGGATCACCGTGCCGATCCGGGGATAACCACCGGTTGTCTGGCACTCGGGCATCAGCACGAACGGGCGGCCATCCCCCGTCATCTGAATATCCCCCGGAACAATGATTTCCGACAGGATGTTCAGCTGTCCCTCGGCAGCAAAACCCATGCCCTCACAGACCATCTGAATGCCCATGCGGTTGGCTCGGG
>JBFHMM010000024.1:0-26218 GCA_041594355.1 Paracoccaceae bacterium | reverse complement strand
TTTTACCTGGCTCATATCGTCACGCGAATATCCCGAGAACGCCCAAGGCGCGGCAGGGTGGTCGTGTCTCACGTTCAAGGCCGGGCGCTTTGACCGTCCCGATTCGCACAGTGAATCCCCCATAACGTCGAGTTCTGCAACAACGCCCAGAACGATCTTCGGCAAGCACATCCATTCGGTGAACCATGCGGCTCCGTCGCGCTGGTGCCGGTGCATCTCCGCGCCATGCAGTATGGCGGTTTGACCGGCGGTATGACGGGCCAGCGCCACCAGCACCGAGGGTGCCACCGGGTTCTGCTTTTGCGGCATGGTCGAAGAGGAGCCGGCGCCGCCCAAATCCAGTTCCGCGATGCCGTTCTGTGCCATAGCGGTGGCGTCTTCGCCGATCTTGCCAAGGGCCAGCGCGGTGCGGGGGTTTAGGCCGTCGGCGGGCAAAGAGCCGAGGCGGTGCCGCCGGCACCCGAGATCGATACCAGCAGACAGTCTGTGCGCAGCGCGGGCAGCTCGCGCATGAGATGGGTCAGCGGCACGCTCCAGGCGGCGGTCACCGCGCCAAAGCTGGTCGGGGTGGCCCGTCGGCCAAGGTGCGGGCGGGCATTGGCAGAGTCGCGTGGGTTTCGGCCAATGCAACCAGACGCGCGATGACCCGGACCAGAGCGTTTTCCATTCGCGCCAGCGCCTGTCTGAGCCGGAGCATCAGACCGGTGTCGATAATGTCCTGAGAAGTCGCACCCCAGTGCAGGCACTGCGCTCCGGCGCCTGCATCTCGGTGTGGAATGCCGCCACCAGGCCGGGAACGCAGACACCGTTCCGGCCGGTGGGGTCCCGCCAGCTGCCCCAGGTCGATCTGGATCTCCATCGCGGCACGGGAAATGGCGGCAGCGCTGGTTTCCGGGATCACGCCCAGTGTGCCCTGCGCCTTGGCCAAGGCGCCCTCGACCAGGATCATCGCGCGGATTTCGGCGCTGTCGGTGAACCGGCGGCCCACCTCGGCGACAGGGAAGAGGCCCGCATACATTGGGCTGTCGAATACGGATCCAGCCATCACAGCGTCGTTTCGATGTGGTCCAGCAATGCGGCAAGCCCGGCGGGATCGGACAGGAACGGTGAATGTGACGTGGACATCGCGTGAACGGTTCCTTCGGGCCAGTCACGGCACATTACGGCCTGGTACTCGGGCGGTATGGCTCGGTCGTCGGTACAGCGGATGTAGGCCTTGGGCACCGAGGCAAAACGGCCGGTGATCGCGGCGGGTGTGGTTTGCGGCAGCGTCGCCTGCGGGCCGAGGTGCGCGAGGGCGAAATCGCGGGCCTCGGCGCTGCAGTCGTGGTAGAGCGCGGCGGTCGCGGCTTCGGGTTTGAACGTGTATGTGGCGCCGTCGTCGCCCCGGCTTAGCGCGCCTTTCAAGGGCTGGCGGGCGGCAGCGCGGGCGCGGTCGACCATCGACTGGCCGTCGGCGGGGACATATGCGCACAGAAACACCAGCCCGCGCATCGATTGCGGCGCGGTCTCGGCGGCCAGGCCGATCGGGTAACCGCCCCAGGAGTGGCCGACCAGGATGCTGTCGGGGGTCGTGGCCGCCAGCACGGCATCGCGGCAACGCTCCAGCGTCTGATCGGCAAGCGGGGTCGTTTCGTCACCATGGCCCGGCAAGTCGATGGCATCGGCGTGGTGCCCCAGCGCGGCCAGCGCGGGGATCAGGTCGCGCCAGCACCATGCGCCGTGACAAGAGCCGTGAACAAGCAGGAAACGGGACATATCAGGCCACCTCGATATGGCCGGTTTCGGCTATGAAAGCAGTAAGCGTGGCGGCGAAATCGTCGGGTTTTTCGACGCAGGGCAGGTGGCCGGCGCCTCGGATCAGGTGAAACCGCGAGCCGGGCACCAGGTCCACGGTTTCGCGCACCATGTCCGGTGGGGTCGATCCGTCCGCGTCCCCGGCAATACCTAGAACCGGCAACCGCAACCCGCTGACAGGCGTATAGAAATCGGTGCCCGAGATGGCGGCAGCACAGCCGGTCCAGCCTTCGACCGGCTGGCGCAGAAACATGTTGCGCCACAGTTCCAGCTCGGGGTTGGCGCGGAACGAAGTGCTGAACCAACGTTCCATGGTGCCATCAACCAGCGCGCCAAGTCCCTGCGTGCTGGCGGCTTCGATACGGTCCGCCCACATCTGGGCGGTGCCGATTTTGGCGCCGGTGTTGGACAGGACCAGGGCGCGGACCAGATCCAGCCGCTTGACTGCGAGGCCCTGCGCGATCATGCCGCCGATGGACAGGCCGACAAACAAGCAGTCGCGCACATGCAAGTGATCGAGCAGTGCCTCGGCATCGCGCACCAGCGCCCCCATCGAATAAGGACCACGCGGCAGTGAGGACAGCCCGTGCCCGCGTTTGTCATAGCGGATGATCCGCAAGCCGGCGGGCAGCAACGGCAGAACGGCGTCCCACAGCCGCAGGTCGGTGCCCAGAGAATTGGCAAAGACGACGGGTGCGCCGTCTGGGTCGCCGTCGATCCGGTAATGCAGGCGGACGTCGCCGAGGTCAGCTATCATCATGCGGAACGCTCCCGTGTTCAGATACCGGTGCGGACCGGCGGAAAGTTTCTTTCAAAGATTTTTGGACGTGCGGGTTGCGGCGGACGGGCGTGGGGCTGGCGTTACGCATGGGTTTCCAACGCCTGCCGGAACAGACCCCCGTCGGCATTGCCCCCCGATGCCACCGCGATCACTGTGTCGCCCGCCGTGCTGGCCGGGTGGAACAGGGCCGCCGCCAGCGCCACGGCGCCGCCCGGTTCGATCACGATCTTGAGGTGGATAAATGCCAACGCCATGGCGCGCAGGGCTTCGTCTTCGGTGACGACGAGGCCGGGGCCGCAAAGGCGCTGCATGATGGGAAAGGTCAAATCTCCGGCAGATGGCGTGATGATCGCATCGCAGAGCGACCCGGTCAGGCGGTCGTTCCTTTCGATCCTGCCCGATTGCAGGGATCTTGCGACATCGTCGAATCCTTCGGGTTCCACCGGGCGCACGCGCAGGCCGGGCGCCTTGGCCTCCAGCGCCAGCGCGACGCCCGATGTCAGCCCGCCGCCGCCGCAGGGTATCAACACCTCGGCCCGGTCTATGCCCAGTTCCGCCGTCTGTTCGGCGATTTCCAACCCACAGGTGCCCTGACCGGCAATCACCTGCGGTTCGTCATAGGGTTTTATCAGGGTCAGCCCGCGTTCGGCGGCCAGTTGTGTGCCAATAGCGTCGCGGTCGCCTCTGGCTCGGTCGTAGAGGACAACTTCGGCCCCGTAGGCGCGGGTGTTCTCGACCTTGATCCGGGGGGCGTCGGAGGGCATCACGATGACCGCCGGCACTCCGTGCAGCTTGGCGGCCATGGCGACCCCCTGCGCATGGTTGCCGCTGGAAACGGCGATGACGCCGCGCACACGGGTGTCGGGGTCGAGCGCCGAGACGGCCGACCAGCCGCCGCGAAACTTGAAACTGCCGGTGTGCTGCAGGCATTCGGGCTTGACCAGTACCCGCCGCCCGGCGATGCCGTCCAGAAACGGCGAACCGAGCAGCGGCGTGCGGCGCGCGTGCCCTTGCAGCCGCCGTGCGGCGGCCTCGATCATTTCCAGATCGCTCATTCGCTGCGGTCCAGCAACTGGCGGATCAGGTCCAGCGATTCCGGTTCGTCGAGAAAGGGCACATGCCCCCTGTCGGCCACATCGGCCGAGATCATGCCGGGGTGGCGTTTGTGCATTTCCGCCAGCGTTGCGGCGGTCAGGATGTCGGAATTGGCGCCGCGCAGGGTAGCGACCGGCAGGTCGTGCAGCGCCTCGAAGAACAACCACATATCCGGGATCGCGCCGGTGGCGGCCTGGTCCAGCAGCGCGTTGTGCAGTTTGGGATCATAGCGCAGTTCCAGTCCGTCGTCGGTTTGGTGGAACTGGATCTCGGCCTGTTTGCGCCAGACTTCGAGCGGTACGCCGGGGAATTGCGGCGCCATGGCCGCGGCGAGGTCGAGCGCGGCTGCGTCCAGCGTTCTGGCGGCGGGCTGCTTGCCCAAGTAGTCCATGATCCGGGCGATGCCCACGGGTTCGACAACCGGCCCGATGTCGTTCAGGATCACGCCCGACAGACGTTCCGGATGGCTGGCGGCCAGAGCCATGGCGATCAGCCCGCCGCGCGAAGTGCCCAGCACCGTCACCTTGTCCAGGCCCAGGTGATCGAGCAGTTCCAGCACGTCGTGACCTTCGCGCAGAACATTGTAGTTCTGGTAATCGGGATCATAGTCCGACCGCCCGCGCCCGCGGTAATCCAGCGTGATCATGCGCAGGTCCTGCACGTGCGGCGCGAGGAATGAGAAATCACGGCTGCAGCGAGTCAGACCGGCCAGACACAGCAACGGCTGACCCTGGCCGGTGTCCTCGAACCACAGGTTACGGCCGTCGCTGGTGGAAAAGTAGCTCATGACGCGCCCGCGACGTCGGGGATCGTGGTCAGGTCGGTCAGCACATGCGCTGGGGTCCAGGGCAGCCGGTCCATCGGTTCGCCGGACCGGTTGACCCAGGCCGTGACAAAGCCGTAGCCGGAGGCCGCCGCCGCGTCCCAGCCGTTGGAGGAGACAAGGAGCACCTCGCCGGGAGCACAGCCAAAGCGCTGGCCAACCAGATCGTAAACCCGGCGGTCCGGTTTGAAGATGCCGACGCTTTCCACGGACAGCACGTCATCGAGCACATCGCCGATGCCGGCGGACTGCACCGCACCGTCTAGCATCGGCGGCGAGCCGTTGGACAGGATCGCGGTGTTCATGCCCATGTTCTTGAGCGCCGTCAGCATCGTGGGGACCTCGGGATAGGCCTGAAGTTCCCAGTAGAGAGCCAGCAGGCGTTCGCGCAGGGCCGGGTCGCCGTCCAACCCGGTCGCCTCGAGCGCCCAGTCCAGCCCGTTCTGCGTGACCTCCCAGAAATCCGTATGGGCGTCGGCCACGGCGCGCAGCCAGGAATACTGCAACTGCTTGAGCCGCCAGTGCGCGGCGACCTCGCTCCAGCGGTCGCTGAGGGCAGGAAAGGCGGGTTCGGTAGCCGCTTGCCGCGCGGCGGCGGCGACGTCGAAGAGGGTGCCATAGGCGTCGAATACGCAGGTTGTGATGGGCATAGGATTCCTCGGGATTTAACGCAGACTAGCCCAGGAGCGCGGGAGGGGCAAGGGGGGGCTGCATGGTCGGGGGTTGCCTTGGGGCCTCCGGGGCGGTTTCCTGCGCGACAGAGGCAGGAGGAGACCCAGGTATGGAAACGGCATTCACCCGGCTGGCGGGCATTCGATGTCCGATTATACAAGCCCCGATGGCTGGCGTTTCGACCCCGGCGATGGCGGCGGCGGTCAGCAATGCGGGGGGGCTGGGCTCTCTGGGGGTTGGTGCCGCCGGGGCAGACGGGGCGCGGGCGATGATCCGCGAAACCCGCATTGCCACCGATGGGCCGTTTCACATCAACCTGTTCTGCCACCGACCGGCGGTGGCGGACGCGGAGAGGGAGGCGGCCTGGCTGCGCCGCCTGGCACCGCTGTTTGCCGGGTACGGGGCTGCGCCGCCGAGGGCGCTGCAGGAGATCTATACCAGCTTTCTGGTCGATGACGCGATGCAGGCGGTGCTGTTGGAGGAACGTCCGGCGGTCGTAAGTTTCCACTTTGGCCTGCCGCAGCCGGAGCGGATCGCGGCGCTGAAGGCGGCGGGGATCGTGCTGATGTCCTCGGCCACCTCTCTGGCAGAGGGGCGGGCCGGGCAGGCTGCGGGAATGGACGCGGTGATCGCGCAGGGCTGGGAGGCGGGTGGCCATCGCGGAGTGTTCGACCTCGCGCTGCCGGACGAGCGTCTGGCGTGTCTGGAGTTGACCCGCATTCTGGCGCGGGAGCTGGAGGTGCCGGTGGTTGCCGCCGGCGGCATCATGACCGGCGGCGATATCGCGGATGCACTGACGGCGGGTGGTGCGGCGGCGCAATTGGGCACGGCCTTCGTCGGCAGTCCGGAAAGCGCGGCGGACGACGGGTATCGCGCGGCGTTGCTGGGCGCGGCGGCGGCACAAACGACGATGACCTCAGCCATTTCGGGCCGCCCGGCGCGCTGCCTTGCGAACCGCTTTACAAGCTGGGCCGAGACAGCGGAGGCAGTTGAGGTGCCAGACTACCCGATCGCCTATGACGCGGGCAAGGCACTGAATGCGGCGGCCAAGGCGGGGGGCGAATTCGGCTATGGCGCGCAATGGGCGGGGCAAGGCGCCCCACTGGCGCGCAGCCTCGCGGCGGGTGATATGCTGGTGGTGCTGGAAGCGGAATTGCGGGAGGCCTTGGGCGGGGCATAGGCCGGGCCAGGGGCTGCTTGCTCCCTGAGGCTGTTTGCGATGTGACAGAAGCTGGTCAGCTTTCCGGGGCGGTGACGGCGCGGCGGACCGGGATGCGGTCTGCGGGCATCACCCGCACGGCGGGACGTTCGCCGGGAGCCGAGCCCTGCGAGCCGTCGTCCGCCCCGCGCAGGCTGGCGAGTTTTCCGTTCAGCTCGTCGGCGAAAAGGTGCACTTTATCTGCGACGCGCGGTTCGGAGAGAACCACGGCGGCCATCAGCATGCCACACAGGCCCATGGTGGACCAGATCATCAGGTAAAGCATGCGCGAGCGGCGGGGGACGGGAGAGCTGTCGCCCTCTATGAGGTCAGGCTGTGTCATGAGATGGGTCATGATCGAAAAAGATGGCAAACCGTTGGCGGCCGCGTGGAAGTATTCCGAAAACAGTGCCATGGCCGGGGAGACAATATGGCCATTTTTGCGCGTTGAGCCTGACCGCCCGCCCCTGGCAAGGGGGCATAGCGGTGTCAATACGTCCTGCGATGTCCGGCACTCGCACGTGGTAATGACCTGGCGCGGGAATTACAGGTGGTCGGGTTGCGGCATGCCGAGGATGTGGAAGCCGCCATCGACCCGGACGATTTCGCCGGTGGTGCAGGCCCCTGCATCGGAAGCAAGGTAAACCGCCGTGCCGCCAACCGCCTCGAGCGTGGCGTTGCTGCGCAGGGGGGCGTTCTGGTCGGTGTGTTTGTAGGTCTTGCGCGCGCCGCCGATGGCGGCCCCGGCCAAGGTTTTCATCGGGCCGGGCGAGATCGCGTTGACGCGGATGCCCTCGGGGCCCAAATCGTTGGCCAAATAGCGGGTCGCCGATTCCAACGCCGCCTTGGCCACGCCCATGACGTTGTAGTTCGGGACCACACGGTTGGAGCCCTGGTAGGTCAGCGTCAGCAGGGTGCCACCGTTTTCGACCATCAGCGGGTGTGCCCGGCGGGCGACCTCGATGAAGGAATAGGCCGAGATATCGAGCGAGTTCTTGAAGTTAGCCCGGCTGGTGTTCAGGAACCGTCCCGTCAGTTCGGACTTGTCGGAAAAGGCGATGGCGTGCACAACGAAATCGATGGTCGGCCAGCGGTCGGCGAGCTGTGAGAAGGCCGCATCCAGCGAGGCGTCGTCGGTGACGTCGACGTCGACCATGAAATCGGAGCCGACGGACTGCGCCAGCGGCTCCAGCCGTTTGCCAAAGGCCTCGCCCTGATAGGTAAAGGCCAGCTCGGCCCCGGCGCCGGCCATGGCGCGCGCAATGCCCCAGGCGATCGAGCGGTCGTTTGCCACGCCCATGATCAGGCCGCGTTTCCCTTTGAGAAGTTCAGACATACTATTCGTTACCCACGGTATTTGGACAGGATCATGGATCCGTTGGTGCCGCCGAAGCCAAAGCTGTTGGTCATGACGCTGTCAAGACTGGCATCGAACACGGTTTCCAGTGCGATTTCCGACGGGTCCAGCGCCGGGTCGAGTGTTTCGACGTTGATCGAGCGCGCGATGAAATCGTTGTCGAGCATCAGCAGGCAGAAGATCGCCTCGAGCGCGCCGGCGGCCCCCTGGGCGTGGCCGGTCATCGATTTGGTCGAACTGATCGGTGGCGTGTTGCCCTGACCGAACACGCGCCGCACGGCCTCGACTTCGCCGACATCGCCGACCGGGGTCGAGGTGCCGTGGGCGTTGATGTAGCCCACCTTGCGGTCCTCGGGCAGGGTGGACATCGCCAGCCGCATCGCCCGTTCGCCGCCTTCGCCCGACGGTGCCACCATGTCATGGCCGTCCGAGGTGGCGGCGTAGCCGGTGACCTCGGCATAGATCTTGGCACCGCGCGCCTTGGCGTGCTCCAGCTCTTCAAGCACAACGATGCCCCCGCCGCCAGAAATCACGAATCCGTCGCGGTTGGCGTCGAAGGCGCGCGAGGCGGTTTCCGGCGCGTCGTTGTATTTCGACGACATCGCGCCCATCGCGTCAAAGAGGCAAGACAGGGTCCAGTCCAGTTCCTCGCCGCCGCCGGCGAACATCACGTCCTGCTTGCCCAGCATGATCTGTTCTGCGGCATTGCCGATGCAATGCAGAGAGGTCGAGCAGGCGGAAGTGATGGAATAGTTGATGCCTTTGATCTTGAACGCGGTCGAGAGATTGGCCGAGATCGTCGAGCTCATGCATTTTGGCACGGCGAAGGGGCCGATGCGTTTGGTCGCGCCGGTCTTGGCGACGGTCTGGTGCGCTGCCAGCATGGCCGAGGTCGACGGTCCGCCGGACCCGGCCACCAGACCGGTGCGCGGGTTGACGATATCGTCCTCGCCCAGCCCGGCGTCGGTGATCGCCTCTTGCATGGCGATATGGGCATAGGCCGCGCCCGGCCCCATGAAACGAAGCGTGCGCTTGTCGACATGCTGGGTCACGTCGATGTCGAGCTTCCCTGCGATCTGGCTCCGAAAGCCATGTTCGACCATGTCGGGGGCCGCAACAATCCCGGACTTGCCCGTTTTCAAGGATTCGAGCACTTCTGCTGCATTGTTTCCGATGGACGAGACAATGCCCAGCCCTGTGACGACGACGCGACGCATCGGCGGTCTCCTTTGTTCCGTGGTTGCTGGCGTCAGGCGTCCGACAGCGCGACCCTCATATCCTTGACATGATAGATGGTTTCCCCATCCGCCTCCACCCGGCCATCGGCGACGCCCATTGTCAAGCGCCGCGTTTGCAGGGCCTTGGTGAAGTCGACGTAGTAGGTCAGCATCTTGCGGTCCGGACGCACCATGCCGGTCAGCTTGACTTCGCCGACGCCCACAGCCATGCCGCGACCGGTCCAGCCGCGCCAGCCCAGGTTGAAACCGGTTAGCTGCCAAAGCCCGTCGAGACCGAGGCACCCTGGCATGATCGGGTTTCCCGGGAAATGGCAGCCGAAGAACCAAAGATCGGGTGTGATGTCGAATTCCGCCACCACGTGACCCTTGCCGTTTTCGCCGCCATTGTCTGAAATCTCGGTGATGCGGTCCATCATGAGCATCGGCGGCTCGGGCAGTTGCGCGTTGCCGGGGCCAAACAGTTCGCCCCGCGCACATTTGAGCAAGTCTTCTTTGTCAAAACTGCTGGGGTATTGGGCCATGCTGCCGTGTCTCCTGCCAAAGCGTCATATTATTTGATCTGGCTTCCTCTAGCACCCGGTTCAAGGGTCCTGCAAGGGTTCTGGAGGGGGGAGGGGGCGGCCATGCACGTCCGGTCGGGCGATGGGGGGGATTGAGTTTGCGAATGAATTTCATTTGAAATTTCCCGCCGCGCGGCATTATATATCTGGTCAGCAGATCAGGTAGGACTCGCAGATGACGCCACAGACCAATACCTACGCGACCGATTGGCTGTCGAGTGCCGGATTGCGGCCGACCCGGCAGAGGATGGCGCTGGCCGAATTGCTTGTCGGCGACGGGCGCCACCGGCATGTCACGGCGGAAAGCCTTTTCGAGGCGGCAAAGGCCAAGGGCGCGGCGGTGTCGCTGGCGACCGTCTACAACACCCTGCGCGCGTTCTGCGAAGCCGGAGTTCTTCAAGAGATCACCGTAGATGGGTCGAAAAGCTATTTTGACACCAATACCCACGATCATCCGCACTTTTTCTGGGAAGATGAAGGGCGGCTGTCGGATGCCCCTGCCGATCAGCTTCAGATTACCCGCCTGCCGGACGCTCCCGACGGCGTCGAGATCGCTTCGGTCGATGTGGTGATCCGGTTGCGGCGCAAGACCTGAGCCGCGTGGCCTTCGGTATTGCAGCCTCTGCTGACATTTGACGACGTCGATAGTTATCAGCGTGATGGCGTCGTGCTGGTGCGCGGGCTGTTTGCAGATCAGGTGCATCTGCTGCGCGCCGGGGTCGAGGCCAACATGGCCGATCCCGAGCCCTATACGTCAAACAACGAAAAGCCGGGCCAGACAGGACGGTTCTTTGGTGACTATTGCAACTGGACCCGGTTCGCCGAGTTTCGGTAGGTGGTCGAAACTTCGGCCGCCGCCGCGGTGGCGGCAGACCTGATGCAATCAGACCGGATACAGATGTTTCACGATCACGTGCTGGTCAAGGAACCCGGCACGTCGATTACGACCCCGTGGCACCATGACGGGCCCTATTACTTTGTCGAAGGCCACCAGACCGTCAGTTTCTGGTCGCCGCTGGACCCCGGCCGCGAGGCGGAAGGGTTTCAGATCATGGAATTCGACATGCAACCGGGCGATGACGTCGCTTTCCATTTCCGCACCCTGCATGGCGGGCGCGGAGACAGTCCGGCCGTTCGCAGTTGGGGGGTTTTCGTTGTGGCTGGTGGGCGAAGATGCGCGTTAAGTCGGGCGCCCGCGTCCGCGTCCGACGTCGCCGCCGCGTTTCCCGGCCATGGGATGACCGCTGGGCAAAAGCTGAGCGAGGATTGGTTTCCCACGATTCTTGCCCGCCAGCGCGACGGCCCAAAATTCTTTTAAAGAATTTTGCCGGAAAATTCGAAATTTTCCGGCGCGCGATGCAGGGGGATCAGAACCATTGGCCCGGTTCCATAAGGCCGAGGTCTAGCAATTGCCGCGAGTGCCATTCGAACGGGGTCGAATTGTGCCAGCGGAAGCTGTGGATGTCGAAGGTGGAGCCGGGGTTGCGCTTGAGGGCCTTGGCGGTACGGAAGGAACAGATCGCCGCAGTCAGGTTGTGATGCCACGGACAGGCGTAGGTGTTGTATTCTTCGTCACTAAAGGTGTGGTCCGTCCGCAGCTGCAGATCCGGCGCGGCGCGGAACAGAGCGATTCGGTCAATCTTGCGGCTGACCGCGGGGATGTGTTCCTCGTACCGCCAGCGCAGGCCGCCGAAGAAGTCGAGCTGCCGTTCCTTGGGGTGGTTGTGGTTGTCGATGTCGTTTCGCGCGAGGGCGTAATAGCCGGATTTGTCCAGCTGGGCGCGGTCCAGCGAGACGGCGTTCGGGCAGATTTCCAGATCGTCGGCATACAGATCGATGACATAGGTCAGCATGGCATCTCGACGTTCTTCGGTGTGAAACGCCAGCATTTCGCCGACCGTGCGCGTCTCGCAGAACGGATAGAACAGGTATTCGGCGTTGAAGCAGTAGTACAGCCACGTGCCCTGCGCCGCCGCGATCACTTTGTTGACGGCGTCGAACACTGCCATGCGCGGGCCACAGTTGAATGGTACCCTGTGCACCTTGTCGGCCAGATCGTCTGGCAGGATGAAGGCATCCGGCATCAGCGCCACAACCGAGGTGAATCCGCACTGGATATGGTGGCGCAGGGTGGTTGCGATTTCGACATCATCCTCGACAAAGATCAATGCCACCGGCCCTTTGGCCAGAACGGTCTTGCCCCGGCGCAGGAAATCGTTGAGTGATGAGTAGTTCATGAAATGCGTCCGCCTGTTGCCGTTCTGGCGTTTTGCAACAGACTCGGTTAATTGCGCGTGCATTGCAAGATGCCGCAGATGTGTCTATGCCGCCCGCTTGTTCAGATCCGGAAGGCCGAAACGATGACCGTGCCCAAAAAGCTATTTATCAAGACCTACGGCTGTCAGATGAACGTCTATGACAGCGAACGCATGGCCGAGGCGCTGGGCGGCCAGGGATATGTGGAAACGCAAAGCCCCGATGACGCTGACATGATCCTGCTGAATACCTGTCATATTCGGGAAAAGGCGGCGGAGAAGGTCTATTCCGAGCTGGGCCGGTTCCGGGGATTAAAACACGCGCGCCCCGATCTCAAAATCGGGGTGGCGGGCTGTGTCGCGCAGGCCGAGGGCGAAGAGATCATGCGCCGGCAGCCGCTGGTCGATTTGGTCGTTGGGCCGCAAAGCTATCACCGTTTGCCCGAACTGGAAGCGAAAACCCGCGACGGGGAAAAGGCGCTGGACACGGATTTCCCGCCCGAGGACAAGTTCGAGGTTCTGAAGAACCGGCCCAAGTCAAAGCGCGCCCCGGCGGCGTTTCTGACTGTGCAGGAGGGCTGTGACAAGTTCTGCGCCTTCTGCGTTGTGCCCTATACCCGGGGCGCCGAGGTCAGCCGGCCCGCCGACCGCATCCTGTCAGAGGCCCGCGACCTGGTCGACCGCGGCGTGCGCGAAATCACGTTGCTGGGGCAGAACGTCAACGCCTATCATGGGGCCGGAGCGGCGGGGGATCTGACGCTGGCCGGGCTGATCTGGGAGCTCGACAAGATTGACGGGCTTGAGCGGATCCGGTTCACCACCAGCCATCCCAACGACATGGGCGATGACCTGATCGAGGCGCACGGGAACTGCGCCAAGCTGATGCCCTATTTGCATCTGCCGGTGCAGTCCGGGTCGGATCGTATCCTGAAGCGGATGAACCGGTCGCATACCGCCGAAAGTTATCTGCGGCTGATCGAGCGTATCCGCGCCGCCCGCCCAGATATCCTGATGTCCGGCGATTTCATCGTTGGGTTCCCCGAAGAGACCGAGGCCGATTTCCAGGCCACGCTGAACCTGATCGAAGAGGTGAAATACGGCTATGCCTATTCGTTCAAATATTCGACCCGGCCCGGCACCCCGGCCGCGGAACGTCCGCAGGTCAACGACGATGTTGCGTCCGAGCGGCTGCAGCGGCTGCAGGCGTTGATCACCCAACAGCAACGCGCGGCCCAGGACGCGATGGTTGGCCGCGAGGTCAGTGTTCTGTTTGAAAAGCCCGGACGTTTCGACGGACAGATGGTGGGCAAGTCCGATTATCTGCACGCGGTCCATGTTACGGATTCCGGTGCCGCCGTGGGCGACATCGCGCGGGTGAAAATTGTCAGCTCGGGCGCAAACTCTCTTGCGGGCGAACGCGTGAAATAAAGCGCCCGGCCTTAAACTTGAGACACGAACACCCTGCCACGCCTTCGGCGGTCTCGGGGTATTCCTTTCACGATATGATTCAGGTAAACGGCCGGACGCTGTAGCGAGCGCTCCTGCGGGTCGCGGGATCAGTCAGAGATCTGGCGGACAGGCGACGCGGATCGGCCTGCCCTCCGGATGGTTCAGTGCCCCGGTGGGGTCGTCGCCATGATCTTACGCAGGGTGCTGGCCATATACTCGTGCGCGCCCAGTCCGTATTCATCGCGGCAGACCCGTTCCCCGATGGCATGCGCCTGCGGATATGTATAGCCGATCTTGACCAGGTCCTCGACAAAGATCGCGTTGGGCCGATCCCAGATCACCTGACTCCAAGGACCGCGGAAACAGCTGATCGTGATCGCGTTGCCGTCGGTCCCCGGCTTGGTCGGAATACGTTTCAGTTGTTCCGCCGAGACAGCGGTTACGGCAAGACAGGACAGCACCAGCGCTGCCCCGGTAGTTGCAAGAAATTTCATAGTCAAACACCCCCATGTTTGCCAAGGTCAGCCCCCGAACACCGGAATGATGCCCGACAGGCCTTGTTCTCAGAAATCGAACAATACGTGAAATATACAGAGTTCCGGCATTCCGTGGAAGCGTCCCGGTGGCCCCTGATGCCGGTGCATTGTTCCGCGACTGGAAACAGATCTGCCAGTTCATCACCTTTGCTGCGAGATGGCGGGACAATTGTTTTTCTTGCTCTCTGGCTGGCGTCCAAAATCGCCACAATCCCAGGCCCCAATTCCCGCCTTTTGCGGCCATTTCAGAAGTGATTCGGGATAATTCAGCGGTTTTCTGGTGAGTGTCGCGCATAATGACACAATATGTGGTAATTTTCCCTTCACATGGACGCATGACTTTCATAATCTGGCCACAACATTTTCGGACGGCCGTTGTCCGGGACGCGGATCAGACGGCCAGAGGGCATAGGTGAAGGAATTCTGCGGTGATTGAATTGAGACTAAAGGGGGCGCTCCTGCTGTTTGCCGCACTGGTGGCGCTTGCCGGCGGCCTGCTGGCTCCGGCGCATGCTCAGGACGCGGGAACGCAGCAGCGCACGGTGATCGGCGAACGGTATATTCCGACGATCTGGGTGGATCCGGATGGTTGTGAACACTGGGTTATGGACGATGGTGCCGAGGGCTACATGACCCCGCACGTGCGCCGCGACGGCACTCCGGTCTGCCGCAGGGGCAATCTGTGCGGCACGATGCCCAGCGACCAGTTCTTTGCTACCGATAGCTACCGTATCAGCGCGACCGGACAGCAGCGCCTAGTCGAATTCTTCCGCACCACGGGCGCCAGTGGCTATATCGTCACGGGTCACACCGACAGCCGGGCATCGGATGCCTATAATCTGCGCCTGTCGAAAAACCGGGCCAATTCGGTCGCCCGCGTCGGACGCGCCACGGGCGCGCGAATCGTCGAAATCCGCGGCTATGGCGAACGCGACCCGCGCGTGCCCAACACCAGTGCGGCCAATATGGCGCAGAACCGCCGCGTCGAAATCATCTGCGTAAACTGAGGGGAATGAACATGAAACGCGTCAAAGGTATCGTTCTCCTTGCCGCATTGGGCGGGCTGGCCGCCTGCGAAGCAACCGACAAAACCGTCGACCGTGGCATCGACGCCAAGGATCTGAGCACGCTCAAGGCTGGCATCTGGGTCGACCCGACCGGTTGTGACCACTGGATCATCGACGACGGTCTCGAAGGGTACCTGTCACAGCGGTTGGACCGCAACGGCAAGCCGGTCTGTTCCGGTGCGGCGCCTCCGGGTGTGGCCACCGGCCCGTTCAAGCAGGGCTCCAAGATCGTCGATGCAATCTGAATGCCCAAAAAGTTCATCCCGAACGGCCGTCCGAGAACCCGGGCGGCCGTTTTTTGTTTCAACCCGGTGAAAAACTATCCGGCCATCTTGCGCCCCCGACGCGAAGTTGGCACGCTCCGGATACGGATCCAGACGAGGAGAGTGGATTGGCCATTGGCGCCCTGACCCCACCGCAAGACGAAACAGCCGCCGAGGAGCTGCTGATCGAATTTCCCGACAACCGATTGATGGTCGATCTGTGTGGCGAGCATTCCCGCAATCTGGCCTTGATCGAACAAGAGCTGGGCGTGCAGATCGTGCATCGTGGCAACCAGCTGGCGATCTTCGGCGAGGAGGATCAGTCGGGCAGGGCGGTCTCCGTGCTGCAGGCGCTTTATGCCCGCCTCGAAGCGGGCCGCGCCGTCGAAGCCGGCGATATCGACCGCGAACTTCGAATGGGCGGCTCCGAGACCGGCACCGGAACTCGCGACGGCGACCAGCTCGAGATGTTCAAGGGCGGCAAGGTCGAGATCCACACACGCAAGAAACTTGTCGAACCGCGAACCGACGCGCAAACAGCCTATGTCCAGTCGCTGTTCGAAAACGAACTGGCCTTTGGCATTGGCCCGGCCGGCACCGGCAAGACCTACCTCGCCGTCGCCGTCGGTGTGTCGATGTTCATCGGCGGTCATGTCGACCGGATCATCCTCAGCCGCCCCGCGGTCGAGGCCGGAGAAAAACTCGGCTACCTGCCCGGCGATATGAAGGAAAAGGTCGACCCCTACATGCAGCCGCTCTACGACGCGCTGAACGATTTCCTGCCGGGCAAGCAACTGGCCAAGCTGATCGAGGAAAAACGTATCGAAATCGCGCCGCTGGCCTTCATGCGCGGCCGCACCTTGTCGAATGCCTTCGTGGTGCTAGACGAGGCGCAGAACGCCACGACGATGCAGATGAAGATGTTCCTGACCCGGCTTGGCGAAGGCTCCCGCATGGTGATCACCGGCGACCGCACCCAGATCGACCTGCCACGCGGGGTGCCCTCGGGGCTGGCCGATGCGGAACGGCTGCTGACCCGCATCCCCAATATCGGCTTTAACTACTTCACCTCCAAAGACGTAGTGCGCCACCCGCTTGTGGCGGCCATTATCGAGGCTTATGAGGCCGATACCCCCACAGGCTGACCGGCCCTTTCATCTCTTTACAAATACTCCGGGGGTGCGGGGGCTGGCCCCCGCCGCCGCGGTACCCAGATGACGTTAGACATGACCATAGAAGACCCGCGCTGGCAGGCGCTGGACCTGGCCACCCTGACCGAAACGGCGGTTTCTGCCACCCTGCGGCACCTGGGTCTCGAGGGTGACAACTGTGAGCTCGGCCTGCTGGCCTGCGACGATGCGCGCATCGCCACGCTCAACGCCGAATTTCGGGGCAAACCCACGCCCACCAATGTGCTCAGCTGGCCTGCCGAGGATCTGTCCCCCGGCACCCCGGGGGACCAGCCCCTGACACCCAAGCCTGATTTCACCGGGGAGATCGCGCTCGGCGATATCGCCATCGCCTGGGATACCTGCGCGCGCGAGGCGGAGGACGCGGGTAAACCTATGGCCGCGCATGTAACTCATCTGCTCATTCACGGGTTGTTACACCTGCTGGGATACGATCACGTGCGTGACGCGGATGCCACTGTGATGGAACAACTTGAAACCGAAATACTTGGCACATTGGGCATTGATGACCCATATAGAGTTTTTGACGGGCTGTAACGGCCTCTATTCGGATAGGAAAAATGGGTGACATAGACGGCAGTTCTGGCGCAGCGCAACGCGCGCAGCCCTTGGACGACAGCGACGACGACAGCAGCGAATCCATTGAAAAACAGGGATTCTTTGGCCGGATCATCGACGCGCTCACACCTTCCGAAGACAGTGGCGAAGGAACTCTGAACGGTAACAACGTCCCGGCCGCCACCCCGTTGGGCATGATCAACCTGCGCCGGATGCGGGTCGAGGATGTCGCGATTCCGACGGCGGAGATCGTCGCCGTTTCCAATGCGATCACGCTGGAGGAACTTGTCCAGGTGTTCCGCGAAAGCGGATTTACGCGCATACCGGTCTACGAGGGAACGCTGGATACGCCGCTTGGCTTTGCCCATCTCAAGGATGTCGCGCTGACCCATGGGTTCAATGGCGGCGGCCATGAATTCGACCTCGACTCGATGCTGCGCCCGTTGTTGTTCGTGCCGCCATCGATGCCAATCGGCGTGCTGCTGGCTAAAATGCAGACCGAGCGCCGACACATGGCGCTGGTGATCGACGAATATGGCGGCGTTGACGGGTTACTGACCATCGAGGACCTGATCGAACAGGTCGTCGGGGAAATCGAGGATGAACACGACACCGACGAAGCACAGCTGTGGATTCGCGAAAAGCCGGGCTGCTATATCGCGCAGGCCCGCGCGCCGCTGGATGAATTCGAGGCCGAGATCGGCCGGTCACTGACCAGCCACGATGACGTGGACGAGGAAGAAATCGACACGCTCGGCGGGCTGGTCTTCATGCTGTCGGGCCGGGTGCCGACGCGGGGCGAGGTGATCCAGCATCCCGACGGACCCGAGTTCGAGGTCATGGATGCCGATCCACGACGGATCAAACGCCTGCGCGTGCGCCTGCCCGGCGGCGATGCGACCATGGCGGCGACGGGCACCGGGGCATGATACCACTGGCGCGCTGGCCCTTGTGGCGGCGCATTGCGTTGGCGGTGCTGGCCGGGGCGCTGGCGGCTTTCGGGCTGGCGCCGGTCGGCCTGTGGATCGTGACACTGCTACTGTTGCCGCTGTTGCCGGTGTTGCTGCTGGCCTCGGGCACGCTCCGTCAGGCGGCGCTGTCGGGTTGGGCCTTTGCCACCGGCTGGTTCGCGCACGGGCTGTTCTGGATCATTGAGCCGTTTTTCGTCGAACCCGAGGTTTATGGCTGGATGGCGCCTTTTGCGCTGGTTTTCATGGCGGGTGGCCTGGCGCTCTTCTGGGGACTGGCCTTTGGTCTGGCGTACCGGTTGGGGCGAACAGCGCGGGCGCGTGCCTGGCTGCTGATCGGGCTGCTGTCGTTGGCCGAGCTGGCACGGGCCTATGTGTTGACGGGCTTTCCCTGGGCGGCGCTGGCGCAGATCTGGACGGGATCGGACGCGCTGTTGTTGCTGGCCTGGATCGGGCCGCAGGGGCTGGCGGTGCTGACGCTGATGGTTGCGGTGCTTCCCGGTTGGGCAATTGCCACGCGTGCGCCGCTGGAAGGGCATGTCGCTGCGTTGCTGCCCGCCTTTGCCCTCGCGGCGGCGACTATGTTGGCGGTACAGACCAAACCGCCGATACCGATCACCGATTTCACCGTCCGGTTGATCCAGCCGAACGCGCCGCAGCGCCAGAAATGGGACCCGGCCCATATGCCGACATTTTTTCGTCGCCAGGTCGAACTCTCCGCCATCGAACCGCGTCCGGATCTGATCGTCTGGCCGGAAAGCGCGGTTCCGGCGCTGCTGGAGCAGGCGGACCCGTATTTCGACGTCATCTCTCAGGCGGCCGGGGGCAGCGCGGTGGTGCTGGGCATCCGGCGGCTCGAGGGGCGGCGGCTGTTCAACACGGCGATCTATCTGGATGGCGACGGGGCCGTCGGCGGGATTTATGACAAGCACCACCTGGTACCCTTTGGTGAATATGTGCCGCTGGGCGATCTGGCCGCGCGGGCCGGGCTTCACGGGTTTGCCGCAAGGGACGGGCAGGGGTACAGCGCCGGTCCCGGACCACAGCTGATGTCGCTGGGGCCACTGGGCCGGGCGCTGCCGCTGATCTGCTACGAGGCGGTGTTTCCGCAGGACGTGAACGGTGCGCCAGAGCGTCCCGATCTGTTGCTGCAGCTCACCAACGACGCCTGGTTCGGCCAGCGATCTGGACCGTATCAGCATCTTGCGCAGGCACGGATGCGGGCAGTTGAGCAGGGTTTGCCAATGGTCCGCGCGGCCAATACCGGGATTTCTGCGGTGATCGACCCGCTGGGCCGGGTGCAGCGTTCCATCGCGCTCGGGCAGGCGGGGTATGCCGATGCCGCGCTGCCGGCGCCTTTGCCACCGACGCTATATGCGCGGACCGGCGATCTACCTGTGATTCTTTTGCTACTGATCGGCACGGCGGCGCTGGTCTGGCGGCAATGCCGGAAATAGCGGTTGACCGGGCATGGGTGCGGGCTTAACTCCGAAAGATACCTGTCACAACGGCTTCCTGGCGTGGCGGAGAACCCTAATGGAGCGCTTTCATGTCCCGTAAGAATTACACTTTCACCTCGGAATCCGTATCCGAGGGGCACCCCGACAAGGTGTGCGACCGCATTTCCGACGCCGTGTTAGATGCCTTTTTGGCCGAAGAGCCTCAAGCGCGCGTGGCCTGCGAAACCTTTGCAACCACAAACCGGGTGGTGATCGGCGGCGAGGTGGGCCTGTCGGACCATGACAAGCTGGCCGAGTACATGGGCAAAATTGACGAGATCGCCAGGGACTGCATCAAGGACATCGGGTACGAGCAGAACAAGTTCCACTGGAAGACCTGCGAGATCACCAACCTGCTGCACGAGCAGTCGGCGCATATCGCGCAAGGCGTGGATGCCTCGACCGACAAGGACGAAGGCGCCGGCGACCAGGGCATCATGTTCGGTTACGCCACCACCGAAACGCCAGCGCTGATGCCGGCGCCGATCCAGTACAGCCACGCGATCCTGCGGCGTTTGGCCGAGGTGCGCAAGAATGGCACCGAACCGGCGCTGGGCCCGGATGCGAAATCTCAGCTGTCGGTCGTGTACGAGTATGGCAAACCGGTTGGCGTCAGCTCGGTCGTGTTGTCGACCCAGCATCTGGACGAGGCGCTGACCAGCGCCGACATCCGCGCCATCGTCGAGCCCTATATCACCGAAGTGCTGCCCGAGGGCTGGCTGAGCGCCGCGACCGAATGGCACGTGAACCCGACCGGCAAGTTCGTCATCGGCGGCCCCGACGGGGATGCCGGCCTGACCGGGCGCAAGATCATCGTCGACACCTATGGCGGCGCGGCCCCGCATGGCGGCGGCGCGTTTTCCGGCAAGGACCCGACCAAGGTGGATCGCTCGGCGGCCTATGCGGCGCGCTACCTCGCCAAGAACGTGGTGGCTGCGGGCATGGCAGAGCGCTGCACGATTCAGCTGAGCTATGCCATCGGGGTGTCCAAACCGCTGTCGATCTATGCAGACACGCATGGCACTGGCGAAGTGGCGCCTGCGGACATCGAGAAAGCCGTGGGCGCGGTTATGGACCTGACCCCCCGCGGCATTCGCGAACATCTGCAGATGAACAAACCGATTTACCAGCGCACGGCGGCCTATGGTCATTTCGGTCGCGAACCGGATGCGGACGGTGGCTTTAGCTGGGAGAAAACCGATCTGGTTGAAGCGCTGAAAAAGGCGGTTTGACTCGGGGCGATCCGCGGTGAAAGAAAGGAAACGGGCGGCCGTGCGGCGGCCCGTTGTTTGTTGCCGGGGGCGGGATGTTGCAGCGTGTCATGATTATCGGCGGTCCCGGATCGGGTAAATCCACCCTGGCCCGGAAACTGGGCCAGGTGCTGGATGTGCCGGTGGTGCATATGGACCCGATCTATTGGTTGGGCGGTTGGATCGAAAGGGATAAGGGTGAGGTCATGGACCTGGCCCGCGCTGCGGCGGACGGGCCGACCTGGATCATTGAGGGCAACCATTCTGCCAGTATGGAGTATCGCGCGGAGCAGGCTGATACAATCGTGTTCCTGAACATGCCGCGCGCACTGCGAATGCGGCGGATTCTGTGGCGGTCGCTGCGCTATTTCGGCCGGACGCGCCCCGACATGGGGCCGGATTGTCCGGAGCGGCTGGACGCGGCATTCTTGCGGTTCAGCTGGGACTACCAAAACGATGGTCGTGTGCGGGCGCTGCGATTTGTCGAGACCTGGCGTGGGCGGCGCGCGGTGCATGTGCTGTGCTCTCGCGCAGAGGTGGCGGCGTTCCTGGGGTATGCGCGGCGGAGCTGAGCGGGTTCGGTGTTTTGTATCGGCTGTGCCGACCCGGCGGTTTTGCATTCAGGTGTCTGATCAGCTGTGCCGATCCGACCGGGGCAGGGGGGGCAGCGCCCCCCTGCAGCCTCCCGGGATATTTTGGCAAGAAGAAGACAGGGTCGGGGCATGTGCCGCAGGGTCACCCTTCGGGCGGGTTTCCGGGCGCGGAGCGGCCGATTAGGCTGCGGACAAATTGCCCAAGGGAGAGGTCCGATGATTTTCTACGATTGTTCCACCGCGCCCAATCCGCGCCGCGCCCGCATGTTCATTGCGGAAAAGGGTCTGGAGATCGAGACCCGGGATGTGTCGATCGCCAAGGGCGAGCAGTTGTCGCCGGAGTTCACCGCCGTGAACCCGTGTGCGACCCTTCCCGCTTTTCTGACGGACGAGGGTGAGGTTCTGGGCGAGAACCTCGGCATTGCGGCTTACCTTGAGGCAAAGTTTCCGGAGCCGCCGCTGATGGGGCGGACACCGCTGGAAAAGGGGGCGGTCCTAATGTGGAATGCGATCGCGGAGTTCCAGGGCGGCATGCCGGTGGCGGAGGTGCTGCGGAACACCAACCCGCACTTCAAGGACCGGGCGATTCCGGGGCCGGTGAACCACGCCCAGATCCCGGAATTGGCCGCGCGAGGGCAGCAGCGGTTGGCCGACTATTTCGACCTGATCGAGGAGCGGTTGCAAAGCAGCGCTTATCTGGCCAGTGACGGTTTTACACTGGCGGACATCACGGGGTTCGTTTTTGTCGATTTCGCGCGGGTGATCCGGGTTCGGATACCGGAAACCAACACGGCGACACTAGCGTGGTTCGACAAGATCAAGGCCCGGCCCAGCGCCGCCTTGTGACGCCGGTGCACTGATGAAACCCGCGCGTTCGCCTTGTCGCGCGGGGCGTGCGAAGGGGGATCCTGACGGAGGCAGACGACATGGAACAGACCGCTGACGCCATCATTATCGGTACCGGGGTGATCGGGGCCGCGATTGCCTTTGAAATGTCCAAGGCGGGCTGGAAGACCCTGTCGCTGGACCGTAACGCTCAGGTCGGCCATGGGTCGACCGCGGGCAGCTGCGCGATCATCCGGATGCATTATTCCACCTTCGATGGCACGGCATTTGCCTGGGAAGGCTATCACTACTGGCGGGACTGGGCCGACTATCTGGGCCTGCCCGCTGGCAGCGACCTTGCGCGGTTCCGGCAGACCGGTTGTATGGTGATGAAGTCAGAGGCGAACGGGTTTCTGGCGCAGCATATGGCGTTCAGTCGCAAGCTGGACTGCCCGTTCGAAGAGCTGATGCCCGAGGACATCATACGGCGGTTGCCGCTGTATTCGCTCGACAGTTTCAGTCCGCCACGGCGGCTGGACGATCCGACGTTCGGACAACCCAATGGCGAGACGATCCCGGGTGCGGTGATGTGGCCGCTGGCGGGTTACGTCAACGATCCCGCGCTCTCGGCGCAGAACCTGATGGCGGCTGCGCGGCCGCATGGCGCGCAGGTGCGCACCGGGGCCGAGGTGGTGGAGATCCTGCAATCGGCGGGCCGTGTGGCGGGGGTTCGGCTGGCGGATGGAGAGGAGATCCACGCGCCGGTGGTGATCAACGTGGCCGGACCCGGGTCGTCGATCATCAACGCGATGGCGGGTGTGCTGGAGGATATGACGATCACAACCCGGCCGTTGCGGCAGGAGGTGGTGCATGTGCCGGCACCGCAGGGGTTTGATTTCGAGCGGAACGGCACGATCGTATCTGACGGCGACATCGGCTGTTACTGTCGGCCCGAGCAGGGCAATCACATTCTGATCGGATCGGAAGATCCGGAGTGCGACGACCACGATTGGGTTGCGGATGACACGGCGTTCGACCGGGAATTCACCGACCAATGGACCACGCAGGCAATGCGCTATGGCCAGCGAGTGCCCAGCCTTGGCATCCCGTCCCGGAAACGCGGGGTGGTGGAGCTGTATGACGCCTCGACCGACTGGATCCCGATTTATGACAAATCGGCGCTGCCGGGGTTCTACATGGCCTGCGGCAGCAGCGGCAACCAGTACAAGAACGCGCCGATTGCCGGCAAGATGATGGCCGCGTTGGTGGCCTATTGCGAGGACGGGGCGGACCATGACCGCGATCCGCTGCAGTTTGATCTGCCCTATATTGGCCGCCAGATTGACGTCGGGTTCTATTCACGCAAACGCGCGGTCAACCAGCAATCCAGTTTCTCGGTCCTCGGGTGATGCGCGGCCGTGGTTGCCCCTGTCGCGCCGGGGCGCTAAACCGCGCGCCATGAGCACACCGACGCGCCCGCACCGCAACTTCTATGGCCGCCTCAAGGGCAAAGCCCTGAAGAAAAGCCAGAAGACGTACCTCGACGAGGACCTTACCGCCCTGTCGCCTGGGCCGGTGGACTGGGAGAGCAATCCCGAGCGCGTGCCGCTCGATCTGAAGGCGCTGTTCGGCGGCAAGCCGGTCTGGCTTGAGGTCGGCTTTGGCGGTGGCGAGCATCTGGTGCATCAGGCGCAGGGCAACCCGGATGTAGGTATCATCGGTGCGGAACCCTACATCAACGGGGTTGCGATGCTGCTGGGCAAGATCCGCCGGGCCGGGGTGCGCAACCTTGCGATCCACCCCGGCGATGCGCGCGATCTGATGGATGTCCTGCCCGAGGCGTCAGTGGCGCGCGCCTTTTTGTTGTATCCCGACCCCTGGCCCAAGACCCGGCACCATCGCCGCCGGTTCGTCACGCCAGAGCATCTGGACCCGCTGGCCCGGGTGATGAAGCCCGGTGCGATCCTGCGGGTGGCGACGGATATTCCCGATTACGTGCGCCAGACGCTGGAAGAGGTGCCCCGCGCCGGTTTCGACTGGCTGGCGGAACGGCCCGCCGACTGGCGCGAACCCTGGGGTGACTGGATTTCAACCCGCTATGAACAGAAAGCGCTGCGCGAGGGACGGGTGCCGCATTACCTGACATTCCGGCGGAAAGGCGGCTGAGGCCAGCGGCGCAAGGCCCTTGCATGGACAAGCAAGATGCGGGCACAGTGTTCGCTTTGTTGTTTGACGAGTTCCTTGTTCAAGGAGAATTCCATGCGCTTTTTAAGCCTGTCGTCAATTTTCGTCCTGTCCCTTGCCGCCCTGTCGGGACCATCCTCAGCCCAGCACCTATTCTTCGGCGGGGGATGACAAGCTGGTGGTGGTCCTGCATGGCGGCAGCGGCAACGCAGTTATGCTGGCGGGAAAGGAGTTGCAGACGCAAGGAGAGCTACGCGGCTATCTCATCGCCTTTGCGCATGGCTGGCCGCATGCTGACTGCGCCATTGATCTGTGCACGGTGAACAAATGGGACGGGATCGGCGATGTGAGCGGGGTTGATCTGGATCTTACGGAAGAGAACCGCGTCTATATCGCGCAATTGGTCGATGCGGCTATCGGTGACTACAGTGGCAAGCCGGATGAGATTTGCCTCGCCGGTTTTTCCGGCGGGACCAAGATGATCAACCGTCTGGTCGCGGGCGACACGTTGTAGCTGGCGCATCCCTTTGAGATTAGCGCGATCGCGACCATGGCGGGGTCGATCCTGTCTGCGGATAGTCCGGCCATGGGCGATCAGGGCATCGGTACCACGGTGCATGTGCCGGATGGGGCGCGTCAGGTCGCCTCGTTGCTGATGCAGGGGCTGCAGGACCCGAGGTTATCGTTCTACGGCGGCTTCAACGAGGCGCAGAGCCGGTCCGATTTCAGCTTTCAGACCAAGGTCGACATGTTCCGGTGCCTGAACGAGGCCTTTGGTGCGGGACAGGCTCAACCTCAGCAATGGGTCTTGCCGCTGGGCGGGCAACCGGCACAGGTACGGCAGTTCGACGGGTTGGAAATTGTGGTGTCGGTTGCGGCGCAGAACCTCGACCATAAATGCCCCAATTGGTACGCGCCGCTGGTCTTCGATTTCTTTGATGCGAAATAGCGCTGGTCGGCGGCTGCGATTTTCGCTTGCGGTAGGGGCGCGCACGCGTAGTATCCGCGCGCGCTTCCCAGCCCTCAGACGAAAGGCCGCCCCATGTCCGGACACGGCACCCCTATCCCCATGACCTCTACCCCCTGCGGCCCGCTTTCGGGCGTGGCCGAAGTGCCGGGCGACAAGTCGATCTCGCATCGGTCGTTGATCCTGGGCGCGATGGCGGTGGGTGAAACCGTGGTCACAGGGTTGCTGGAAGGCGAGGATGTTCTGGACACCGCCAAGGCGATGCGTGCCTTTGGCGCCGAGGTGACCCGCGACGAGGACGGCACATGGCGCGTGCACGGTGTCGGTGTCGGCGGCTTTGCCGAACCGGACAACGTGATTGATTGCGGAAATTCCGGCACTGGTGTGCGGCTGATCATGGGGGCGATGGCGACCTGCCCGATTGCGGTGACCTTTACCGGAGATGCCAGCCTGAACAAGCGGCCGATGGCGCGGGTGACCGACCCGCTGGCACTTTTCGGAACACAGGCGGTCGGGCGCGCGGGCGGACGGCTGCCAATGACGCTGGTTGGCGCGGCGGATCCGGTGCCAGTGCGGTATGTGGTTCCGGTGCCTTCGGCGCAGGTGAAATCGGCGGTGCTGCTGGCCGGGCTGAACGCGCCGGGGCAGACCATCGTGATCGAGAAGGAAGCCACCCGCGATCATACCGAACGGATGCTGCAGGGCTTTGGCGCCGAGATCACGACCGAGGTGACGGAGGAGGGCCGGGTGATCACCCTGACCGGGCGACCCGAGCTGAAGCCGCAGACCATCGCGGTGCCGCGCGACCCGTCCAGCGCAGCGTTTCCGGTCTGTGCTGCGCTGATCGTGCCGGGGTCGGATGTGCTGGTTCCGGGTATCGGGCTGAACCCGACGCGGGCGGGGCTCTTTACCACGCTGCGCGAGATGGGGGCGGATCTGACCTATGAAAACGAGCGGATCGAGGGCGGTGAGCCGGTCGCCGATCTGCGAGCCCGCTATTCGCCCGACATGCGCGGGATCGAGGTGCCGCCGGAACGCGCCGCCAGCATGATCGACGAATACCCGGTGCTGTCGGTGGTGGCCGCCAATGCGC
>JBFHMM010000023.1:0-26481 GCA_041594355.1 Paracoccaceae bacterium | reverse complement strand
TGCGCCGTCCTCGACCGCGACCACCACCACCGCCGGCAGAAGCCGCGCGTTCTTGGCCAGCTGGATCGCCATTCGGTGCAGCGCTGCGCTGCCGCCCCGCTGGCTGGTCAACGGTCCCTTCATCGGCCTGATCAGATCGTCCGCCGGATCGGCCAGCGCCCGCACCCAGCCGCCATCGGCTTCGCGCGGCAGTGCGATTCGCGCCAGATCGCCGTCATAGGCGCGCGCCTTCAGCGTCTCGGCCCGCCGTGCGGTGATCGCCACCACCGGCATCCCCAGTCCGCGCAGATCCGCCAGCCGCTCCGGCGTCAGCGTCTCGGCGGCAATTGCCAGCGCGGCCTCGCCCTCGCCCTGCAGAACCACCGGCACGCCCATGCGCAGATCGGCGCGGGCGCGGGCCAGCAATTCGGTGATATCGGGTAATAGGCTCATGCGAGGATCCGTTACAACTCCTTGGCTATGTAAGCGGTTTTGACAAATAGTGAAACAAATCCGTTGCGTGAGACACGTCAGCGTGAGCAGTTTGCAGCAAATGTTGCCGTTACGGCGGCGCAGGCACATCTGAGCTTTACGGACACAGGGGAGACACCCATGGCGCAGGTTAAGAAGATCTTGCTGGTGGATGACGACGACGATCTGCGCGAGGCGCTGAGCGAACAACTGGTCATGACCGAGGATTTCGACGTGTTCGAGGCTGGCAACGGCCAGAGCGCGATAGAACGCGTCAAGGAGGCGCTCTACGACCTGATCATCCTCGATGTCGGCCTGCCCGACACCGACGGGCGCGAACTCTGCCGGCTGATGCGGAAACAGGGGGTCAAGGCACCGATCCTGATGCTCACCGGGCACGACAGCGACGCCGACACGATTCTGGGGCTGGATGCCGGGGCCAACGACTATATCTCCAAACCGTTCAAGTTCCCGGTCTTGCTGGCCCGCATCCGCGCCCAGCTGCGCCAGCACGAACAGTCCGAGGACGCGGTGTTCCAGCTTGGCCCCTATACGTTCAAGCCTGCGATGAAGATGCTGATCACCGAGGACGAGCGCAAGATCCGCCTGACCGAGAAAGAGACCAATATCCTCAAGTATCTCTATCGCTCGTCCGACGGCGTCGTCGCCCGCGACGTACTGCTGCACGAGGTCTGGGGCTATAACGCCGGGGTCACCACCCACACGCTGGAAACTCACATCTACCGGCTGCGGCAGAAAATCGAACCCGACCCCTCCAATGCCCGCCTGCTGGTCACGGAATCGGGCGGATACCGACTGGTGGCCTAAGTTGAAAAGTTCAGTTTTCTTGACGCAGATCAAAGCGACGATCTGGCAGCATCTTTAGGGTCAACTCATCCCGCGCATGTCCGGGCCATGACATGCACTTCCCTGTTGGACTAAGCCGGGTCTCGCGCCCGGCCTTTTTTTTGTCCAGCGGCCCGCCGCATTTGCCCGGCCCGTGCCCCTTGGGAATTTCGCCGCACAATATATTATCCTCGCCACATTCATTTTTTCGGAGACATTTTCATGACTGATCTCAAAGCCAGACTCGATGGTTTCCTCGGGCAATCAATTGACCAGATCTGCCCCAACAGATTTCACGACCTGTCGCAAAACCACTGCGCCCATTTCGCCAGCCATGCCGTCGGCATGCCGTTCAGCTTCAACTGCAAGGATTTCAAGGGCGGCAACGCCGAGCCGGGCAACATTCGCGTGCACGAGGTCTTTGCCCAATGCCCCAAGGTTGGCCGTTTCGAGGACGCCGACCTGACGCGGTCCCAGCTGGTGTTCATCACCCGCAAATCCCACGTCGATCTCGCCGCCGGGACCATGGTCAACCACCCGCAGAAACACATCGGCATCTATTGCGACGGGCATGTCTATCACTATTCCAACACGCCTGACACAGTGGTGAAATGGACGCCCGAAAAGTTCGAGACCACCTTTCAGGCGATCTATGCCGGCGATCAGGGCTTGTTCTTTGGCCTGTTTCCCAACGAAAATCTCGAACTCGACGTCGACTCCAGCGGCCAGCAGGTGCGCGACGGGCTGGCCTTCAAGCTGGAGCGTGACAACGGCACTTGGTTCGCCACCGCGCAATCCGGCCCCGCCCAGCAACGCTTTCTCGTCGGCAAGGAGTTCTCCCGCAACACCTACCACGGCCTTTTCATCCCGGTGTCGCAGTACTATGGGCCACAGTTCCGGGCCGAGGACCACCGCAGCCGCATCGACCATTGGGCCGAGATTCTCGAAACCACCGGCCATTGCGAGACCAAGAACCGGATGAACCTGATCAATACCTATGACCGGGCGAAGTTCACCTTCGGCTTCTACCAGCTGGCCGCCCATACGCCCGGCGATAACCTCATCCTTCTGTTCCGCCGCATGGTGGGACTGGAGCGCGCCGGCGATTACTTCCCCGACCTACAGCTGCACAACGGGCGGCTGCACCGCATCGGCTCCAACGGCGCGCTCTCGGATCTGGAAACCGAGATGAACACCGGGCCGAACGGCGCGCGCCAGTTGCAGCTGTTCATGAACTATCTCAACCCGAACCGGTTCCAGTTCGATACACAGGAGGTGCTGCAATGCGCCCGCGTGATGCACTGGACCGCGACCGACCCGGCGCTGCGGGCGCTGCAGGTCGATGTCGCGGTCGAGATCCTGCAGCGCAAGATGTCCGAGGTCTATCACCGCCGCTACGGGATGGACGGCATGTCGGACGTGCTCTGCACCATCATCGCCGATATCCACCATCAGGGCCGCGCCTCGCGAAAAACCGTGACCCAGGCGCTGGCCTCCAGCGACCCCCGCGAAGCCCTGCTGCACGTCAACCACGGCCAGTGGAAGACGCGCAACACCACCCTCAAGGCCAAGATCGAGGCGCTCGAGGCCGAGGGCCGGCTCGGAACCAAACGCTATGACGCGGGCCTGAACGAATTCGTCTGACCGCGGGGAGACGGCGGCGGCGGTCCATCGTCCGCAACGTCACGCTGGGGCGACCCCCGCCGCTTGCCACCATCACCCGCCAGTGCCCCGCGAACCGGACCCGGCCCTTGACCGACCCGATCCTGCTGCTGGGCGAACTACCGCGCCCCGGCCAGTGGCTGGGCATCGCCTCCATCCTCGCCGGGCTGCGGCCGATCGCCGCCGACCGGCTGAAATCCCACGCCGCCCGGCACCGCTGGCTGCTACAGCGTCCGGCCTTTTACCTGAATCATGTCGTGACACGAATATCCCGAAAACGCCGACGGCATGGCAGGGTGTTCGTGTCTAGAGTTTAAGGCCAGGCGCTTTAGAGATCCCGTTCCGTGGCGCGTTCTTCCGGGACGCGCGGCCCAACCGCTGGTCAAGATCGGGCTCGACGGCTGGCCCAACGCGCTGGCCGCCGTCACCATCGGCTACCTGGTCTCTTCGGCGGGGATCTGGGCCGACCGCGTCGGGCTGCGCCCGCCGACGCCGCCGGGCGGGCGCGGCCCGATACTGTGGTTCGTCGCCAACGGTCTGGCCGACGGTATCGCACTCCCGCTGCTCTACGCGGCGCTTTCGGCGGGCACCGTCATCGTGGTCTCGGTGGCCGGCGTCACCCTCCTTCTCGCCGCCCCTTTCATCTCTTTGACAAATACTCCGGGTGGCGGGGCGGAGCCTCATTCCCCCTTCGCTGCTCAGGAACCGGGTTTCGCCCGCCGCGCCTTTGCCCTAACCTCCGCCCGGCTGCACCCGGAGACCTGCCAATGCCCTTTACCCTCGCCACCTGGAACATCAACTCGGTCCGCCTGCGCGAACCCATCGTGCTCAAGCTTCTGGCCGAAGAGGCCCCCGATGTGCTCTGCCTGCAGGAATGCAAGTCACCGGTGGAAAAGATCCCGACCGAAGGCTTCGCCGCGCTCGGCTACACCCATATGATCGCGCGCGGGCAAAAGGGCTACAACGGCGTCGCCATCCTGTCGAAACGCCCGATCACCGACATCGGCGATCAGGATTTCGCCAGCCTAGGCCACGCCCGCCACATCGCGGGTCAGCTTGATAACGGTGTGGTGATCCACAACTTTTACGTTCCCGCTGGCGGCGACATCCCCGACCGCGGCAAGAACGAGAAATTCGGCCAGAAACTCGACTACCTGACCGAAATGCGTGACTGGTTCCATGCCGACCGGCCCGAAAAATCCATCCTCGTTGGCGATCTCAATATCGCCCCGCGCGAGGATGACGTCTGGGATCACAAGAAGCTCTTGAAAGTGGTCAGCCATACCCCGGTGGAGGTCGGTCAGCTGGCCGAAACCCAGGACGCCGGCCAATGGGTCGACATCACCCGCCAGGACATCCCCGACGGCCGGCTCTACAGCTGGTGGTCCTACCGCGCCCGCGACTGGGACGCCGCCGACAAGGGGCGCCGGCTCGACCATATCTGGGCCACACCCGACATTTCCAACGCCGGGCACAGCAGCCGTATCCTGCGCGACGCCCGCGGCTGGGAAAAACCCTCCGACCACGCCCCGGTCTTCGCCACCTTCGATCTCTAGGAGAGCAGCACATGGGACAAAGGCCGGTCTCCGACGCCATCCCCGACGACGTGCTGGCCTTCTGGTTCCCGCCCGGCCTTGACGCGCTGGTGCCCGACGACCACATCGGCCTTCTGGCGCAGCCGGATGCAGGGCGGTATGGACGCCGCGATCATCGGGCAATGGACTGACGTGACCCGCGCCGCCGCGCGCGGCGCGCTTGATGACTGGGCGGCAACCGCCACCGGGCGGCTGGCGCTGATCCTCGTGCTCGACCAGTTCTCGCGCTCGCTCTGGCGCGACAGCCCCGCCGCCTACGAACAGGACAACAAGGCCACCCGCCTCGCGCTCGAAGGGGTCGAAGCCGGCCATTTCGATGCGCTACCCCATCCCTGGCAGAAAAACTTCTACCGGATCGCACTCTGCCATTGCGAAGGCCCCGATCACCCGGACCGCATGGACCGGGCCATAGCCCTGGCCGATGCGCAGGTGGACCAGATGCCCGCCCCCCTGCGCGCGCACTACGGCGACATGGGCAATCAGCCTCGCCGCGTCCGCGACGTCATCCGCCGCTTTGGCCGCCACCCGCACCGCAACCCGATCTATGGCCGCGTTTCTTCGCCCGAGGAGGCGGCGTATATTGCGGCGGGCGACTTCCCGCATAGCCGGAAAATCGGCCCGGACGACTGAACCGCACCCCGGCAGATGCAGTTTACGCGCAGATCCCCCTTGGTTTCCGCGCCCGCAGCTTTCATATAAGGCGCAACCGATATACGGAGTAGAAACATGATGGATATTCTCGGCGGCAATGGCGCCGCCCCGGCAGCCGATCTGATCAAGGACACCACCGAAGCGGAGTTCATGGCCGATGTCGTTCAGGCCAGCCAGGAGGTCCCCGTCATCGTCGACTTCTGGGCGCCCTGGTGCGGCCCCTGCAAAACCCTAGGCCCGATGCTGGAAGAGGCGGTGACCGCGGCCAAGGGCGCGGTCAGGATGGTCAAGGTCAACGTGGACCAGGCGCAGTCGATCGCCGGCCAGCTGCAGATCCAGTCGATCCCGACGGTCTATGCCTTCTACAAGGGCCAGCCGGTCGACGGGTTCCAGGGCGCACTGCCCGGCTCCGAGATCAAGGCTTTTATTGACCGCGTGATCGAGGCCGCGGGCGGCGAGTCCCCCGGTGGCCAGCTCGACGATGCGGTCGAGGCCGCCGAAGAGATGCTCGCCGAAGGCGCCGCCGTTGACGCGGCCCAGACCTTTGCCGCTATCCTCGGCGAAGACGCCAACCACGCCACTGCCTATGGCGGGCTGGTGCGCGCCCATATCGCCATGGACGAGCTGGACAAGGCCGAGGCGATCCTCAACGGCGCTCCGGCCGAGATCTCGACCCACCCCGCGCTCGAAGCCGCCCATGCCCAGCTCGAACTCGCCCGCCAGGCCGCCGATGCCGGCCCCGTGGCCGAGCTGACGGCGGCGGTCGAGGCCAACCCCGACGACCTGCAGGCGCGGTTCGATCTGGCGCAGGCGCTGCACGCCGGCGGTCAGGTCGCCGAGGCGGTCGACCAGCTGCTCGAACTGTTCCGCCGCGATCGCGAGTGGAACGACGGCGCCGCCAAGGCTCAGCTGTTCACCATCTTCGACGCACTCAAGCCGAACGACCCGGTGGTTCTCAATGGCCGGCGCAAGCTCAGCTCGATGATATTTGCCTAACCGCGCCGCGGGGCTACAATCAGGTGCATGATGCAAGCCGCTGACCTGCCGGACATCCTGCCCGTGTTTCCGCTTCCCGGGGCGCTGCTGCTGCCGCGCGCCCGGTTGCCGCTGCACATCTTCGAACCGCGTTACCTGCAGATGTTCGAGGACACGTTGAAAACCCCGCAGCGGCTGATCGGGATGGTGCAGCCCTGCCCGATGCGCGACGACGACAACCGCTTGCACGCCATCGGCTGCGCCGGCCGCGTCACCCAGTTTTCCGAAACCGAGGACGGCCGCTACATGATCACCCTCACCGGCATCAGCCGCTACCGCGTGCTAAAAGAGGTCGTGGGCTTTACCCCCTACCGCCGCTGCCGGGTGTCCTGGGACGGCTTCGACCGCGACCTCGGCAAGACCGAGATCGACCACGGCTTCGACCGCCCCCGCTTCCTTGGCCTGCTCGAACGGTTCTTCACCTCGCGCCAGCTGTCCGCAGACTGGGACACGCTCAAGGACGCCGAGGAAGAGCTCTTGATCAATTCGCTCTCGATGCTGCTCGACTTCGACGCCGAGGACAAACAGGCCTTGCTAGAGGCGCCTTCGCTGGCCACCCGCCGCGAAACCCTTGCCACCCTGATCGAATTCGCCATGCGCCGTGGCGACAGCAGCGAGGATACACTGCAATGACCCCCGCCTTTGACCGCCACATGCTCGAAGCGCTCGTCTGTCCGCAGACCAAGACCACCCTCGAATACGACGCCGAGCGTCAGGAGCTGATCTCCCGCGCCGCCAACCTCGCCTTCCCGATCCGGAACGGCATCCCCATCATGCTGGTGGACGAGGCCCGCTCGCTGGACTGACCCGGCCACACCTCCCACCAAAAACCAACCGCCCCGACCCCGACCACGAGTTGACGGGCGACGAGGGGAAACGTGCCGCATGCCGCACCAACGGCCGCAGTGCGGACTTTTCTGCCGCTCGCGTCCAACCTCACGACGGACCGCATCCTGCGCATTGCAACCGTTGGGCGTGCTTGGTTCCATGATCGGTTTGTTCGCCGTAGCTGATCGAAGCGACCTCACCTCAACACAGCGTTTCACTTGTTGCTATTAGAGACCAACATGGGCTCAGTGCATCTTACGGCACGATTCCCAGAATTGATCGTGCAGCATCCCTGACGTCTAGTCGCCTTTCACGAGGCACGGCAAAGAAGTTAACGCTGCGGGTCGGATAGTGGTGTGCGTCGAGAAAGGTGTCCAACGACAGAGCAGGTGCGTCGTGTGCCAGACGATCGGGCAAGAAGATCGAGAAACGATGATCGTCAAAGAACCGCCACAAGCCTTCAGCGGAGTATCCCAAGCTGTTTTCCCCTGTACCCGCACTTTCAAACATGATCACCGGGCGAGATCGCTCGAGAAGGTTTACGCCACCTCGCAAAGCGCCAAGCTCAGCGCCTTCAATGTCGATCTTGATGATGTCCACTGTCTCATCAGGGAGTAAAATGTCCAAGGTATCAATATTGACAAGGACTTCGCGCGTTCCCTCAACATTGTTGTCCAATGAGCTGAAGCCGGGTCTATCGTCGCAAAGAAAAAAACTTGCGGGTCCCGTTTCTTCGCCAACAGCAGTTTCATGGACAGAGCAGTAAGAGAACCTCTCTCTTAACGAAGATGCCTTCTCAGGATCTGCCTCGATAGCGAGGATCCTCATATCTGGAAAGGCCTGATGAACCGCGGAAAATACGGAGCCAATATGTGCACCAACGTCAAGAAAGGTTGCTTTGCCTTCGCAAAGCCCAATGATCAGTCTGTCAGCGAGGATTGCATTACTCGTAGCCGCCGCTTGTTCAGGGTTGGCAAAAGGAATGCTGCGAAGCGAAGCGTATGACCGTGCCCTAAGCAGCATTCGCCCGAAGACAGTACCAACAAACCGGTCTTTCATAACTTACCTCTGGCAGTGCTCATTGTTGGGACGTTTGCGACTCCACCACGCATCCATTTCCCTGATACCATATGGGTCCTGCGGCTTCATAGCCGTCATCCGAAAATGACCTGCAAATGACTGGGCAGTCGGCAAAGCCGCTGGACGCCGTGGTGGAGGGGAGCGGGTAAATTGGACACGAAGCGGTCATTCTCCGCGACTTCTGCGAATGGCAGCTACGGGCCATTTCCCGGGCGTCAACGAGCGGTCAACGGTCCTTCCCCTGTCTGTCCGCAGCCCGTCCGAACAGGCTCGGCGCCCTGCCCGAACGGAGTTCAGGGACGCGGGAAATTTGGTACAAAACGGTCAAAGGCGGGTTTTGGGGTGGTACAAAACGGACTCAAATCCGTTTTCCCTGCAACAGCAGCGGCAGATCCCCGGTCAGCCCGGCGGCCTCGCGGACGAACCCGCGGCGCAGTCCGGGCACCGCACCGACCAGCCCCATGCCGATGTCCCGACCCATCCGCAGTAGAGGATTGTCGTTTGAGAACAGTCGGTTAAATACATCCGTTGCGGCGGCCAGCGTTGCCGTGTCGAACCGGCGCCATTGCTGGTAACGCTCCAGCACGTCGATGGCGCCGATGTCCTCGCCCCGCCGCGCCGCCAGCACCAACACCTCCACCACCGCCCCCACATCGCGCAAACCGGCATTCAGACCCTGCCCGGCAATCGGGTGCATCCCATGGGCTGCATCGCCCACCAGGGCCAGCCGTTCGTCGACGAAACGGTTGGCGATGGTCAGGCCCAGTGGATAGGTAAGCCTCTGACCTGCAATCTTTATTTCGCCCAGGAAGTCGCCGAACCGGGGCCGCAGCGCCGCCAGGTAACCGGCATCGTCCAGCGCTTGGATCTCGCGCGCGGTGTCGGTCCGCTCGCTCCAGACGATCGAGCTGCGGTTGCCGGTCAGCGGCAGGATCGCCAGCGGGCCCGGTGGCATGAAAAACTGATGCGCGACGCCGTCGTGCGGCTTGTCGTGGGCAATCGCGCAAACCAGCGCGGTCTGGCCATAGTCCCAACCCGTCCGCTTGATCCCCGCGCGGGCGGCGGTGCCGCTGCGGCGCCCGTCGCAGCCGATCAGAACGCGGCCGCGCACGGTGCTGTCATCGGCCAGCGTCAGCGTCACGTGGTTTTGTCCAACGGATTGGGAAACAACCGTTTTCCCGCTGATCCTCGTGATGCCGGCGGTGTCGGCCATGGCGTCGAGAAAGGCGCGCCGCAGGTGCCGGTCCTCGACCATATAGCCCATCGGGCCCTCTTCGATCTCGGCGTGGTCGAAATGCATCAGGAACGGCGACGGCCCGCTGCCCGCGTGGCCGTCGGTGACCTTGATCTCCAGCATCGGTTGGGCTTCGTCGGCCACCCGGTCCCAGACACCGGTGGCGGCCAGCAACCGCTGCGAGGCCAGCGCCAGAGCATAGGCGCGCCCGTCAAACGCCGCGTTCTTGCGCAGGGTCTCGGCCAGTCCGTCGATCACCGTCACGGTGAACCCGTTCTGTGCCAAAGCCAGGGCCAGGGCGGGGCCGTTCAGCCCGCCGCCCACGATCACGATATCTGTATCTGCCGTCATGACCTGCAATATGATCACCCGCGCGGGATTGTCCATGCGCAGCGCTGTCGCTACCGTCGCATTACGATGAAAACAGGGGGCAGGAATGCGTGACTGGCTGACAATGACTGCGGGCGATCTGGGCCGCGGTATCGCCGCAGGACAGATCGACCCGGTGGCACTGACCGAATGTTACCTCGATGCGATCGAAGGGCATGAGTTCAGCGATCGCATCTATGCCCGCACCACGCGCGACCGGGCGCTGGCCGAAGCCGGTGCGGCGCGCGACCGGGCGCAGGCCGGGTTGCGCCTGTCGCTGCTGGACGGGGTGCCGATCAGCTGGAAAGACCTGTTCGATACCGCCGGCACCGCGACCGAGGCGGGATCAGCCCTGCTGAAAGACCGGGTGCCGGACCGCGACGCGCTGGTGCTGCGCAATGCCACCGCTCTGGGCTCGGTCTGTTTGGGCAAGACGCATATGAGTGAACTGGCGTTTTCCGGGCTGGGGTTGAATCCCGTCACCGCCTCGCCGCCCTGCGTGAATGACGCCGGCGCGGTCTCGGGCGGATCGTCTTCCGGTGCGGCAACCTCTGTCGCCTTTGGCCTCGCGGCGGCTGGCATCGGCTCTGACACCGGCGGTTCGGTGCGGACCCCGGCGGCGTGGAACGACCTTGTCGGGCTGAAAACCACCAGTGGCCGCGTCAGTCTCGAAGGGGTTGTGCCACTATGCCTGAAGCTTGACACTGTCGGCCCGCTGACCCGTTCGGTCGAGGATGCGGCGCTGCTGCTGGCGATGATGGAAAACGGCAAGCCCGCCGACCTGCGCGGCGCCTCGCTCAAGGGGCGGCGGTTCGCGGTACTGGAGACCCTCGCCTTTGATGGGCTGCGCGACGCGCCCGCCGAAGGGTTCGATCACGCGGTTCGTCGGTTCCGCGATGCGGGCGCTGAAATCGTACCGGTGAAGGTGCCGGAACTGCCCGACGCCTTTTCGGCTGTCGAGGTGCTCTACTGCGGCGAAGCCTATGGATTGTGGCGGGACGTGATCGAAGCCAACCCGGAGCTGATGTATGCCGAGATCCTCGAACGGTTCCGCGCCGGGGCCAAGCACTCCGCCCCCGACTACGTGGCCGGTTGGGCCTTGGTCGAGGCGGTGCGCATGGCCTGGGACAGCGCCACCGCCGGGTTTGACGCGGTGATCTGCCCGACCTCGCCGATCCTGCCGCCTGCGGCCGACCGGCTGCTCAGCGATCATGAGTACTATGTTACGGAAAATCTGCTGGCGTTGCGCAACACGCGGGTCGGCAACCTGATGGGGCTGTGCGCGCTGACCCTTCCCACGGGCACACCCAGTTGCGGCGTGTCCCTGATGGGACCGCCAGACAGCGAAGAGGCGCTGCTCAGGCTGGGGGCGGCGGCGGAACGCGCGCTTGCCTGAAAGCCACAAATTCGGGCACAAGGCGCGCGGGCTCTGGACGGATCGGGGGACGGTCTGTAATTTGGTTTCAAACGGGGCGCGAATGATCCCGGACTTGAGGCACATGTGATGGATTTCCCCGAGCGGTTTTCGGACCTACCGGCCTATGCGTTCCCGCGTCTGCGGGCTCTTCTCGACGGGTTTGCCCCCGGCGGCGATGTCGTGCACATGACCATCGGAGAGCCGAAACACGCCTTTCCGCACTGGGTTACCGATGTCATCGTCGAAAATGCCAGCGGCTTTAACACCTATCCGCCGAACGAAGGCTCGCCCGAATTGCTGGGCGCGATCGCGGGTTGGGTGCGCCGCCGCTACGGCGTGGCGCTGGATGCCGAAGCCCGGGTGATGGCGCTGAACGGCACGCGCGAGGGGCTCTATAACGCCGCCATGGCTCTGTGTCCCGAAGTGAAGAACGGCCAGCGGCCGGTGATTGCCTGTCCGAACCCGTTCTACCAGGTCTATATGGTGGCCGCGCTATCGGTCGGGGCAGAGCCGCGTTTCGTGCCCGCGACGGCGGCGGATGGGTTCCTGCCGGATTTTGCGACATTGGGCGCCGAGGTGCTGAACCGGCTGGCAATCGTTTATATCTGTTCGCCCGCCAATCCGCAGGGCGCGGTGGCCACGCGCGATTACTGGGCCGAGCTGATCGCATTGGCCGAGCAGTATGATTTCCGCATCTTCGCCGATGAATGCTACTCCGAGATCTACCGCGACACGCCGCCCGTTGGCGCGCTGCAGGTCGCTCAGGAGGTCGGTGCCGATCCCGAACGGGTGACGGTATTTCATTCGCTGTCGAAACGGTCGAACCTGCCGGGGCTGCGCTCCGGCTTTGTCGCGGGTGGGCCGGACAGCATCGCGCGGATCAAGCAGCTGCGCACTTACGCGGGCGCCCCGCTGCCTGCGCCTCTACAGGCGGCGGCGGCGCGGGTTTGGGCGGACGAGGCGCATGTGATCGAGAATCGCGCGCTCTATCAGGAGAAATACGCGCTGGCCAACGAGGTGCTGGACGGCGTGCAGGGGTATCAGGCACCCGAGGCCGGGTTTTTCCTGTGGCTGCCGGTGGATGATGGCGAACAGGCGGCGTTGAAGGCGTGGCGTGAAACCGGGGTGCGGGTTTTGCCCGGGGCCTATCTGGCACAGGGCAAACCGGGGCAGAACCCCGGAACGGGATATATCAGGGTCGCGATGGTGGCCCCAAAGGCAGAACTGCAACGCGGGCTGATCACGCTGCGCGATTGTATTTACGGATAAGCGCGGACCGCGGGCCGGGACCCGGCAGGCGGTAACAATAGCGCGGGAATAGAAAGTGAACCGAGGGTAGGGCATGGCATATCACACACGCAGCCGCGATCCGCTTCTGGACAGCAACATGCAGGCAGCGATCGAAAAACGGGGCAAGGAACTGATCGGGATCGTCCTGATCTGTCTCGGACTTGCGGCAGCGGCGATGATCGGGTCCTATACTCCTGACGATCCGAACTGGATGGTGTCGACCGACGCGCCCGTGCAGAATTGGCTGGGCCGGATCGGGGCCTCGATTGCCGCGCCGCTGTTCATGATCGTGGGCTGGGGTAGCTGGGGCATCGCGCTGGTCGCGCTGACCTGGGGGGCGAGGTTTGCCTTTCACTGGGGCGAAGAGCGCGCCATCAGTCGGGTCATCTTTGCGCCCATCGCGATTGCGATTGCCTCGGTCTATGCCGCAACGCTGGTGCCGGGCGCGGAATGGAAAGCCACCCACAGCTTTGGCCTTGGCGGGCTTTTCGGCGATACTGTCATGGGCGCGATGCTGACGCTGCTGCCGGTTGGCTCGCATTTCGCGGTCAAGCTGATGTCGCTGGTGACCGCCGCGGCGATGCTGGCGATTGGTGCTTTTGTTCTGGGCTTTACCCGGGCCGAACTGTCGCGCGGGTTGCGCTTTGTCCTGATCGGCGTGGTGATGGTCTATGGTCTGCTGATGACCCTGCTGGGGCGCGGTGCGTCCTCGGCGGTGACCGCCGCGCGGAACCAGCGCGCACAGCGTGCCGAACGCAAGCAAACCGCGCGGCTGGCCCGCGAAGCCGCTGCGCAGGAGGCCGCCGCACTCGCCGCCGCTCAGGCCGAGGCGGACGCCGCCGCGCGGGCCGCGGCCCCGGCCGCACCGCTGGTCGCGACACGGACTGAACCCGTCATCTCGCAATCCGTGGCCCGGGCGGTTGCTGCCCGCACCGCGCCCGGAACCGCGCCCGAAACCGCTGAACCCGAACCGGAGACCGCGCCCGAAGAGCGCGGCGGTTTCCTGTCCTTGATGCCATCGCTGATCCGCCGTCCCGAACCGATGCCGGAACCGGAACTGATCGAGCCCGACCCGGTCGACGGCTACGAATCGATGCCCGGCGACGACCGCATCCGCGCCAAGATTGCCGATGTGATCCGCGCGCGTTCGACCGACGATCTGCCGCCCGAACCGGACCCGTCGCGGCCGCTGACCAAGGGGCGGGGCAGGGGCCCCGACCCGCTGGTGCTCGATACCTCCGGCCTGTCGAACCTGCCGCCGGAACCCCCTGTGACCGCAGCGCAGATCGCGCCCGCACCTCAGGTACCCCCCAAAATGACCACTCCGCCCGAGGCCGGTTTTGACCCTGCTCCCGCCCCGGCCCCGCAGCCGCTGCCCTTGCAGGCCTCGGCCCCGGCCCGGCCGCAGATCCCAGTGGCCGAACCGCGCAAGGTGGTGCATAACCCGGCTCGCAAGGCCCCCGCGCCGTCGCGCCGCGCCCAGGCCGAGGCGCAGCCCGCGCTGGCCTTCGAAGATCCCGCGCATACCTATGAACTGCCCCCCTTGAACCTGCTGACCAATCCGGCAGAGATCCAGCGCCATCACCTCAGCGACGAGGCGCTTGAGGAAAACGCCCGGATGCTGGAAAACGTGCTGGACGACTATGGCGTCAAGGGCGAGATCGTCAGCGTCCGCCCCGGCCCGGTGGTCACCATGTACGAACTGGAACCGGCACCGGGACTCAAGGCCAGCCGCGTGATCGGTCTGGCCGACGATATCGCCCGTTCCATGGCGGCGCTCTCGGCGCGGGTCTCGACCGTGCCGGGTCGCTCGGTCATCGGCATCGAACTGCCCAACGAGAACCGCGAAAAGGTGGTGCTGCGCGAAATCCTCGCCTCCCGCGATTTCGGCGACAGCAATATGAGCCTGCCGCTGGCGCTGGGCAAGGACATCGGCGGCGACAGCGTGGTTGCCAACCTCGCCAAAATGCCCCACCTGCTGATCGCGGGCACCACAGGCTCGGGTAAATCGGTGGCGATCAACACCATGATCCTGTCGCTGCTTTACAAGTTGACGCCGGAAGAATGCCGGCTGATCATGATCGATCCCAAGATGCTGGAACTCAGCGTTTATGACGGCATCCCGCACCTGCTCTCCCCGGTGGTGACCGACCCGAAAAAAGCGGTCGTCGCCCTGAAATGGGTGGTGGGCGAGATGGAGGACCGCTATCGCAAGATGTCCAAGATGGGCGTACGCAACATCGAGGGCTACAACGGCCGCGTCCGCGAGGCGCTGGCCAAGGGCGAGATGTTCAGCCGCACAGTGCAGACCGGCTTTGACGACGACACCGGCGAACCGGTGTTCGAGACCGAAGAATTCGCGCCCGAGGCAATGCCCTTCATCGTGGTCATCGTCGACGAGATGGCCGACCTGATGATGGTGGCGGGCAAAGAAATCGAAGCCTGCATCCAGCGCTTGGCGCAAATGGCGCGGGCGTCGGGTATTCACCTGATCATGGCCACCCAACGCCCCTCGGTCGATGTCATCACCGGCACGATCAAGGCCAACTTCCCGACCCGGATCTCCTTCCAGGTGACCTCGAAAATCGACAGCCGCACGATCCTTGGCGAAATGGGCGCCGAACAGCTCCTGGGCATGGGCGACATGCTCTACATGGCCGGCGGCGCCAAGATCACCCGCTGCCACGGCCCCTTTGTCAGCGACGAAGAGGTCGAGGAAATCGTCAACCACCTCAAGGCCTACGGCCCGCCGGAATACATGAGCAACGTGCTTGACGGCCCGGACGAGGAAAAGGCCGACAACATCGACGCGGTGCTGGGACTTGGCGGCAATACCGACGGCGAGGACGCGCTCTACGATTCCGCCGTGGCCATCGTCATCAAGGACCGCAAATGTTCAACTTCCTACATCCAGCGCAAGCTGGCGATCGGCTACAACAAGGCCGCCCGCCTGGTCGAACAGATGGAGGACGAAGGGCTGGTGTCACCGGCCAACCACGTCGGCAAACGCGAAATCCTGGTGCCCGAACAACAGTAACCGGGCACCTTACATTCGCGGTGCCGGTTCTTATGTTGATGCCATGAGAAAACTTCTGATCGCCCGCAACATGATCCTGTCGCCGCTGGTCTCGCGCCTGCGTCGGCTGGCGCTGCCTGCGGTAGCGGCGCTGGCGTCATTGACGGGACCGGCCGCGCTGGCCGCCGAACAGCTGCCGCTGTCGGCCATCTCCACCCTCATGAACGGTCTGAAAACCGCGCAAAGCCCGTTCACCCAGATCAACGACGACGGCTCGCTGTCCACCGGCACCCTGTACCTGCATCGGCCCGGCCGGATGCGCTTCGAATACGACCCGCCCGACTCCGCCGTGGTGATCGCGGGCGGCGGCACCGTGATGATCCACGACCCGAAATCCAACCAGCCCCCCGAAAGCTACCCGCTGCGGCGCACGCCGCTCTCCATCATCCTGGCAAAACAGGTGGACCTGAACCGCGCCAACATGGTCGTCGGCCACAGCTTCGACGGCACCGCCACCGTGGTTACCGCACAGGACCCCGAAACGCCCGAGGCCGGGCGGATCGAGCTAATGTTCACCGCCGATCCGGTGGCCCTGCGCAAATGGGTGATCCACGATGCCAACGGCGGCCAGACTACGGTTATTCTCGGCGCGATGGAAACCGGCATGAACCTCAGCGACCTGTTGTTCTCGACCCAGGGCGGCGGCGGCTCCCCCGCCAACCGCTGATCTCGCAACCCGCCGGCACCCTTCTTCTGTTCAACAGTATCCCGGGGGGATGGGCCGCAGGCCCATGGGGGCAGCGCCCCCGCCTGCGGGTGCCCCTGGTGCCGCCGCCTCAGCCGCGCGTGGTTTCGTGCTGCAGCCGCTGGCGCGCGATGGCCTCGTTGCGGTCGGCCTTCTGCTGGTCCTGCAGGGCCTGGAGCACATAGTCCAGATGCATCTCGACCGCCGCGCGCGAAGCCTGCGGGTCGCGGGCCTGGATCGCGTCGTTGATCGCGCGGTGCTGGTCCAGCAGCGCGGCGCGTGACGTGCGCTGCCGGAACATCACCTGCCGGTTGTAGAACACACCCTGGCGCAGCAGGTCGAACATCGACCGCATCATGTGCAGCATCACCACGTTGTGGCTGGCGTCGATGATGGCGGAATGAAACTGCGCGTCCAGCCGCGCTTCCTCCTCGGCATTGCGGCGGCTCTGGGCTGCTTCCATCTTGTCGAAAATCGTCTGGATGACCTTCAGGTCGCTGGACGACCCCAACCGCGCGGCGCGTTCGGCGGCCAGCGCCTCCATGTCGCGCCGGAACGACAGATAGTCGAACACCGCCTCGTCATGGCTGGCGAACAGCCGCACCAGCGCCGGCGAAAACGCCGATCCCAGCACGTCGGCGACAAAGATCCCGGCCCCGGCACGGGTGGTCAGCAACCCCTGCTCCTGCAGTTCGGCAACCGCATCGCGCAGCGATGGGCGCGACACGCCCAGCCGTTCAGACAGTTCACGCTCCGACGGCAGCCGCTCCCCCGGTTGCAGAATGCCGCGCAGGATCAGCAGCTCGATCTGACGCACGACCGAGGTGGAGAGCTTTTCTGGCTGAACTTTCTGGAACGGCATGGCGTGGACCTCTGGGTAGGTGGCCACGTTATAGGACCGCCCGGATACGGAGGCAATGAAATGCCGGACAGCTGCGAAATCGCCCGAATTGTGCTAGGATCCCAGGATTACCCAGACGATTGATTTATTTGAAAGGACTTGAACCATGTATGTACAAGGCAACGCCTTCGGTACGCTGCGCGCCTCCATCCGTGACGAAATCGAACTGCAGGACCCGGTCTCCAACGGCACCCGTGGCATGCGCGCGCGTCGGGTGCAGGAATGGCTCTGCCTGCACGGGCTGGGGCTGGTGATCGACGAGGATTTCGGCGGCATCACCGAGGGTCGGGTGCGGCAGTTCCAGTCCCGTGCCGGGCTGCCGGTCACCGGCGTCGTGGATGCGGCAACCTTTGCCGCGATGACCGCGCCGATGGTCGGGGTGCTGCAACCCGCCGCGCAGGCGACGGACAGCTTTTCGGATGCGGTCACCGCCATGGCGCGGGTCCATCTGGCCGCGCACCCGGTCGAGATCGGTGGACAGAACCGTGGCCCGTGGGTGCGGATGTACATGAACGGAGAAGAGGGCAACGCCTGGCCCTGGTGCGCCGGTTTCGTCACCTTCCTTATGCGTCAGGCCGCCGAGATCCGCGATGTCAGCATGCCGATCAAGGGCAGTTTTTCCTGCGATACGCTGGCCGCCCAGGCCGAGACCGCCGGCCTCTTTGTCAAGGAACGCGATGCCTCCCCGCGGGACCTGTCGCCGGGCAGCCTGTTTCTGGTGCGGCGCACTTCCACCGACTGGACCCATGTGGGGCTGGTATCGGATGCCGATCAGGGCGGCTTTGACACCATCGAGGGCAACACCAACGACGAAGGCTCGCGCGAGGGCTACGAGGTCTGCGCCCGCCGGCGGGGCTATTCCAGCAAGGATTTCGTGGTGTTCTAGGCCCGGACCGGCCGGTTTCCCCAGCCGGTCCGGTGATTTTCGCGACTATTCGCCCGGCACCATCGCGGCGTCCGAAGGCATGCTGAAATGCTGGCGGTTCAGGCGGAACACCAGCACGATCATCGCCGCCTGCGCCAGCAGAGCTACGGCGGTGATCGCCCAATAGCCCGCGCCGAACTTGTCGATCACACCGGCGTCCGCCAGCCCCTTGTTGACAAAGAACTGGATCATCACCGACAGCGCCACGCCCGGGCAGACCAGGGCATAGGATCCCGGCGAGGTCTGTGTGCCAAACACGTAGTCCGTGAAATACCCCTGCCGCCGCAACACCAGCAGCCCCAGCATCAGGAACAGGATCTGCACCGTCAGCAGCCGGGCCAGGAACACCATGGTTTCGCCCGCCGTCGTATGCGCGTCAAACCCGACGTGCAGCCCGTGGCTCTGGCGCAGGAACAGGATGCCCAGCACCGTCATGATCGGCACGATCACCATCAGCGTCGGCCCCGCCTCCTTGGCGGTGCCATGCTGCAGCATCGAGGAAAACGCCGTGGTGGCGGCGATCACCGTGTAGAGGATCGCGGCAAAACCAAAGAAGGTGCTGAACACCAGCGACGCGCCCACCGTCAGTGTCGCGTGACTCATCGCCGCCGGGGCGGCCAGCCCGACGCCGACCATCGACAGCGCAAAGGCGGGAAGCAGCTGGGCAAAGGAGTTATGGGCGGTTACGTCGAACACCCCGCCCTTGGTCAGCACCCGGCCCAGGAAATCGCCGATGGTCAGGAATGCCCAGACACCGATGGCCAGGAATGCGACCAGCGCCATCGGGAACAGGTATTCGATCACCAGCCACAGGTTCGGCACGAACACCAGACCGACGATGAACATCGCGTTGACTGTCATCGCCATGGCCAGCGGTGCCGCCAGCAGCGTGGTTTCCGCGTTCGATGCGCGCAGCGCCGCATAGGCTTGGGTCTTGCGGAACCGGGACAGCGCCGACAGGTTCCAGATCAACGACTTGACGTTGAGAAAGGCAAAGACCGCGACGCCGATCATCGCCAGCAGGGTGGCCGATTTCAGTGCGACTGAACCCGTGTCGAACACCGCCATGATGTCCTCAAACACCGGCACGGGCCGGGATTTATGGGGCACCCAGAACATCAGGTACATGAAAAACGTCACAGCCAGGCCTCCCGCCCCCAGCGAGGCCAGAAAGTAGAGCGGCGAGTAGGTGTCAGCGGGGCGTCTGAACGCATGCGGCATGGTTGGCTCCATATGAATTCCATATCTGGAATACATAAGTATTCCGAATCGGGAATGTGTTGTTTGATCTGGATCAAGCTTGCGGGAAAGTATTCGTTAACCATTCGGACCGCAGGCTGCCGTCATGCGTTACTGGGTCATCATCCTGCTGGGTCTGCTCACCGCCTGTGGCGGACCGACTCCGCATTTCCGCTCGGTTCCGGCCACGCGCATCGCGGTCAATGGCAGCCTGTTTGACGTCCGCGTGCGTGGCAGGCTGGCCGAGGCGGTGCGCCTGAACCCGCAATACGCGCCGCGCCTCGGCCCGATTGGCGACCGCGCGGCCTTGGCCATGGCACGGGTGAGCGGCTGCCGGGTGACCGGCGTTCTGGGGGATCAGGCGGTGATCACCGGCGTGCTGGACTGCGGCGGCACCGGCGACCGCCGCGTCTGGCTGCCCGCAGGCTATGCCAGCTACAGCTGCCTCGAAGTCAGCCGGTGGGAAAACGGGGGGGCGGCGCCCAATTACCTCGAATTCGACTGCGACCCGTACTAAAGCCGGTTCACCGCCACCGTCGCCCTACGACAGCAGCCAGCCCAGAACCGGCCCTTCCGCCGCCTCCAGGCACAAAAACAGCCCCGCGCCGGCGACCATCGCTCCCGCCAGCCGCGCCGCCATCGCTGCCGCGCCCGCGGTGCCGGCGACCCGCGCGCCGACAAACCCGGCGCCAAGGGCCAATCCGTATTGCACAATGCCCAGCCCCATCAGGTACCCCGCCAGGACCGCGCCCGAGACCCCGCCCTCCTGCGCCGCGATGCTGGTGCCAAACCCCGCGCCGTGGAAGAGGCCGAACAGACCGAACATCAGACCCAACCCCGCCGGCGACACCGGCCGCCCACTGGCCAGCACCCCGCCGACGACCAGCAGCGACAGCGCGATCATCGCCTCGCGCAGCGGCAGACCCCACCCGGCATAAAGCGCGGCGCAGCCCGCCAGCATCGCCACGACGTAATGCAACGGCCCGTGCAGCGCAACGCCTGCCAGCCGCGCCGCCAGCCCCATCGCCAGCACAAAGAACAGGTGATCGAACCCCAGCACCGGATGCCCCAGCCCCGACAGCAGACCGTGGCCGAAGGTCTCCATCGGTTGCCCCGCCAGCGGATGATGCGCCCAGGCCGGACCGCCAAGGCCCAGCAGGGCAACAGGGAGAATTCGTTTCATGACAGTCCTCTCGCGCCGATGCATCTGTTTCCCGCAGCCTGATCCATCCCGGTCAAAGCTGTCAACGCAGCATCGGCGTCCGCCGTAAGACCCCCGGCATGAGTCAACATATTGTGGATAAATCGGCGGAAATTCCAAGATGCAGCGTCAAGCGCATTGACTCAGCGCGGGACAACACCGCACATTTTCAACTCAACAGGAATCACCGGGCCTCCATTTTGCGCTTTTCAAAACTCAGACTGACCGGCTTCAAGAGCTTCGTCGATCCGACCGATCTGATCATCGCGGACGGTCTGACCGGCGTTGTCGGTCCGAATGGTTGCGGCAAGTCGAACCTGCTGGAGGCGCTGCGTTGGGTGATGGGCGAAAACCGCCCCAAGGCAATGCGCGGCGGCGGCATGGAGGACGTGATCTTTGCCGGCGCAGCGACCCGGCCCGCCCGAAACTTTGCCGAGGTCAGCCTGCACATCGACAATTCCGAACGGCTGGCGCCTTCGGGGTTCAACGATCAGGACACGCTGGATATCGTGCGCCGCATCACCCGTGACGTCGGCAGCGCCTACAAGGCCAACGCCAAGGAGGTGCGCGCCCGCGACGTGCAGATGCTGTTCGCCGATGCCTCCACCGGGGCCCATTCTCCCTCGCTGGTGCGGCAGGGCCAAATCGCCGAGCTGATCAACGCCAAGCCGAAATCGCGCCGCCGTATCCTTGAGGAGGCCGCCGGCATCTCCGGTCTTTACCAGCGCCGGCATGAGGCCGAGTTGAAGCTGAACGGGGCGGAGTCCAACCTGCTGCGGGTCGACGATGTCATCGAACAGCTCGCCGTGCAGCTGGCCCAGTTGGCCCGCCAGGCCCGCCAAGCCGCCCGCTACCGCGAGATCGGCACCCAGTTGCGGCAGGCAGAGGGCATGTTGCACTACCGGCGCTGGAAAGAGGCCGACGAGGCGCGCGCCAGCGCCGAGGAGGTGCTGCGCACCCGCACCGGCGAGGCCGCCCAGGCCGAGGCCACCGCCCGCGCCGCCGGCAAGGCTCGCGCCGTCACCGAAGACGCGCTGCCGCCGCTGCGCGAAGAGGAAACTATCGCCGCCGCTGTGCTGCAGCGCCTGCAGGTCCAGCGCGACACGCTTAAGGACCAGCAGGACCGGGCGCTGCAAACGATCGAGACCCTGAACGCCCGGATCGTCCAGCTGGGCAAGGACATCGACCGCGAGACCGGGCTCAACCGCGACGCCGGCGAAACCATCGAGCGGCTCGAATGGGAGGCGCGCGAACTGGCCAAGGCGGGCGAGGGGCACGAGGCCCGGCTGGCCGAGGCCGCCGAACAGGCGCGCGAGGCCGCCGCCGTGCTCAGCGACCGCGAAGGCCGCCTAAGTCAGGTGACCGAAGACGTTGCCCGGCTGGCCGCCCGCCACCAGTCGGCGCAGCGCCTGCTGGACGACAGCCGCAAGATGCTGGCCCGCTCCGAAGGCGAGGAAACCCGTGCGCGAGAGGCGGTGACCGCGTCCGCCACCGCGCTGGCCAGCGCCGAGACCGCCTTTGAGGCCGCCGGCAGGGCCGAGGCCCAGGCGCTGGCCGATGCCGAACAGGCCGAGGCCGCGCGGGCCGCCACCGATCAACTGCGCACCGACACGCAATCGCGCGAGGCCGAGGCCCGCGCCCAGCGGTCCGAGATCGAAGGCGAGGCGGGCGCGCTCAAGGCCGAGGCGACGGCGCTGGCCAAGCTGGTGGCCCGCGACAGCGCCGAAAGCGGCCAGGTGATGGACCTGCTGCGGGTTGCGCCGGGCTATGAAAAGGCGCTGGGCGCGGCATTGGCGGACGACCTGCGCGCGCCGCTGGTGGATGTTGACGGCCCCTCCGGATGGGTCCCGGTGCCCGCCTACGATCGCGACCAGCCGCTGCCCGAGGGCGCCGAACCGTTGGTGCTGCATGTCTCAGGCCCCGATGCCCTGTCGCGCCGGATTGCCCAGATCGGGCTGGTGGACGCGGACGCGGGCGCGCGCCTGCAGCCGCTGCTGCAACCGGGCCAGCGGCTGGTCTCGGTGGATGGCGATCTGTGGCGCTGGGACGGGTTTCGGGCCTGGGCCGAAGACGCCCCCAGCGCCGCCGCTCTGCGGCTGGAACAGCTGAACCGGCTCAAGGCGTTGAAACAGGAGATGGAGCGCGTCGGCGCCCGCGCGGATAGCGCCCGCGCCGCACACGAGATGCTCAGCCGCAAACTGGCCGAGGTGACCGAGGCCGACAAGGCCGCGCGCCTCGCCCGCCGCGATGCCGATCAGGCCGTCGCCGTCGCCGCCCGCGCGCTGAGTCGGGCCGAGGCAGACCGCAACCTCGCCCAGGGCAAGCTGGAGAACCTCACGCTGGCCGTGACCCGCCACGCCGAAGACGCCATGGCCGCCCGCGCCCAGGTCAGGGAGGCCGAAGCCGGCCTGCAGGGCCTGGGCGATCTGACCACCGCGCGCCAGCAGGTCGAGGACATCAAGCAGACCGTCGAGGCGGCCCGCATCACCATGATGACCCGCCGCTCGGCCCATGACGAGTTGCGCCGCGAGGGCGAGGCGCGCACCCGCCGCACCCAGGAGGTGACCAAGGACATCAGCGGCTGGAAACACCGGCTGGAGACGGCGGAAAAGCGCATTGCCGAACTGGTCGAACGCAAAGCGGCGTCAGAGGTCGAACTGAAGGAGGCCAGCGCCGCGCCCGCTGAAATCGCGGCCAAGCGCGACGAACTCTCCGTTGCCATCGCCCAGGCCGAAACCCGCCGGGCCGATGCCGCCGACAAGCTGTCGCGCGCCGAGGGCGCGCAGCGAGAGGCCGTGCAGGCCGAGCGTGAGGCCGAACGCCTGGCCTCGGAGGCGCGCGAAACCCGCGCCCGCGCCGAGGCCCGCGTCGATGCCGCCCGCGAAACGGTGGTCTATGCCGCCGAACGCATCGCCGAGGATCGGCAGGTCACCCCCAACCAGCTGCTGAACCAACTGGATGTGAACCCCGATCAGATCCCCTCGGCCGAGACGCTCGAGGCGGATGTGAACCGCTACAAACGTCAGCGCGATGCGCTGGGCGCGGTCAATCTGCGCGCTGAGGAAGACGCCACCGAGGTGCAGCAGGAGCACGACACGCTGGTCGGCGAAAAGGCCGATCTCGAAGAGGCGATCAAGACCCTGCGCAACGGCATCGCCGGCCTCAACCGCGAAGGCCGCGAACGGTTGCTGACCGCCTTCGAACAGGTCAACAGCAACTTTACCCTGCTATTCAAACATCTCTTTGGCGGCGGCGACGCCAACCTCGTGATGGTTGAAAGCGAGGATCCGCTCGAGGCCGGGCTGGAAATCATGTGCCAGCCGCCGGGCAAAAAGCTCTCGACGCTGTCGCTGTTGTCGGGTGGTGAACAGACGCTGACCGCGCTGGCGCTGATCTTTGCCGTGTTCCTCGCCAACCCGGCGCCGATCTGCGTGCTCGACGAGGTCGACGCGCCGCTCGACGACGCCAACGTGACCCGGTTCTGCGACTTGCTGGACGAGATGTGCCGCCGCACCGACACCCGCTTTTTGATCATCACCCACCATGCCGTCACCATGAGCCGGATGGACCGTCTGTTCGGGGTCACCATGGGCGAACCGGGGGTGTCGCAGCTGGTCTCGGTCGATCTCAAGAAGGCAGCCTCGATGGTGGCCTGACCGCCACTGCCGAAAACGCGACGCGACAACCCTGCCGATCCGGGCTAAGCTGAACCAATGAAACGTTTTTTATGCGCAGTTCTGCTTTGCGTACTGACCGGGCCGGCACTGGCCGATACTGCGGGCGCGCGCCCCGGCGACATTCTGCTCAGCCCCGATGACCTGCAGCGGCTCACGGCGGGCAACACCCTGACGTTTTTCGACCAGGGGCAATCGCGGTTCTCGGTCGGTGGCGCCTATTCCTATACCTACCCCGACAGCGGCGGTACCGCCTTCGGCGTCTTCGACATTCGCGATGATGGTACTGTCTGCATCCAGTTTCGCAACGGCCGCAGCCGCTGCGACCTTTACGTGCGGCGCGGCGCTGTGTTCTACCTGATCACCCAGTCGGGCGACCGCTTCCCGTTCCAGACCGAATTCCGCCTACAACCGTGACAGCAGCTCGACGGTCGGCCAGGCATCCGCCGGCAGCCCCAGCCGGGCCTGTTCGGCCTGCACCGCCGCACGCGTCCGCGCGCCCAGGATGCCGTCCACCCCGCCCACGTCATACCCGCGGGCGGCCAGCTTGCGTTGCAGATCCTTCATCTGCGACCCCGACAGCCCCGGCTCCGGGTGACCCGCATCATAGACCTGTGCCCCCTCCATCCGGGTAGCGAAATAGGCCGCCGTCATCACGTAGACAAAGCTCTGGTTCCATTCGAAATAGACCCGGAAATTCGGATAGGCCAGGAACGCTGGCCCCTTGCGCCCCTGCGGCAGGATCACCGAGGCCGCCAAACCCGGATCGCCCAGATCGCCCGCGCGCGCCCGCACCCCCATCTGCTGCCACTGGCCCACCGTCCGGCCCTGCGCCAGTCCGGTCAAGGACCAGTCGAACGTCTCCGGCAGCGTGATCTCTTGCAGCCACGGCTCGCCCGCGCGCCAGCCCAGGTGCGACAGCATCTTGCCGCCCGACGTCAGCGCGTCGGGGGCCGAGGTCTTGAGGCTGACATCGCCATCGCCATCCGCGTCGACCCCGTTTTCCAGTATGTCGTGCGGCAGCATCTGCACCATGCCGATTTCCCCGGCCCAGGCGCCCGTGGTCGTGGCCGGGTCGAACCCGCCCCGCTCGTAAAGCTCCAGCGCAGCAAAAACCTGTGGCCGGAACAGATCGGGCCGTCGGCAGTCATGCGCCAGCGTGACCAGCGCGTTCAGCGTGTTGAAATTACCCTGAAAACCGCCGTAGTCGGTCTCGAACGCCCAGAACGCCAGCAGCACGCCCCGCGACACCCCGTATTGCGCCTCGATCCGGTCGAAAACGGCGTCGTATTTCTTGGCCATCTTGCGGCCCATGTCGATCCGGTTCTGCGAGATCAGGCGGCGCGAGAAATCGACAAAGGGTTTCTGGAATACGCCCTGCGCCCGGTCGGCCTTGAGCACGCTGCCGTCCAGCCGGGCCGAGGCAAAGAACCGCTCCACCGTGGCCGGATCGTGGCCGGCGGCCACGGCCTCGGTCTTCAACCCCTCGACGAATTCCGAAAAGCTGCCGCCGCACTGGGCAAACGCCGCCGGGGCGGACAGCAAGAAAAACAGGCAAACAACAATGCGCATCGGATAACATCCCTGAAACAAACCGGATATCACAGTAGCGGCGGAACTGCCGCAGATGCAATGGCCAGCACCAGCAAGGCCATCCAGACCCGCCACAAAATGCCCACAGCGGCGTCGATGTCTCCGGCGCCGATCTCTTGCCGCGCCGCCCCGTTGACCCAGGCCAGCTGCCGCAGGGTGCCGTCATAGCTGCGCGGCCCGGCCAGCGCCACGTCCAGCGCGCGCGCCATCGCCGCCTCGGGCCAGCCCGCGTTGGGCGACCGGTGGCGGCGGGCGTCTGCCGCGATCTGGGGCCAGCGCGACAGCTGGCCGGTCAGCCCCGCGATCAGCACCCCGGTCAACCGCGCCGGGATCAGGTTCAGCAGGTCATCCGTGCGGGCGGCCACCTTGCCGAATTTCTCGTAACGCGCGTTGCGGTAGCCGATCATGCTGTCGGCGGTGTTCACCGCCTTGTAGATCATGATCCCCGGCGCGCCGAACAGCAAAAACCAGAACGCCGGTGCCACGATCCCGTCCGACAGGTTCTCGGCCCCGCTCTCTATGGCTGCGCGGGCCACGTGCGGACCGTCCATGTCGCGGCAGTCGCGGCTGACGATCATCGCCACCGCCCGCCGCCCGTCCCCGACCGAACGGCGCAACCCGTCGGCCACTGCCCGCACATGGTCGGCCAGCGATTTCTGCGCGATCAGGATCGCCGCGCAGATCAGCTCGGCCAGTGGCCCCAAGCACTCGATCGCCAGCCCCAGCAGAC
>JBFHMM010000022.1:0-26696 GCA_041594355.1 Paracoccaceae bacterium | reverse complement strand
GTTCCCGGCTTCTTCTGTTTTAAAATATCCCGGGGGAGGCGCTTTGCGCCGGGGGCGGAGCCCCCCTCGGCGAGTGCTACTCGGCGGCGCGCAATGGGGTTGCGCCCGCGGGCTTGGCATTGTCGGCGGCGGGGTCCGTGTCGGTTCCCGCAGGCGCGGTGTCTTCGGTGGCATCGTCCCAGATGATCTCGTTCACCCGCAGCTTGCGCACCGATTTGACCAGTCGCGTGTCCTGCGCGATCCGGCTGGAGCGGCCTGAGCCGAGACGCGCCAGCAGCCGTCCGATCCAGACCGCATAGGTCGAGACCCAGACCCGCAGCGCCAGGAACGATGGTGTCACTAACAGCGTTAGCACCGTGGCGATGCCGAGGCCGAAGACCACCGCCGTCGCCAGCTGTTTCCACCACAGCGAGGTCGGGCTGTCGATTGTGTAGCCGCCGCCGATGAAGTCGAGGCTGAGACCGAACATCATCGGGGTGAGGCCGGCCATCGTGGTGATCGTGGTCAGCAGAACCGGGCGAATCCGCGCCTCTGCCGTTCGGATGATCGCCTCGATCCGGGGCATATATCGGCTGAACTCCTGGTAGGTATCGATCAGCACAATGTTATTGTTCACCACGATCCCTGCCAGCGCCACAATGCCGGTGCCGGTCATGATGATCGAGAACGGCTGGTTCATCACCATCATGCCGATCAGCACGCCGGTTGTCGACAGCACCACCGCCAGCAGCACCAGCACCGAGTTGTAGAAGCTGTTGAACTGCGCCAGCAGGATGATGAACATCAGCCCCAGCGCGGCGGCAAAGGCCGAGCTGAGGAAGGCCTGGCTTTCCGCTTGGTTCTCCTGGTCGCCGGTCCATTCCCATTCCACAGAGGCCGGAAAGGGCTCGGAGTCCAGCCATTCGCTCAGCAGCGCGATGCGTTCGTTGGGGTTGACCGGCACCGCCTGGGCCGCGCCTTCCGACAGGGCAGCCGCGATTTTCGCCGCGTCGCTGTCGGCGGTCAGCTGCACGATGTCATAGCGTTTGCCGTCGGGGGTTTCGGCCACTGGTCCGGTTGCCCGCGCATCGCCGTCCAGCAGCCGGGCCAGCGCCAGCCGGGTTTCGCCTCCGATGTCGGGATCCTTGCTTACGATCTTGACCAGCCCCGGCGTCACATCGGCCTTGACGTCATAATACCGCCGCTGGTCGACCCGGCTGATCGAGGCGAGTTTCTCAACCGGCTGCCGGGTCACGAAATTGGCCAGCGGCACCAGCCCGTCCGCGGTGCGGACCTTCAGCGTGTCCAGCGTCGATAGCACCCGGTCCTCCTCGGGCAGCCGCGCGCGGATCTCGATTTCCTCGTCCGAGCTATCGACCCGCATCGTGTCGAGCAGGATGCCGCGCGTCACCAGCTGGACCATGGCGCCGACCCTGGCCACATCGGCGCCCTAGCGCCCGGCCTTTTCCACGTCGACGTCGATCTGCCAGTCGATGCCGGGCAGGGGGCGGCTGTCCTCGATCAGGATCAGACCGGGGGTCTGATCGAACTTCGCGCGGGCGGTTTCCACCGCCGCGTTCAGATCGTCCCAGCCATCGCCCTTCAGGCGCAAGTGCAGTGGCTTGCCGGCGCCCGGTCCCTGTTCCAGCGCCGAGATCTCGGCTACGAAACCGGGCAGCTTGGCCAGTTCGGCGCTGATTTCGTCGATCACGAAATCGCCGTCGAATTCCGGCGCGGTGACCTGGCGCTGAAAGCGGCCGTCAAACATCGGCTCGGTGACCTTTGGGCGGTCCTCCCAGGGAATGATCTCGAACTGAACCTGGCCGATCGAATCCTTGGGCGAGGTCGAGCCCGGCCCGCCGGTGTCCAGCCCGCCCTCGCCGGCGAAGGCAAAGACGTTGACCACCGCCGGGTGTGCCCGCACCACCTCTTCGGTCTGGCGCACCATCTCGTCTTTTTCGGCCAGCGACAGGTTGCCCCGCGCCCGGACATAGACGGTTGCCTGCTCGGGTTCGGAATCGACAAAGAACTCGATGCCCCTGGAACTGGCCGGGAACAGGATCACGGCAATATAGAACACGGCGGCAAAGACCGCCACGATGGACACGACCGGCATGATCGGGTTGCCCGCGATGGCCTTGATCACCCAGCCGAAGGGCGTATGGCCTCGGCTGGTCTTGATCTGGCGCGGCGGCCGTTCGATCCGGGCCGCGCCCAGCGTGATCGAGGCGGCAAAGGCCGCAAGGATGAAGACCGCGGCGCCGAACAGGGAACCGATCATTGGCATATTGCCCGCAGCAACCGGGTCAAGCGGATAGATCAGTTCCCGAGGCAACACATAGGCCGGGTTCAGCAACTGCATCGCGCCCACGAACATCGCATAAAGCGCGACGGGCACCAGGGCCGCGCGCGCAACCCAGGGCGTGCCGGCCCGCAGCCAGTCAGAGATATTGCCGAATACCCGGCTCATCCGCCCGCTCACCCCGCCCATGACGGGCAGGTATATCAGGGCCACCACCAGGCTGGCCGACAGCACAAAGATCAGGGTTACCGGCAGCATGCCCATGAATTCGCCCGGCACACCCGGCCAGAACAGCATCGGCAGGAACGCGCACAGCGTCGTCGCGGTCGATGACACGATAGGCCAGAACATCCGCTGCGCCGCCTCGACATAGGCGTGCATCGGGCCAATGCCCTGCTTGATGCGCTTGTCGGCGTATTCCACCACCACGATGGCGCCGTCCACCAGCATCCCCACCGCCAGGATCAGGCCGAACATCACGATGTTGGAAATCGACACGCCCATCATCGCCAGCAGCGCGAAACACAAGAGGAACGAGGTCGGGATCGCGAAACCCACCAGCAGCGCCGCGCGGCTGCCCAGCGAGGCCAGGACCACGATCATCACCAGCGCGATGGCGGTCAGGACCGAGCCCTCCAGCTGGCTGACCATCGACCCCACGACCCGGCTCTGGTCGTTCGAGGTGCCGACCTCGACCGCCACCTGCAGCTCGGGCGGCCACTTGGCCTGGGCCTTCGCCAGCGTTTCCTTGATCAGTTCGACGGTGTCGATCAGGTTGTAGCCCTTGCGCTTGACCACCTGCAGCGCGACGGTGCTTTCGCCGTCAAAACGCGCGGTGCCCTCGCGGTCCTCGAAGGTGTAGTTGATCTGCGCCAGCTCGCCCAGCGTCACAACCCGGTCGCCGTTGGTCTTGATCGGCAGGCGATAGACATCCTGCGCGGTCTTGAACGACGACGGGATCTTGACCGAAAACGTGCCCTGCTTGGTCTGCACCTCGCCGGCGGCGATCAGCTGATTGTTGTTCTGCACCACGCTGATCAACTCACCGGCGGTCACGTTGTAGGACTCCAGCCGCAGCGGGTCGATCACCACCTCCAGCATTTCGTCGCGGTTGCCCGCGATTCCGGCCTCCAGAACCGCGTCCAGAGATTCCAGGTCGTCCTGCAGCTGCTTGGCGATGCGCGCCATCGTCCGTTCCGGCACCGCGCCGGTCATGTTGATGATAACGATCGGGAACTCCGAAAAGTTCAGCTCGCTCAGCGTGTATTGCTCGGCGCCCTCGGGGAATTCCACCTGCGCCGAATTCATCGCGTCGCGCACGTCGGCGGTGATCGCGGTCTTGTCCCAGCCAAAGTCGAACTCCAGCACGATGCCGGCATAGTTCTCGGCCGCCGTCGCGGTCATCTTCTTCAGCCCGTCCAGATCGGCCAGTTCGGTCTCCATTGGCCGGATCAGCAGGCTCTCGCTGTCCTCGGCGGAAATGCCGGGAAACTGGACCGAAACGAAAAGAACCGGAATCTCGATGTCCGGTTCACCCTCCTTGGGCAGGCTGACATAGGCAAAACCGCCGACCAGCAGCGAGATGACGATGAACGCCAAAACCATCCGCGCCCGGTCGGCGGCCCATGACACCATTCCGGTCATTGGGAAATCTCCCGGAAAGTCGGTCGGACCGTCACCCCGTCGGTGACGAACTCCTGCCCGACCACGATGACATTTGCCTTGTCCTCCAACCCGCTGACCCAGACTCCCTCGACGGTGTCGCGCAGCAGGCCGACCGGCACAAAGCGCACGGTATTGCTGTCATCCACCGTGCGCACGCCCAGCCTGCCATCGTTGTTCAGCGTCAACGCCGAGGCCGGCAGCCGGTGCGCCGTGGTGCCCGCCGCCGAAATGGCGATCGCCGCGGTCTGACCGTCGCGCACCCGCAGATCGTCGTTGGGCACGGTGATTTCCACCTCAAAGGTGCGGGTCACCATATCCGCCGTCCGGCTGATATAAGTGACCCGGCCCTGCACCCGCTCGCCGGTGGCCAGCTCGGCCCCCGCCACGGCGCCGACCGACACCCGCGACACCTGGGTTTCGGGGACATAGCCCACGACCTTGATCGGGTTCAGCTGTACGATGGTGGCACAGAGCGATCCGGCCTGCATCAGGCTGCCCAGCTCGGCAGTGTCCGATTCCAGCAGCCCGGCAAAGGGCGCTTCGATGGTCAGCCGGTCGATCTCGCGCTCGGACACGGCCACATTAGCCTGCGCCGCCTCGATGCCCGATGCGGTGGCCTCCAGCCCGGCCTTGGCCGCTTCAATCCCGGCCGTTGCGCTCTGCACTTCGGCGCGGGCCGCGATCAGCTGCGTCTCGGACGCGTATCCGCCCTCGATCAGCTTGTCGCGGGCGCGGAAATTGATCTGCGCCTCTTCCAGCTTGGCATAGGCTTCGTCCAACCGCGCCCGCGCCTCTGGCACGCGGGCCTGCGCCTCGGCCAGCGCGGCCTTGGACTGCGCCAGCGCAGCCTGCCGGGTGCCGGGATCCAGTTCGCACAGCACGTCGCCCTTGTCGACAAAGACGCCCTTGCGCAGCGGTTCCGACACCACCGGAGAGCTGGTCTCCGCCCGTACCTCGACCTGCCGCGCCGCGCGCGTCTCGCCGCGCAGCACCACCGCGCTGTCGATCGACGTCGCCTCGGACCGCAGCACCACGACACCCATCACCGGCCCCTGTGCCTGCCCGTCCGGCACCGGCGCATCGGTGGCGGTGTCGTTCGCGGCAGAGGCAGAGGCAGAGGCGGAGGTCTGTTCGGGCTGCGCCTGCACCCCGTTGCGGGCAAAGGCCGTCAGCGCATCGCGCTCGAATACCGCGACATACAGGGCAACCGTCACCAGTATCGCGGTGAGCATCGGGATCAATCGCATTATACGCCTCTCAGTCGGATCGTCAGCGACCGGTGTAATTCCGGTTATGCTGCGGCTTGAGCTTTCATATAGGGCGTGTCCAGACTAAACTAACCAGTTCAGATAGATTTTTTTCGCCACAGTTTGCGAGTTGCCTGGATTTTGTGCCCTTACGGCGACTTTGCGCCACTTGGCTTGCCTGCGGATGCGGGGTAATAGGGGGCATCTCGCCCGAATTGTTTCGGAAATGGCAGGGCCTTGGCGGGTCCGGTTCTTTCCTGCAGCGGGCCGCACAGGGACAGATCATGAGCGATACCGACAGTTTCATCGAAGAAGTGACCGACGAGGTCCGCCGGGACCGGATGTTCGCGATGATCCGGCGCTATGGCTGGATCGCCGTTCTGGTGGTCGTGGCCATTGTCGGCGGCGCGGCATACAACGAATACCGCAAGGCCAGCGAAATCGCCGCCGCGCAGGCGCTGGGCGACGCGATGATCGAGGCGCTCGCCGTTGACGGCGCGTCGGCGCGGGTTGAACGGCTGGCGGCCATTCAGGCCGAGTCCGGCGGTGGCGAGGCGATCCGCCGCTTCTTGGTCGCCGGCGCGCGCACCGGCTCCGACGACATCCCCGGCGCGGTGGCCGCGCTCGAGGTGGTCGCTGTCGATGGCGATCTGCCGCAGATCTACCGTGACATCGCCGCCTTCAAGGCGCTGACCCTACAGGCCGACACCCTGTCCACCACCGAGCGGCGTCCCCAGTTCGAGGCGCTGGCCAAGCCCGGCGCGCCGCTGCGCCTGCTGGCCGAGGAACAACTGGCGCTGCTCGACATCACCGACGGCGACACCGAGGCCGCGATTTCCCGGTTTCAGTCCATCGCATCGGATGCCGAGGCCGATAATGCCTTGCGCCAGCGCGCCACACAGATGATCGTGGCGCTGGGCGGTACCGCGCCGACCCAGCAGGGCTGACGGATCGGGCCCGCAGCAGACAAAAGACACCCGAGACAGGCAAGACAGACAGGACAGGCAAACCCAGATGATCCCAGCGTTTTCCCTTTCCCGCGCTACCCCCGCCCTTGCGCCGGTACTGGCGCTCAGCTCTGCCCTGCTGCTGGCCGCCTGCAGCGAACCCGAGGTCATCCTGGTTGGCGAGCGTGAAGACATCCGGTCGCTGTCGGGCGGGGACGAAAACGCACCCATCGCCGAAATCCCCGGCTCTCGTCCGATCAGCCTGCCGTCGCAGACAACCAACGCCGAATGGACGCAGTCGTTTGGCACGCCGACCTTCCGTGTCGCTCACCCGGCGCTGCGGGCGGCGCCGCAACCGGCCTGGGCCACCTCGATCGGCTCTGGCAACAGCCGCCGCCAGCGCATCAACGCTGCCCCCGTGGTCGGCGGAGGGCTGGTCTACACGCTCGATTCCGGGGCGCGGGTCTCCGCCGTGACACCCTCCGGTGGGGTCGTCTGGAGCAAGGAGCTGCTCAGCCCCGCTGACAGCGAAGGCCAGGCCACCGGCGGCGGTCTCGCCTTTGCGGACGGCACGCTCTACATCTCATCCGGCTTCGGCCTGCTGACCGCGCTGGACGCCAAGACCGGCAACCAGCGCTGGCAGCAGCGGCTCGAAGCCACCGGCTCCGGCGCGCCCACCGTGCGCGACGGCATTCTCTACCTCGTTGCGGGCGACGATACCGGCTGGGCCATCAACATCGACGATGGCCGCATTCTGTGGCAGATCGCGGCCGCCCCCAGCATCGGCAACGTGCTCGGCGCACCGGCCCCGGCGCTCAGCTCGGACCTGTCGATCTTCGCCTTTGGCTCGGGCGACCTGATCGCCACCTTCCGCAGGGGCGGCGTGACCCGCTGGAGCGCGTCGGTCGCCGGTCAGCGCAAGGGCCGCGCGGTGTCGCAGATCACCGACGTCACCGGCGCGCCGGTCATCGTCGGCAGCCGGGTCTATGCAGGCAACCATTCGGGCCGCACCGTCGCCTTTGAGGCCGACTCGGGCGAACGCATCTGGACCGCGCGCGAGGGCGCGATGGGGCCGGTCTGGCCCGCCGGCGACAGCCTGTTTCTGGTCTCCGACCGCGCCCAGCTGGTCCGCCTCAGCGCCTCGGACGGGGCGGTGATCTGGGCCACCGACCTGCCGGGCTATCTCAAGGACAAGCCGCGAAAACGCGGTCCCAGCTATTCCAACCATGGCCCCATTCTGGCCGGAGGCCGCGTCATCGTCGCCTCGGGCGACGGGCTTGTGCGGTTTTTCAACCCCACCGACGGCACGCTGGTCAGCACTGCCCAGATCCCCGGAGGCGCCGCCGCGCCGCCGGTGGTGGCGGACGGCACGCTTTACGTTGTCTCGGCCAAAGGGCAACTGCACGCTTTCCGTTGACGCGCGAATGCGCTAAAGGGCGCACTTGAGTTTTCGAAAGCCACTGCGCCATGTCCTTCACCCTCGCCATTGTGGGCCGCCCCAATGTGGGCAAATCCACCCTGTTCAACCGTCTCGTCGGCAAACGCCTGGCGCTGGTCGACGATCAGCCGGGCGTCACCCGTGACCTGCGCGAGGGCGCGGCGCGCCTGGGCGACCTGCGGTTCACCGTCATCGACACCGCCGGGCTTGAGGACGCCACCGACGATTCGCTGCAGGGCCGGATGCGGCGGCTGACCGAACGGGCCGTCGACATGGCCGATGTCTGCCTGTTCATGATCGACGCCCGCACCGGCCTCACGCCCACCGACGAGATGTTCGCTGACATCCTGCGCAAACGCTCCGCCCATGTCATCCTCGCCGCCAACAAGGCCGAAGGTGCCGCCGCCGACGCCGGCGTGATCGAGGCCTACAGCCTCGGTCTGGGCGAACCGGTGCGGCTTAGCGCCGAACATGGCGAGGGGCTGAACGACCTCTACAGCCAGTTGATGCCGATCGCCGACGCGCTCGAAGACCAGACCGCACAGGACATGCCCGAGACCGACGTCGCCGTCTCTGACGATGACGATACCCCCGGCGCAGAGGACGAGATCTCCCAGGGCCCGGTGCTGCCCACCGCCGACAAGCCGCTGCAGGTGGCCGTGGTAGGCCGCCCCAACGCCGGCAAATCGACGCTGATCAACAAGATCCTCGGTGAAGACCGCCTGCTCACCGGCCCAGAGGCCGGCATCACCCGCGACGCCATCAGCCTGCGCATGGACTGGAACGGCACGCCGATGCGGATCTTTGACACCGCCGGTATGCGCAAAAAGGCCAAGGTGCAGGAGAAGCTTGAGAAACTCTCGGTCTCCGACGGGCTGCGCGCGGTCAAATTCGCCGAGGTCGTGGTGGTGCTGCTCGACGCCGCGATCCCCTTTGAACAGCAGGACCTGCGCATCGCCGACCTCGCCGAACGCGAAGGCCGCGCCGTGGTGGTCGCCGTCAACAAATGGGACGTCGAAGAGCACAAGCAGGAGAAACTGCGCGACCTCAAGGAAGCCTTCGACCGGCTGCTGCCGCAACTGCGCGGTGCGCCGCTGATCACCGTCTCGGCCAAGACGGGCCGGGGCCTCGACCGGCTGCATGACGCCATCCTGCGCGCCTATGACGTCTGGAACCGCCGGGTGACCACCGCCCAGCTCAACCGCTGGCTCACCGGCATGCTGGAACAGCACCCGCCCCCCGCGCCGCAGGGCAAGCGGATCAAGCTGCGCTACATGACCCAGGCCAAGACACGGCCTCCGGGATTCGTGGTGATGTGCTCGCACCCCGACAAGATGCCTGCCAGCTATACGCGGTATCTGGTCAACGGGCTGCGCAATGATTTCGACATGCCGGGCACGCCGATCCGGCTGACCATGCGCGGGCAGGGGGACAAGAACCCCTACAAGGGCAAAAAGAAATCCGGCCCCTCCAAGCTGCGCAAGCATATCGAGGGGCGACGCGACTAGGGGCCGGGCAAGGCCACTGTTGTCAGGTGCCCCGCCTTGTGCCTATCCTGATCCGGTATTTACCGGTTCAGGAGATTTTTTAATGAAATTTACAGCCGCTATTGCTGCCGCCGTTCTGGTCGCGGCAACCCCCGCATTCGCCGCCTGCCCCGACAAGCCGCCCCGGATCAAGTGGAACACCCACTCCGGCGACCAGCGCGTCAATGACGCCTACCTGCAGAAACTGCTACCGGGCAAGAAGGTCAGGTTCGACGGTGACGGCACCGAGGTCTACAAAAAGAACGGCAGCTACACCTATCGCACCTCCAACGGTAACTTCGACGCGCCCAGCTACCGGTTCTACAGGGACGGTACCCGCTGCATCAACTACGCCAACCCGCGTTTTGACCTCTACGTGGTCAACGACAAGCGGCTGATCCTGATCAACGCCAAGGGCTGGCGCGGCGAAGGCAAGCTGACCAAGTAGCGCTGTTCAAATGTCACGACGCGGCGGTTGGACGAAACGATTTCCAAATGGCAATGAGTTGGTTTTGTTCGGATGCAACGCAGTGACGATACGGTGCGCCAGACAGCAATGGTTCCAGAGGGTTACGACGTAGCGGCCAGCGCAATCGCCGGTATTCTACAAGACATTCCACCCAAGATTATTGCGATCGATGGGAGGGCCGGCTCCGGTAAAACCACACTTGGCCGCTACCTGGCTTGGTTCTTCAACGTGACATTGATCGAAACCGATCTGTTTATTGAGCGCAATCGTGGCTGCCTAAGTTACCGGGAAGACGAGATCACAAAGGTGATTGAGCCTCGCATGATGAGCGAAAGGCCAGTTCTTGTCGATGGAAACGTGTCTTTGAGGTTACTAGGAGATTTGGACTTTGAACCGGCGTTCCACTTGCGCGTGGAGGGAGAGGAGTTTGACGACACTGAATCAATAGTGGCTCTGTGGACGGCGTACATGGCGGAGTTTTCTGCTTGCGGCGAACAAAGTATGGTCATCAAGCTACCGGCCTTCGATAACTTGGAGTTTGGCAAAAAAGGCCTATGAATCCTGCTTCTATTGAGCAATGCAAGTCGCACTAAACGTGAGAGAGTACCATGGACACCGCCCAGATCCTGCGCGACTTCGTCACCCTCTTCGTGGTCATCGACCCGGTGGGCACGATCCCGGTGTTCCTCTATGCCGCCGCCTCGGTGCCGGCCCGGTTGCATGCGAAATTCGCCCTGCGGGGGGTGATCACGGCGACGCTGGTGCTGTTGTTCTTCCTCGTCGCGGGCCAGCTGCTGCTGGAATCCATCGGGCTGCGCCTCGGCGCTTTTCAGATCGCCGGCGGCATCGTGCTGTTTCTGTTCGCGCTGACCATGATCTTTGGCGAGTCGAAACCGCAGGCCGAGATCGAAGAGGCGGAATCCGAGGACCTTTCCGGTGCCGTCTTCCCGCTGGCGATGCCCTCTATCGCCTCGCCGGGCGCCATCCTTGCGGTGGTGATCCTGACCGACAACCACCGCATTTCCCTCACCGATCAGGCGATCACGGCGGCGCTGCTGCTGGTGGTGCTGGGGCTGACCTTTGTGCTGCTGCTGCTGGCCAGCCGCATTCACCGGCTGATCGGCGATACCGGCGCCAGCGTGGTCAGCCGGGTGATGGGGCTGATCCTGGCCACCGTCGCGGTGGACGCGGTGCTGCAGGGGCTGGAACAGGTCGGCGTGCTGAGCCTGAGCGCGCCGAATTTCTAGGCACCCCGGCGCGGCAAAGCCACGGAAACCTGCGGTTTTCCGCCGCTTGCCTCTTGTCGCCGCATGCGCGACACTTACCTCGTATTCTGACTCGGTTCACCGGCCATCCGCCGGGGTGCCAGTATATGTATTTCACGGGGCGATCCATGGACCTTCGTACCTATACCCGCCAATACGCCAAACAGGACAACCGGCTTGCCGCGCTCAGCCTCGGCGCCACCTTCGCGGTCTATTTCGGCTCGCTCTATCTCGCCATCGCTTACATGGACGCCTGGTACATCATGCTACCGGCCGGCATCGTGCACGCGTTTTCGGCGGTGCGCATGTACGTGCTGCAACACGACTTCGGCCACCATTCGATGTTCGAAACGCGGGCCCAGAACGAATGGGCGGGCCACGCCGTGTCGCCCTTTACCTTCGCGCCCTTCGAGGTGATGAAGCAGAACCACAACCTGCACCACGCCGGCGTAGGGAACCTCGACCACCGCGAAACCGGCGAGATCAACACCATGACCCTGCGGGAATGGAACGCGGCGGGCTTCTGGACCCGGCTGCAATACCGGCTTTACCGCAATCCCTTCGTGCTGATCCCGATCGGCGCCTTCTTTACCTATTTCATCCGCTACCGCTGGCCCAAGAACACCACCCGGTTCGGCGCGCGCGGTGTGCTGCTGCACAACCTGGCGATCCTGGTCTGGCTCGGCACGCTCTACGCGCTTTCGGGATGGGCGGGCTTGGGCGTCTACTTCGCCTTCTCGATGCTGGGGGGGATGCTGGGCGTGTTCCTCGTCTACCTGCAGCACAACTTCGAGGACACCTACTGGGACCGCCGCCCCGATCTCGACCCGGTGCAGGCGGCGCTGCAGGGGTCGTCCTGCCTCGATTTCGGCGCATGGTTCGATCACGCGGTGGCCTGCATCACCTTGCACGACATCCACCACTTCAATGCGCGTATCCCCAGCTACCGGTTGCGCGCCTGTCACTACAACCTGCCGCCGGAATACCAGCTACGCCGCATCAAGTTCGCGGAGGCGGTGGCGGCACTGAACCTCAAGCTCTGGGACGAGGACCAGCAGCGTCTGGTGCCCTTCCCCCGGGCCGGCGCAACGGGGCGCGGCGGCGACAGGGCGGGGGGCGCGGCCCTCGGCACCGGCTGACACCGCCGTAGTCCAGCGGCAAAACAGCCGCCGCTTGCCAGAACGTATATTTCTTGTATATACAGTTTGAACCCATGGGAGGGAGCCCGGCGGGTCAGATCTGCGGTCGCGCGGCTTCCTTCTGTCTCTGGATCAACAAGAAGGACCCGAAATGACCTCAGTCACAGACCTGCGCGGCGTCGGCCCCGTCATGGCGCAAAACCTGAAAAAGGCCGGACTGGCGACAGCCGAGAAAATCGCCGCAGCCACGCCGGAGGATCTGATTCAGGTCACGGGCATCGGCGCGCTCAGGGCGCCGGTCCTGATCGCCGCGGCCAAAGAGATGATCGGCGGCGCCGCCGCTGCAGCTAAACCCGGGGCCCGGACCACCGCCGCCGCCCCGGCGGCCAAACCCAAGGCCCGGACCACCACCACCGCAGCCAAGGCGCGGGCCGCCGAGAAAGCCGCGAAAGAGGCGCAACAGGCGGAAGTCCTGCCCCAGGCCGCCGAACAGGTGCTGGAGGCCGAAGCCGCCCGCCAGGCCGCTGCCGAGGCCGCCGCCGAAGCCAAGGCGCGCAAGAAAGCCAAGGCCAAGGCCAAGGCCGCCAAGGCGCAGAAAAAGGCCAAGCAACTGGACGAGATGTTCTCCAAAGCCAAGGAAAAGGCCAAGAAGAAAGCCAAGAAGGCCACGAAGAAAGCCAAGAAAGACAAGGAAATGGCCAAGGCCGCCAAGGACAAGACGTCAAAGTCGAAATCCAAGAAAGGCAAGAAGGCCAAGAAAGGCAGGAAATGACCGGTGGCGCCGGGCCATGACTGGCCCGGCGCGGTTGGTGGCTCAGGCCAGCGCACCCGCCGCCGTCAGCGTGGTATTGCCGCCAAGATAGGGGGCAAGCACCGCCGGCAGAGTGACCGACCCGTCTTCGTTCTGACCGTTCTCCAGCACCGCGATCAGGCAGCGCCCCACCGCCAGCCCCGACCCGTTCAGGGTATGCACGAACTCCGGCTTGCCGCCGCCGTCGGGGCGGAACCGCGCATTCATCCGCCGCGCCTGGAAATCGCCGGTCGTGGAGACGGACGAAATCTCTCGATAGGTGTCCTGCCCGGGCAGCCAGGCCTCGATGTCAAAGGTGCGCCGCGCTCCGAACCCCATGTCGCCGGTGCACAGCACCACCGTGCGATAGGGCACCCCCAGCCGCTCCAGCAGATCCTCGGCACATCGCAGCATCCGCTGTTGTTCCTCGTCGGAGGCATCGGGATGGGTCACCGAGACCATCTCCACTTTTTCGAACTGGTGCTGGCGCAGCATGCCGGCGGTATCCTTGCCCGCCGACCCGGCCTCTGACCGGAAACACTGCGTATGCGCGGTCATCCGCAGCGGCAGGGCGCTCTCGTCCAGAATGTCGCCCGCCACCGAATAGGTCAGCGGCACCTCGGACGTCGGGATCAGCCACCAGCCATTGGTGGTCTGGTAACTGTCGTCGCCGAACTTCGGCAGCTTGTCGGTGCCATACATTGCCTCGTCGCGCACCAGAACCGGAGTCTGCACCTCGGTCAGCTCGTTTTCGTCCACATGGGTGTCGATCATGAACTGCCCCAGCGCCCGGTGAATCCGCGCCACCGCGCCGCGCAGAACCACGAACCGCGCGCCGGAAATCTTGGCGCCCAGCTCGAAATCCATCGAGGCCGCCACGCCGGCAATCTCGAAATGCTCCCTGGGCGCAAAGCCGAAATCACGCGGATCGCCCCAGCGGCGCACCTCCACGTTGTCACCCTCATCGGCACCGTCCGGCACATCCTCGGCCGGCAGGTTGGCAATCCGCGCCAGCTTGTCGGTCAGCTCCGCGTCCAGCGCCTTGGCCTCGTTCTGCAACTGCGCGGTCTCGGCCTTCTTCGCCGCCACCTCGGCGCGCAGCCGTTCGAATTCGGCCTCATCGCCCTTGGCCTTGGCCGCGCCGATCATCTTGGCGGCCTTGTTCTGCTCCGCCTGCAGCGTCTCGGCCGCCAGGATCTTGGCGCGGCGCGCCTCGTCCAGCGCCAGCAGAGCCGCCGATACGGGCGCATCCCCCCGCCGCCCCAGCGCGGCATCGAAAGCTTGCGGATTTTCACGGATCAGGCGGATATCGTGCATCTCGGGCGTCCTTGGTGAATCATTTTTACCGCCTTATGCCTTAAGGCGTATTGGTTTGGAACTCATCCGTTTACCGACTTAATCCATGCCTGTGTGACCGTGTACAAGCCGAACGGTGAGTTATTGTCAGGAAACGTACAGGAGCGGCATAACGCCTTGAAACTGTCTGCGCGCTCATCGACCGCGTAAACGGTGCATCCACTAAACTCGGTTCCATCAACAAAGCTGGTGTTGGCAAACCAAGCTCCGACAATCAGGCATTTCGTCAGGGAGCAGCCCCTGAGTGTTGTATACTGAAACGAGGCACCCTGAAGCTTGCAGTTTTCGAGGTTACAGTCGATCAGGGTGCCACCGTCGAACACCATGCCGTCGAGTTTGCAATTGGAGAACGTTGTGCCTGTTGCTATCGTGCCGCGTGCAGAACATCCGCCAAATACATAGTACTGCGTCCCGTCACAACCTGCTCTGTAGCGGTTCGAGAGGCCCTCAAAATCGCTGCGATCGAACACTGCGTTTTCGAATCTGACTCCGTCAAATACAGCCCCTTGGAAATTGCACTGGCTGTAGTTGGTCCTGACGAAACGGACTTTCTGAAAGTTGCAGCCTTGAAAGTTTGGGCGCAGTCTCTCCTTCCTGGGCAAGCTTCCGAACAGGGTAATAGCAGTCTGAAGCTCATCAGAGGGCGGAGCCAACGTCTTGACCCAATCCTTAATCGCTTTGTCGCGCATCCACCTTTCATGATCCGTTACTTTTGCATATGCGCGACTGTGAACGCCTGCCTCGACCGGAGGCGTGGGATCCGGAAAGCAGATGATTGCCCGTTTTGAACAAAGATGACGAATGTGGGATGCTAAAACCCCCGATACCATTTCAAAATCGGCCGTAGGATGCTGACCAAGTTCGTACAGGTTGTAGAGCGCCGCAATCCTTACTGTTTCGGACGGGGATCCGAGCAATTCGGCTGCACTGTTTGTCTGTCCGATGATTTGGGTGCGATCAGCTATTATGGTCTGCGCGCGGGTCTGTCCCAGTCGGACCAGCGTCACAGGAAACGCGACCACTGCGGCCAGAACTGCGGTCATCGCGGTCAGCTTGGCGACTGCAAACCGCCAGTCAATTTGATCGGTTGTGTCTGTTGGTCCAGCGATCCGGATGACGTCCATGATCTGGACCAACAGCCCGGCAAAGAGCAGCAGGAAAATCACCAGCCACAACATCACGCAAATCAGGAACAACCGAGGGTTCAGTCCTTCGGTCCCGAGTTTCTTTTGAAGCCGGGAAAGTGAAGTCGATCCTGCGGGCACCTTCAGCGAGGTTACCCAGAGGATCAGGTAGACCCCGATCAGCAGGCCGAGGAACACCCAGAGCAGCGGGTGGGTCACAAAGGTTAAATATGTCTGCACGCGGCGGAGTGTCCTTTACCGTTCGCTCACACCATGACGCGGACCCGCGTCACTGCCAAGGCGCAGTTCGGCCCCGAAGTTTGGTACAAAACGGTCAAACCCCGGCTTCAGCCCGGTACATAACGGCAGGAACAAACCCTCGCCTGTGCCTTGCAAACCCCCCCGTCTGCGCATAGGTTCCGGCCAAATTTCGCGGGGAATGTCCCGCCGCTCTGACCAAAAGGAACACCCCATGGACGCAGGCGCAATCGGCCAGTTTCTCCCGCTCATCCTGATCTTCGCGATCATGTATTTCCTGTTGATCCGGCCGCAGCAGAAAAAGGTCAAGGAACATCAGGCCATGGTCGAGGCGCTGCGCCGTGGCGATCAGGTGATCACCCAAGGCGGCCTGATCGGCAAGGTCTCCAAGGTCAAGGAAGACGGTGAGCTTGAGGTGGAAATTGCCGAAGGGATCAAAGTTCGCGTGGTCAAATCGACCATCGCGCAGGTCCTGAACAAGACCGAACCGGCAAAGTAACCACGCCTCGTAACCTCTTCAAAAGGCAGGGCAATGCTGCATATTGATCTGTGGAAACGGGTGCTGATCGCACTGGTCTGCGCGGCCGGTTTGCTGATGGCCCTGCCGAATGCGTTCTACACTCGCGTCGAGCAGTCGAACGACGCTTGGGCCGAGATCGAGCTGGCCGGCGAGACGCCGGCGCGGCTGGCGATGGCCGAACAATGGCCCACGTGGATGCCCGCCTCGCTGGTCAACCTCGGCCTCGACCTGCGCGGCGGCGCGCATCTGCTGGCCGAGGTGCAGGTGGGCGATGTCTATGCCAGCCGGATGGAGGCCATGTGGCCCGAGATCCGCGATGCCCTGCGCCCAGAACGCGCCACCGTCGGCACCATCCGCAAACAGCCCTCCGCCCCCGACGAGATCCGGATTCGCATCGGTAATCCCGACGGCATGACCCGCGCGCTGGAGGTGGTGCGCGGCCTTGCGCGGCCGGTCACCACCCTGACCGGCGCGGGCGCCACCGACATCACTGTCAGCGGTCAGGGCGCCGAGATCGTGGTGACCCTGTCGGAGGCGGAAAAGCTCGCCTCGGATGACAGAACCGTCCGGCAAGCTCTTGAAATCATTCGTAGACGGATCGACGAAGTTGGCACTCGCGAACCGACGATCCAGCGTCAGGGAACCGACCGAATCCTGATCCAGGTGCCAGGCATCGGCAGCGCGGCCGAGCTGAAGGACATCATTGGCACCACTGCGCAGCTGACCTTTAATCCCGTCGTCGGGCGCACCACAAACGCCAGCGACGCCCCCGGTGTCGGCAACAAGCTGGTGCCGTCGCTGGACGAAGAAGGCATCTATTACATCATCGAATCTGCCCCGGTCGTGACCGGGGAGGAACTCACCAACGCGCAGCCGTCCTTTGACCAGAACGGACGTCCGGCGGTCAGCTTTACCTTCAACACGTCCGGCGCGCGCAAGTTCGGCGACTATACCCGCGACAACATCGGCGCGCCTTTTGCCATCGTACTGGATGACGAGGTGATCAGCGCCCCGGTGATCCAGGCGCATATCCCCGGTGGCTCGGGCATTATCACCGGGCGTTTCACTGTCGAGGAGAGCACCAATCTGGCCGTACTGCTTCGCGCAGGTGCGCTGCCTGCGGGGCTGGAGTTTCTCGAAGAGCGCACCATCGGTCCCGAACTGGGACAGGACAGTATCGATGCAGGCAAGATCGCCACTGGCGTCGCCTTTGCCGCCGTGCTGGCGTTCATGGCGCTCAGCTACGGATTGTTCGGACTGTTTGCCAACGTCGCTCTAATCCTGAACATCGCGCTGATCTTTGGACTGCTCAGCACGATCGGTGCGACGCTGACGCTGCCGGGTATTGCCGGGATCGTGCTGACGGTCGGTATGGCGGTGGACGCCAACGTCCTGATTTTCGAGCGGATTCGAGAAGAGCTCAAGACCGCGCGTGGCCCCGCCCGCGCCATCGAACTGGGCTATGAAAAGGCGCTGTCGGCCATTCTGGATGCCAACATCACTACTTTCATCACCGCCGTGATCCTCTTTGCGATGGGCTCCGGCCCGGTGCGCGGCTTTGCCATCACCCTTGGACTGGGCATTCTGACTTCGGTCTTTACAGCGATCTTCGTCACGCGGCTGATGATCGTGATCTGGTTCGAACGCCGCCGTCCCAAGACGATCGAGGTGTGACATGCGACTGAAACTGGTAGCCCCCGAAACCAAGTTCGACTTCTTCAAGCGGTGGAAGATCTGGCTTGGCGCTTCTGCCTTGATGATGGTGGTGGCGATGGCGTCCTTCTTCTTTCAGGGGCTGAACTTTGGCATCGACTTTCGCGGTGGCACGACCATCCGTGTCGAAAGCACGCAAGCCGTTGATGTCGCCGCTTACCGCGGGGCGATCGATACGCTGGGCCTGGGCGATGTTACCATCACCGAGATCTTTGACCCGACCTTTGGCGACGATGAAAACGTCGCCATGATCCGCATTCAGGCGCAGGACGGCGAAGAGTCGGTCTCGGCTCAAAGCACGACACAGGTGCACGAGGCGCTGAAAACCGTCGTACCCGATATCCGGATCATCTCGGTCGAATCTGTCGGTCCGAAAGTCTCGGGCGAGCTGGTGCAAACGGCTATTCTGGCCGTGGCGCTGGCCATTGCGGCGGTGCTGGTCTACATCTGGTTGAGGTTCGAATGGCAATTCGCGCTGGGGGCCGTCGCGGCCCTGATCCATGATGTGGTTCTGACCATCGGTGTGTTTTCGGAACTGCAGATCAAATTCGACCTTGCCATCATCGCGGCGCTGCTGACCATCGTGGGCTATTCGCTGAACGATACCGTTGTCGTCTTTGACAGGGTGCGGGAAAACCTGCGCAAATACAAGAAGCTGTCTCTGGCGGAAGTGCTGAACCTGTCGATTAACGAAACCCTCAGCCGGACGGTCATGACCTCGGTCACCACGCTGCTGGCGCTGATTTCGCTCTATGTGCTGGGCGGCGACGTGATCCGCGGCTTTGTCTTTGCGATGATCTGGGGCGTGATCGTGGGAACCTATTCGTCGATCTTTGTCGCTTCGTCGATACTGCTGTACCTCGGCGTGAAACGCGACTGGTCAAAGCCGTCCAATACATCTGGCAACCAGTTTGCCAATGTCGATGCCTGAAATCCTTGCCCAGGCCCTGGCTACGCCGGGTTTGGGCTGGCTGATCGTCACCATTACCGGAGCTGGGCTGGTGCGCGGGTTCACGGGGTTCGGCACCGCGCTGATCTTTGTTCCGGTCGCCGCGCAATTCCTGCCGATGACCGAGGTGATCCTGATCCTCGCCACCGCGGGCATCTTTTCCACGGCGGCGCTGGTCCCGCGTGCCTGGTCGGTGGCGGACAAGCCCGAGGTCGCCTGGCTGGCGGTGTCGGCGGCGATCATGGTGCCGGTCGGACTGTGGGTGCTGGGTCTGCTGGACCCGGTTGTCGTGCGCTGGCTGGCCACCGGGATTGTCGCGGCGACTCTGGCGGCCGTGGTTACCGGTTGGCGCTGGCATGGCAGGCTGGGCTGGCCCGGACGGGTGGCCATCGGCGGCGCGGCGGGGACAATTGGCGGCATAACAGGGTTGACCGGCCCGATGGTGATCATCTTTTACCTCGCGAATGCGCGTAGCGCCCATGCCGTGCGTGCCAATACGATTCTGTTCCTGTCGGCGCTGGATCTGGTGCTGGTGGCCAACCTAGTGCTGTCCGGGCGCGCGACCGCGCCCGTGATGTCGACGGCGTTGCTACTGTCGGTGCCCTATCTGGCCACCACGCTAATTGGCCAGTCGCTGTTTGACCCCAATCGCGAGAGGGCGTATCGCTGGATCGCCTATGGGGTGGTGGGGCTGGCGGTCGTCACGGGCCTGCCGGTTTTGGATTGAGGGGCGCACAGATGCGACTGAACGAAGTCACCTATACCGATGCCGAACCGGTCGATGGCTATGGTGCCGGGTTTTTCCGGGTCGGAGGCACGCGGATCGACGGCGCGTTGATCACCGGGCCGGCGGGCACCCGTGGATGGGGCGGACTGGACGACAGGGAGGTGCTTCTGGATCTGGCCGGCAGCATTGACGTGCTGCTGATCGGCACCGGGGCCGAGATCGCCCATATTCCCGCCGATCTGCGCCGCGCGATCGAAGATGCGGGCATGGGGGTCGAGACGATGAATTCACCTGCGGCCTGCCGCACCTACAACGTGCTACTGACCGAAGGCCGCCGGGTGGCGCTGGCGGTTGTGCCGATCTGAGGCGATATGCGCCTTCTGCCTCTCTGTTCCATCCGGTAAGCGACCCCCCATGACCCTGACTGTCACCGATCTGAGTATCACGCGCGGCGGTGTTCCCGTGTTGGAGAACCTGTCGTTCGAACTGGCGGCTGGACGGGCGCTGATCCTGCGCGGACCCAATGGCATCGGCAAGACCACGCTGTTGCGCACGGTGGCGGGGCTGCAGCCGCCGGTTGCGGGACAGATCGACGGGGCCGAGGAAACCATTGCCTATGCCGGGCATTCCGACGGCATCAAACCGACGCTGACGGTGACCGAGAATCTGACCTTCTGGGCCCGCGTGTTCGGCGCGGGCTCCATCGCCCCGGCGCTGGAGGCCTATGCTCTGGGCGATCTGGCAGACCGCCATGCCGGTAATCTAAGCGCCGGGCAGAAACGCCGGCTGGGGCTGTCGCGGCTGCTGGTCACCGGGCGGCCGAACTGGGTGCTGGACGAACCGACTGTATCGCTGGACGTGTCCGCCGTAACGATGTTCGCCGATGCGGTGCGGGCGCATCTGGGGCAGGGTGGCTCGGCGCTGATCGCCACCCATATCGACCTCGGCCTGGATGGTGACGTGCTGGACGTCGGCCCGTTCAAGGCCCGTCCGCGTGATGTCGCCGATATGGAGGCCTACCTGTGATTGCCCTGTTGTCACGCGACCTGAAACTGTCGTTCCGCGCCGGTGGCGGGTTTGGTCTGGGCCTGGCGTTTTTCCTGATCGTGACAGTCATGGTCCCCTTCAGCGTGGGGCCACAGTCGTCGTTGCTGTCGACCATTGCGCCGGGAGTTCTGTGGCTGGGCGCTCTGCTGGCGTGCCTGCTGTCGCTGGACCGGCTGTTGGCGCTTGACTGGGAGGACGGATCGCTCGATCTACTCGCGACCGCGCCGCTGCCGCTGGAGGCAGTGATCAGCATCAAATCGCTGGCCCATTGGATTACCACCGGGCTGCCGCTGGTGCTGGCCGCGCCGGTTCTGGGGGTGCTGTTGAACCTGCCGGGGCCGGGATACTTCTGGCTGGTGGTGTCATTGTTGCTAGGGACGCCGGCGCTGTCGGTCATCGGTACCTTTGGCGCGGCGCTGACCGTTGGGCTGAAGCGCGGCGGGCTCTTGATGTCGCTGCTGGTGCTGCCACTTTATGTGCCGACGCTGATTTTCGGGGCCGAGGTGGCCCGTCGCGGTGCCATCGGGATGGAAACCCAGGCGCCGCTGCTGATGCTGGCGGGGATCACCGCCGCGACCATCGCGCTGTTGCCCTTGGCCAGCGCCTTGGTCCTGCGGGTCAATCTGCGCTGAGGGAAGGCCGTTTGACCACTGGAATTTGCGCGGCATTTAAGGCAGATCAAGGAAGCTAGGGTCCAAAGCTGTCATGCCGACCCGGAACAACCACGCCAGAGGTCCAAATACTCATGAACCTGAACGTCTTGTGGGAATACGCCAACCCGGTGAAATTCATGCGCACGACCGAGCGTATGTTGCCGTTTTTCTGGATCTCTGCCGCCGCCTGTCTGGTCGTTGGGCTGGTGTGGGGCTTTTTCTTTACGCCCGAAGACTACCGGCAAGGCTCTACGGTCAAGATCATTTATCTGCATGTCCCGTCGGCGCTGATGGCGATCAATTGCTGGTTGATGATGCTGGTGACCTCGCTGGTCTGGCTGATCCGCCGGCATCACGTGAGCGCGCTGGCGGCCAAGGCCGCCGCACCCATCGGTATCGTGATGACGCTGATCGCATTGGCCACCGGCGCCATCTGGGGCCAGCCGATGTGGGGCACCTGGTGGGCCTGGGATCCGCGGCTGACGTCTTTCCTGATCCTGTTTCTGTTCTATCTCGGCTATGTGGCCTTGTGGGAGGCAATTGATAACCCTGACACCGCCGCTGACCTGACATCGGTGCTGTGCCTGGTCGGGTCCGTCTTTGCGTTGCTCAGCCGCTATGCGGTCAACTTCTGGAATCAGGGATTGCATCAGGGCGCGTCACTGAGCCTGGACAAGGAGGAAAATGTGGCCGACGTGTTCTTTCTGCCGCTGCTGGTCTGTATCGCGGGATTTGTCCTGCTGTTCATCGCGCTGGTGTTTTACCGCACCGGCACTGAAATTCGCGCGCGCCGGATGAAGGCATTGCTGGCGCGGGAAAGGGTGGGGGCCTGATGCCCGATCTTGGAAAATACGCTGACACTGTGCTCAGCGCCTATGCCGCGTCCATCGTGCTGCTGGTGCTGCTGGTGGTACTGACCCTGTGGCGCGGTCGCAAGGTGCGCGCAGAGATGGCAAAACTCGAAGCAAGGATGCCGCGCAATGGCTAAGGTTTCGCCGCTGATGATTGCACCTCCGCTGGTGTTCGTTGCGTTTGTTCTGCTGGCAGCCGTCGGCATGTTCCGCGAAGACCCCGAGGCGCTGCCGTCAGCCCGCGCGGGTCAGCCCGCGCCGCCAGTGGTACTGACCCCCTTCGAGGGGCGCGAAGGTTTTGACGATGCGACCCTGCGCGACGGCACGGTCAAACTGGTCAACTACTGGGCCAGTTGGTGCGCGCCCTGCCGGGTCGAACACCCCAACCTCGAGGCGCTGGCCAAAGAAGGCATCACCATTCTTGGTATCAACTACAAGGACGATCCGGCCAAGGCCAAGGCGTTTCTGGATGAACTGGGCGATCCCTATTCCGCCATCGGCCGCGATGCCGAGGGGCGCATGGGGTTGGACTGGGGCGTGTACGGAGTTCCCGAGACCTATGTGATCGATGGAAAGGGCACGATCCTGATGCGCTTTGCCGGTCCGGTGACCCAGCGCGTCATCGAAGAAAAGCTGCGCCCGGCGATGGCCAAGGCGCAGGCAGAGTGACGGACCGGGGGCGCGGCATTGGAGCTTGAACTGGGGGATGTCGTGGCGATAACGCGTCTTGGCATCGTCACCGTTATCTTGTGGGCCGGGTCACGCTATTGGGAATGGCCCAGGAGGCGCGTCAGCGCCAGAACGACCGCGGCGCCTTTCTGCGCGCGCTGTTTGCCGAGATGGATTCAACACCCGCGACATGACCCGGTTTCTTGATCAGGCACCGCCGACCGAACGGTTCGAACGGTTGTTTAAAGATCCGGCCTATGTGCCCCATGTCGCCGACGCCCGGCACACGCAGATCTACCGGTCGCGCGTGATGGAGCTGCAATTCCTCGAAGACGATATGTCGCTGCGTATGAAAGACCTTCAATCAGGTCTGGATAGGGTCAGGGCCAAAAGAGATCATAAGTCGTAATCTCCTGTGTTGGTCAGAATACATGCCGCAAAAGGGCTGATTTCAAGTTAACAGCGTGCGTTGCCGTCTATTTCCTGCGGTTGGATGGGCCACGCTTCGCGGGAAATGCGTGGCCCGGTCTGGTTTCAAGGGGCTTTTGCCAGGTTGCGCAGCACATAATGCAGTACGCCGCCGTGTTCAATATATTCGATTTCGGGCGCGGTATCGATCCGGCACTTCAGCGTGATGGTCTTGGTCGTGCCATCTGCAAAGGTGATGTCACAGGGCACCACCTGCTGAGGTTCGATGCTGTCCAGCCCGGTGATCGTCACTGTTTCCTCCCCGGTCAGGCCCAGCGTCTTGCGGGTGTCTCCGCCGGTGAACTCGAACGGGATCACGCCCATGCCCACAAGGTTGGATCGGTGGATGCGTTCAAAGCTTTCCGCGATCACCGCCTTGACCCCTAACAGCGCCGTGCCCTTGGCTGCCCAGTCGCGCGACGACCCCGCGCCATATTGCACGCCACCAAAGACCACCAGCGGTGTGCCCTGCGCCTGATAGGCCATCGAGGCCTCGTAGACCGAGGTTTGTTTACCATCGGGGCCCTTTGTATAGCCGCCTTCGACGCCATCCAGCATTTCGTTCTTGATGCGGATGTTGGCAAATGTGCCGCGCATCATGACTTCGTGGTTGCCCCGGCGCGAGCCATAGGAGTTAAATTCGCGCGGCTGAACCTGACGGTCCAGCAGGTATTGACCCGCCGGAGAACTCACGGCAAAGGACCCGGCAGGCGAGATGTGGTCCGTGGTGACCATGTCGCCCAGAACCAGAAGCACCCGCGCGCCTTCGATATTCGAAATGGTGCCTGGTTCCGGCCCCATGCCCTGGAAATAGGGCGGGTTCTGGATATAGGTCGAGCGTGGTGGCCAGTCGTAGGTTTCGGCTGCGGTGGTCTCCACAGAACGCCACTTTTCGTCGCCCTTAAAGACATCGGCATATTTCGACTGGAACGCCTCGCGCGTGACGGTCCGTTCGACCAGCTCGGCGATTTCCCGGGTCGAGGGCCAGATGTCTTTCAGGTAGACATCCTTGCCGTCCGGTGTCTGCGCGATGGGGTCGCGGGTCAGGTCGATGTCCATCGTGCCCGCCAGCGCATAGGCGACAACCAGAGGCGGGCTGGCTAGGTAGTTGGCGCGCACGTCCGGGCTGATCCGCCCTTCGAAGTTGCGGTTGCCCGACAGGACGCTGGTGGCGACCAGATCGCCCTCGGCGATGGCGGCGGAGAGTTCCGGCTGGATCGGGCCGGAATTGCCGATGCAGGTGGTGCAGCCATAGCCCACGAGGTTGAACCCGATCTTGTCCAGATCCGCCTGCAGACCGGCGGCCTCCAAATAGGCGCTGACCACCTGCGAGCCCGGAGCCAGCGAGGTTTTGACCCAGGGCTTGCGGTCCAGACCCAGCGCGGCGGCTTTGCGCGCCACCAGCCCCGCACCGATCATCACATAGGGGTTCGAGGTATTCGTGCAGGAGGTGATAGAGGCGATCACCACCTTGCCCGATTCCATCGTGTAATCCTCGCCCGCGACCGGAACTTCCTTGCCCATTGGCCGCTTGAATGTTTCTTCCATCTCGCGGGCAAAGGCCGCCTTGGCTTTGGTCAGCGCAACAAAATCCTGCGGGCGCTTGGGGCCCGAGATCGCCGGCACGATAGTGCCCATGTCGAGGCTGAGTGTCGTGGTATAGATCGGCGCATAGCTCTCGTCGCGCCAGAGCCCGTTTTCCTTGGCATAGGCTTCGACCAGGGCGATCCGGTCCTCGTCGCGGCCGGTGTTGCGCATATATCGCAGGGTTTCGCCGTCGATTGGGAAGAACCCGCAGGTGGCCCCGTATTCCGGGGCCATGTTGGCGATGGTGGCGCGGTCCGCGAGCGGCAGGTGGTCCAGACCGGCACCGTAGAATTCCACAAATTTGCCCACCACGCCCAGTTCGCGCAGCATCTCGACGACCTTTAGAACCAGATCGGTGCCGGTGGTCCCTTCGACCATTTCTCCGGTCAGCTCGAAACCCACCACTTCGGGAATCAGCATCGAGATCGGTTGTCCCAGCATCGCGGCCTCGGCCTCGATCCCGCCGACGCCCCAACCCAGCACGGCCACGCCGTTGATCATCGTCGTGTGGCTGTCGGTGCCCACCAGCGTATCGGGATAGGCGACCTCTGCGCCGGTCTGGTCGGTATCGGTCCAGACGGTCTGCGCAAGGTATTCCAGGTTCACCTGATGACAGATGCCGGTTCCGGGGGGAACCACGCGGAAGTTGTTGAACGCGCCCTGGCCCCATTTTAGGAACTCGTAGCGTTCCATGTTACGTTCGTATTCGCGGTCCACGTTTATCTGGAACGCGCGGGGGTTGCCGAATTCGTCGATCATCACCGAATGGTCGATGACCAGATCGACCGGGTTCAGCGGGTTGATCTTTTGCGCGTCGCCCCCCAGCGCCTTGATCCCGTCGCGCATCGCGGCCAGATCCACGACCGCAGGCACCCCGGTGAAATCCTGCATCAGGACGCGGGCCGGGCGATAGGCGATCTCGCGCGGGTTCTGGCCGCCGTTCGCGCCCCATTCGGCAAAGGCCCGGATGTCATCGACCGAAACCGAGAACCCGCCGTCTTCGAACCGCAGCATGTTCTCCAGCACCACCTTCAGCGCGGCGGGCAGGCGTGAGAAATCGCCGAGCCCGGCCTCGGTGGCGGCGGGGATCGAGTAATAGGATATGGTCTTGCCATTCACGCTGAGTGTCCTGCGTGTCTTGGCTGTGTCCCGTCCAACTGTGATCGGCATTGTAATGGCTCCTTATAATGAACTGGTCGGAGGTATTCCCGGCTGTTTTGGCGGCAAGGGCGACGCGTTACGATATTTTATGCACAAATCCTGACGCGCCCATGTCTTTTTGTCTCATATCCTACTACGGAAAACCCCGTTAGGTCATCATGCCACGGGCGGGTATCTTGCAACTGCAGAAAATTACGTATACCACGGCATACAATATCTGGGCATCGACTCGACGCCTCCGCCTGTGAGCCGTTTTTCCCAGTTCGAACAACCACCAAATTCTAGGGATCGTCATGAGCTTGTACACCGACTACCTAAACGAGATCGACACGCGCAAGGAGCAGGGCCTGAACCCCAAGCCCATTGACGACGGGGCATTGGTTGAGGAACTGATTGCCCAGATCAAGGATACCAGTGACGCGAACCGTGCCGACTCGCTGAAGTTCTTCATTTACAACACCCTGCCGGGCACCACGAGCGCGGCCGGGGTCAAGGCGCGGTTCCTGAAGGAAATCATCCTGGGCGATGCCGTGGTCGCGGAAATTACCCCGGATTTCGCCTTTGAACTGCTGTCACACATGAAGGGTGGCCCCTCGGTCGACGTGCTGCTCGACATTGCGCTGGGCGATGACGCGGCGCTGGTCGCGCAGGCGGCCGAAGTTCTGAAAATGCAGGTCTTCCTCTACGAGGCTGACACCGCGCGCCTGGCCGATGCCCATGTTGCGGGCAATGCGGTCGCGACGGACATCCTTGAGAGCTATGCCAAGGCGGAGTTCTTTACCAAGCTGCCCGACATCGAAGAAGAGATCAAAGTCATCACCTATATCGCCGCCGAGGGCGATATCT
>JBFHMM010000021.1:0-27513 GCA_041594355.1 Paracoccaceae bacterium | reverse complement strand
GCGCAGATCAGCGCCGCCGCCTTTGTCGCCTTTGGAGGGGGCGCATGCACGCCCATGATGCGAGAGTCTGACATATCCCTATTAATACGACCTTAGGTTTATATCCGGTTAATGGGTCCATGTTCGATACCGACCCGCCCGTCGATGCCCCGACGCTGCACCAAAGCGCCGGCTACGAAGCCGCCCTGCGCTATTATGGCCACGCGCCCCTGCGCCTGTCGGACGGCACCCTGGCGCTGCGCCGCCGCCTGCCCGGCGGGCTGACCCTCCTGATGCTGCCCCGCGCAGCGCCGCTGCCGCTCGATCACCTGCGCGCGCGGCTCTCCGAAGCCGGTCAGCGCCGCTGCCTGCTGCTGCTCTGCCCGGACCGGCCCACGCACTACGACGCGCTACCGCTGATCAGCCCGGCCCACGTGGCCGAACTGCCGCTGCACCCAAAGGCCGACCACCAGCGCGCCGCCCTGCACCAGAAGTGGCGCAACAGGCTGACCCGTGCCGAAACCTCCGGCACCACCGTGCGCCTCGGTAACCCCGCCGATCTCGACTGGCTGCTGACCGCCGATGCCGCGCACCGCCGCCTGCGCGGCTACCGCGGCTGGCCCGCGGTACTGACCCGCGCCTGGTGCGCGACCAATCGCCGCGACACGCTGCTGCTCACCGCTTTCGAAAACCACCAACCCGTCGCCGCTGCGCTCTTGCTGGTCCACGGCGCTGCCGCCAGCTACCACATCGGCCACAGCACTCCGCGCGGCCGCCAGTTAAATGCCCACAACCTGATTCTCTGGCAGGCGATGCACCGCCTCTCCGGCGCGGGCGTCACGCGGCTCGACCTCGGCATCGTCGACACCAAAACCGCTCCCGGTCTCGCCCGGTTCAAGCTCGGCACCGGCGCCACCACCCGCCCTTTGGGCGGCAGCTGGCTCTGGGTGCCCGCGCTCGGCGCGGCGCTGCGGCCGCTTGCCCGGATCGACCGCCGGCTGATGGCCGGCTGCCCCCCCTAAAACCGATGTACAACACGGAAAAACCGCCGCTCAGAACCTGTACAAAACGGACAAAACTCAGCACTCGGCCTTCTCCGCCAACATCAGCCATTCCTCCTCGGCCGCCGCCAGTTTTTCCTGCCGCGCCACCAGCGCCTCGGTTGCTTTCTGGAATTTTACCGGCTCGCGGGTAAACAGCTCCGGGTCGGCCATCAACTCTTCCAGCTTGCCGATCTCCGCCTCCAGCCGATCGATCTCTCCGGGCAGCGCCTCCAGCCGATGCTTCTCGGTAAAGGACAGCCCGGCAGGCTGAGCCTGGCCCTGTGCCGGCTTGGACCTGGGCTTGTTATCCTTCTGTTTTTCCTTCTTTTCTTCGCGGTCCTGCGGGCGCTGTGCCCGGTAGTCGCTCCAGCCGCCCGCATAGACCGTGGCGCGTCCGTTGCCCTCCATCGCCACTGTCGTGGTGGCCACCCGGTCCAGGAAATCACGGTCATGGCTGACCAGCAGCACGGTCCCGTCATAGTCGTCGAGCAACTCCTGCAACAGGTCCAGCGTCTCCACATCCAAATCGTTGGTCGGCTCGTCCAGCACCAGCAGATTGCTCGGCTGCGCCATCAGCTTCGCCAACAGCAAACGCGCCTTTTCACCCCCCGAAAGCGACCGCACCGGGGCCCGCGCCTGCCGTTCGTCAAACAGAAAATCTTTAAGATAACCAACGACATGGCGGGGATTTCCGCGCACCATCACCTGGTCCGCCTGACCCGACACCCGCATATCGGGATCGCCCGTCAGGCTCTCCCAAAGACTCATGTCGGGGTCCAGCTGCGCCCGCGCCTGATCGAACACCGCAACCTCCAGGTTCGACCCCAGCGTCACCGTTCCCGTGTCCGGCGCTTCCTGCCCCAGCAGCAGTTTCAGCAGGCTCGTCTTGCCAACCCCGTTCGGTCCGACAAATGCCACCCGGTCACCGCGCTGCACGATGATTGAAAAATCACGGACAATATATTGATTGCCATATGTTTTTTTAAGTCCCTTGGCCTCGATCACCTTGCGCCCGGACTTCGGCCCACTGGCCAGCGCCATATCCGCCGTGCCCTGCCGCTTGATCTGCGCCGCCTTCTCCGCACGCAAAGCCCGCAGCGCCCGCACGCGCCCTTGATTACGCTTGCGCCGCGCGCTGATGCCCTCCACGGCCCAGCGAGCCTCGGATTTGATCAGCCGGTTCAGCTTGTGGCGCTGGCTGTCCTCTTCTTCCCAGATAGCATCCCGCCAAGCTTCGAACGCCTCGAATCCCTTTTCCTGTCGCCGCACCATTCCCCTGTCAATCCAAAGAGTTGCACGGGTAAGCTCACGCAGAAAAGCGCGATCGTGAGAGATCAGCACAAAGGCTGCCCGCGTGTTGTTCAGCTCACGCTCCAGCCAGCCGATCGCCTCAATGTCCAGATGGTTGGTCGGCTCGTCGAGCAGCATCAGGTCCGGCGCCTCGGCCATCAAGCGGGCCAGTGCCGCGCGTCGCCGCTCGCCGCCGGACGCGGTTTCAATCGGGCGCCCGGGATCGAATTTCAACCCCTCTCCGGCCCGCTCCACCTTGTAAAGCTCACCCGGTTCCAGCCCGGCCGACGCGAAATCGCCCAGCGTGGCAAAGCCAGCCATGTCGGGCTCCTGCTCCATATAGCCCACCGAACGCCCCGGCGGCACCACCACCTCGCCGTGATCGGGTTCAACCAAACCGGCCATCACCTTCATAAGAGTGGATTTTCCCGACCCGTTGCGCCCAACCAGCGCGACCCGGTCGCCGGGTTGAACCACCAGATCCAGGCTGTCGAACACCGGCGCCCCACCAAAGGTTAGCGAAATACCGGAAAGCTGCAAAAGTGGAATACGTGCCATTCCTGCCTGCTAAACCGCCGGGCGGGTCAGGTCAATCGGCCCGCGCGACCGCATCGCAAATCACCGACTTAACCGGCCACCGCCCGCAGCAGCCGCTTGCGAGCTGGTGGGATCGCCCCGATCTCCAGGCCGGTAAATACATGTAATGTATTCATCTTCCGGTCCACCACGGCATGATCGCTGACCCATCCGCCCATCATAAGATAAGTCCGCAACAAGGGCGGCATCCGCAGCATCGCCTTCTTGGCATCCGGCTTGCGCCGCAGCCGCGCGGCAAAGCGGAACACGTCGGGTGCCTTGACCCGCGGCAGCCAGCGCTTTGGGCCGAGGTGCCGGTGTTTCAGCATCGCAAAGGCATCCAGGTACTGCTTCGTCTCGGTGCCGGCAAAAGAGGAGCAGCCGAACAGCATCTCGATATTGTTTGCATCGACAAAAGAGGTCATCGCTCCCCAGGCGACGCGCAGGATGTCCGGGTCGTGCCAATCGGGGTGCAGGCAGAACCGCCCCATCTCGACCATCCTCCCCTCGAAACTCTGCAAACCCGAGAGCTCGTAATATTGCGCCGAGTAACTTCGGGCGAGATCCGAACCGCCCTCCAGAACCAGCATCCGGAAGCAGCAGGCCAACTGGCCACTGCGCAGGTCATGCACGAGGATGTGGTTGCAGATATCGTCAAAGGCGTCCCTGTCAGACGTTGCCGTTGCAAAGGCCAGCGTACGCAGCGCCTGCGCATCCGCGATATCCTGTGCGCTGGACGCAGTCCGCGCGCGATAGCGGCCTTTGGTCAGTAGCGGCATCCGGGGTCTCCGCCTGTTGCTGTGCAAAGCTAAACAGGCCCGCCCTATCATACAAGGTGTGACAGGCCGGTGACGACCGATGGGCATAGCGGACACGCCGTGGTTATTCCAGAACCGTTCCCGGGTTAAACCGGCCCAGGTTACCCAGAAGTTGCCGCAGGAATGTCTTGTCCTCGACGCTGGAACTGGTCACCCGCGTGCTGAGCGGAATCACCCGTCCGTCCTCCAGACCGAAGCGCTCGATATTGCGGACGACGCCGCGCTGATCGAAAGAGATCGCCACCAGCTCGCGTGAGACCACCTGAGGTTCGCGCGGGCCGTAATGGCGCATACGCGTCGCGACATAGTAGTAGCCCGACTCTTCGAGCACACCCGACGCCCCCGGCGAGCCGACGTTCTCGGCCACCGTGTCGCGGGTGTCGACACCAACCTTGATGGCGGCGAGGTCCTCGTCGCTGGGCACATAGCCGTGGTTGCGATAGATAGCGGTACAGGCCATGAGCGCCGACATAGCTGTGCCAAGCAGCACGATGCGGCATGCCGGTTTCAGTCGCTTTGTGATCCCCACCATCTCTGCCCTCTTGCCTTGACCGTGCGCGGCTTTTATTCCGATTACAGAAACTGCGCCCTCGGTTCAAGAAACGAAAAGCGATAACATGACTGGAACAACCGCCCTGCGCGTCGCGGACCTTGCCCAGAACGCACCCACACCGTTTGATATCCGCCCCGACGCCGCCGCGATGCAGGCGCTGGCCACGGAGCTGGACCTGTCGGCGCTGCGCAAGCTGCGGTTTTCCGGTCAGATCATGGCACAGGGTCGCAAGAGCTGGCGGCTCGAGGGGCAGCTGGGCGCCACCGTGGTGCAACCCTGCGTCGTAACGCTGGAGCCGGTGACCACGCGGATCGACGTGCCCGTGGAACGCAGCTATGTCGCGGGCCTGGAGGCGCCGTCGGACACCGAGTCGGAAATGCCCGAGGACGACACGATCGAGCCATTGGGGACCGTGATCGACCCGGCTGTGGTGCTGGCGGAAGCGCTGGCGCTTGCGCTGCCGCTCTATCCGCGCAAGGATAGTGCCGGGCTGGAAGAGGCGGTTTTCACCGAACCCGGCAAAGTGCCCATGCGCGACGAGGATACGCGCCCGTTTGCCGGCCTTTCGGCGCTGCGCAACCAACTCGGCAAGAAGGACTGACGCCACCAGTGACCCCCGGCTCCGCAAGCGCGAAAAACCGCTTGCCAATGTGCGGAAAAAACGTATTTTCGCGCCCTCATTCGGAATTTTGGTTGGACATCGCACAGGCTGCGGCCTAAACGCTCGTCACGCCGGATTGTAACGGAATCGCAACAACGCTAACGGGGTTCGCCCGAAGGCCCAAACTAGACAAAGGTTGAGACATGGCTGTCCAACAGAACAAAGTATCCAAATCGCGTCGCAACAACCGCCGTGCACACGACGCGCTGGTTGCTGCAAACCCCAACGAATGCCCCAACTGCGGGGAACTGAAGCGCCCGCATCACGTGTGCGCCTCTTGCGGTCACTACGACGACAAGGAAATTGTCGCCCTGACCGACGACATCGACCTGGACGAAGACGCGGCATAAGCCACGCCAGACAGGCCAGCCCATGACGGCCCAGACCGATCAGAAACGACCCGGCTCCCGGCGCATCATCATCTCGGTTGACGCGATGGGCGGTGACGCCGGGCCTTCTGCAGTTGTGGCTGGTATCGTCAAATCCGCAGAAAAGAACCCGGACATCGGGTTCATTCTGCATGGGCCACAGCAACAGCTGGAAAAGCTAGTCTCGCGGAAGCGCACCCTGGAAGGGCGCGTCGAGTACCGCGATGTGGCCGACGTCGTCACGATGGAAGACAAGCCCAGCCATGTCATGCGCAATGGCAAGGGCACCTCGATGTGGTCAGCGCTCGATTCGGTACGCAGCGGCGAGGCCGATGGCGCCGTTTCCTGTGGCAACACGGGCGCGCTGATGGCGCTGAGCATGTTGCGCCTGCGCAAACTGCCGGGCGTCAATCGCCCGGCGATCGCGGTTCTGTGGCCGTCGCGCAACCCACAAGGTTTCAATGTGATGCTAGACGTCGGCGCGGATATTCGCGCCGATTCCCGCGATTTGTTGCAATACGCGCTGATGGGCGCGTCTTACGCCCGCAACGGTATGGATCTTCAGCGCCCGCGCATCGGGCTGCTAAATGTCGGGACCGAACAACACAAGGGCCGCACAGAGCTGAAGGAAGCGCATGGGTTGATCGCCCAGTTTGCCGAAACCGCCAATTACGACTTTGTCGGTTTTGTCGAAGGCAGCGACATTCCTGGCGACGTCGCCGATGTGATCGTCACAGACGGTTTTACCGGCAACGTGGCCATCAAGACCGGTGAAGGCACCGCCGGACTGATCGGCGACCTGCTGCGCGAGGCTTTCAAATATTCGCCGCTGTCGCGACTAGCCTCCGTTCTGGCGATCACCTCGATGAACCGCCTGAAGAAACGGATCGACCCCCGCCGTGTCAATGGTGGGGTCTTTTTGGGACTTAACGGCAATGTGGTCAAATCTCACGGCAGCGCCGACGCGACAGGTGTATCCGCCGCGATCAAACTGGCGTTTCACTTGGCCCAATCCGGATTCGCGGAAAAACTCGCGGCGCGGGTTGCATCCACCGTTGAGCTTACCCAAGATGGCTCCGTACCGGCGGCCAACCCGGATCAAGACCATAAAGAAGGGCAGGCATAAGCCATGAACAGACGCGCAGTTGTCACCGGAGTCGGACATTACTTGCCGGAGCGCGTCGTGCCCAATTCGGAATTCGAAGCGACTCTGGACACCACCGACGAGTGGATCAAATCCCGTTCTGGCATCGAGCGCCGCCATTTCGCTGCTGAAAACGAAACCACGTCGGATCTGGCGACGCAGGCGGCATTGGCCGCGCTGAAAGACGCCGGGCTGAATGCCGACGACGTGGACGCCATCGTAGTGGCGACGTCAACAGCGGACCTGACGTTTCCGTCAGCGGCCACCATGGTGCAGGCCAGTCTTGGCATGACTAGCGGCTTTGCATTCGATGTGCAGGCGGTTTGTGCCGGATTCGTTTACGCGCTGAGCACCGCAAATGCGCTGATCCTGTCGGGGCAGGCAAACCGGGTGCTGGTGATCGGCGCCGAGACTTTTTCCCGCATCATGGATTGGACAGACCGGTCGACTTGCGTGCTGTTCGGGGACGGCGCAGGGGCGCTGATCCTGGAGGGGCAGGACGGCACCGGTAGCCCTCAGGATCGGGGCATTCTGGCCGTCGATCTGAATTCTGACGGACGCTACAAAGACCTGCTGTACGTCGATGGCGGCGTGTCGACCCAGACCACCGGATATCTGCGGATGCAGGGCAATCAGGTGTTCCGCCATGCCGTTGAAAAACTTGCACAAACGGCCGATACAGCGCTGACACGAGCGGGGCTGGAAACCGGTGACGTCGATTGGATTGTCCCGCATCAGGCCAACATCCGAATCATCAAGGGCACCGCCAAAAAGATGGGGCTGGACATGGACAAGGTGGTCGTCACAGTCCAGGATCATGGCAATACATCCGCCGCCTCAATTCCGCTGGCTCTGTCGGTTGGAAAGAGCCGCGGACAGATCAAACCGGGCGATCTGGTGGTGACCGAGGCGATCGGCGGCGGACTGGCTTGGGGCGCGGTTGTGTTGCGTTGGTAAACTGCGCGTCAAGCCGCCATTCCAACCCATTGCAAATCATTGATATTGACAGCGAATTTACCTGCGCCCTATTCTTCTGCAATAAAACGGGGAATAGTATGGGCGAAAAAACTCTGACGAGGATGGACCTCAGCGAAGCGGTGTTTCGCGAAGTTGGGTTGTCGCGCAATGAAAGCGCGCAACTAGTGGAAAGCATGCTGGAGCATATGTCCGATGCTTTGGTGCAGGGCGAGCAGGTGAAAATCTCGTCCTTTGGGACCTTCAGCGTACGCGAAAAATCGGCCCGGATCGGGCGTAATCCCAAAACTGGCGAAGAGGTTCCGATTCAGCCGCGCAGGGTCCTGACGTTTCGCCCTTCGCATCTGATGAAGGACCGAGTCGCAGACGGTAACCGCAAGTCTTAAAAGCAGGACCTTGTAGAGATGAGCAAATCCCCCGACGCCTTTCGCACCATCAGTGAAGTTGCGGATTGGCTCGGGGTTCAGGCTCATGTCCTGCGCTTTTGGGAAAGCAAGTTCAACCAAGTGAAACCGGTGAAGCGCGCCGGCGGTCGGCGGTATTATCGCCCTGCGGACATGTTGTTGCTGGGTGGTATCAAGAAGCTGTTGCACGACGACGGACTGACCATCAAGGGCGTTCAGAAAATGATTCGAGAACAGGGCGTTACACAGATTTCCGACCTCTCTCAGGCGCTGGATGAACCGAGCGTTTCCGCCGAGCCCGAGACCGGGGCCAAAGGCGCGACGATTGTCCGGTTCAAGGAACGCCCCGACGAAACCGATTCCGCTGCGGCCGAGCCACCAGAGGCGCAGATCAGCATGCAGCTTGAGCTGGAGAGAACTGACGCGAACACGACGCCCGAGGCCGAGCAGCCCGAACCCGAGGTCAGCGAAGAGATCGAAGGCCGCCCGGCCCTGCCTGCATTCCTGCATCGGCCAATGGCAGCGTCTGCCTCAGCGCCAGACGCCGCAAATGAAGACGCCTCGCGCGAGGACCCGGTGGATGAACCTGAAGCGGCTTTGGCGGCTACTCCCATAACTATAACAGAACCGGCCTTGGCGCCCCGTGAAATCCCTGAACCGCCCGATGCGGACGCCCTGCCCTATGCGCCCGGCGCCCTGGCGCGACTGGCGCGGGTCGAGTGGCTGACACCCGATCAGGCATGCGATATCGCGCCTTTGGCGGAACAATTGCGGCGCTGGCACGACCAGGCCGCAAAGATGGGAACGGGCTGACAAAAAGCCATGATTCCCCCTTGCCCCCGGCCTCAAAACCGGTATGAACACTCCATCGTCGGGCTATGGCGCAGCCTGGTAGCGCGTCCGTCTGGGGGACGGAAGGTCGCAGGTTCGAGTCCTGCTAGCCCGACCAAATCACACCGACGATGCACAAACCCTGGCCGCAGCCCTTACGCAGGAAAGGGACCGGCATGACAGGTGTTTGCGCAAATCAGCAAATCGAAAACATGATCGCGGACGGCTCCATTTCGGGCAGCCCCGATATCAATCCGCTGCAAATCCAGCCCGCAAGCCTGGACCTCCGTCTGGGTATGGTTGCCTATCGGGTCAGAGCTTCGTTCCTGGCCGGGCAGGACAGCACGGTGGCTGACCGGTTGCGCGAATTCGAAATGCACCGCATCGATCTGTCAGGCGGCGCTGTTCTGGAAAAAGGCTGCGTTTACCTGGTTCCGCTGATGGAATCGCTGGACCTGCCCGATGATTTGTCAGCCGCGGCCAACGCCAAGAGTTCCACCGGACGGCTGGACTTGCTGACCCGCATGATTACCGACGGCGGTACCGAATTCGATCGGGTGCCAGCCGGCTACGCCGGACCGCTTTACGCCGAGATCTGCCCGCGCAGTTTTTCCGTGCTGGTCCGTCCCGGTATGCGCCTTAACCAGATCCGGTTCCGGCGTGGAGACGCAATGCTGTCGGATGCCGAGCTTGTGGATCTGCACGCGCAGTCCCCTCTGGTGGATGGGTCGGCGGTCATTCAGGATGGGCTGGGCTTTTCCGTCGACTTGCGCCCCAATGGGACTGATCTTGTCGGGTACCGCGCCAAACCCCATACCGGGGTGATTGATCTGGACCGCATCGGAGTCTATGAACCCGTTGATTTCTGGGAAGAAATTCGAACTAGTGATGGGCGGATCATTCTGGATCCCGGTGCGTTTTACATCCTCGTCAGCCGCGAGGCCGTCCATATCCCGCCAAATTATGCCGCCGAAATGGCCCCCTATCTGGCAATGGTTGGCGAATTTCGGGTCCATTATGCCGGGTTCTTCGATCCCGGTTTTGGTCATGCCGAGGCCGGCGGCGCAGGATCACGCGGTGTGCTGGAGGTGCGCTGTCACGAGGCACCCTTTGTTCTCGAGCATGGCCAAGTCGTCGGGCGTCTGGTTTATGAACGCATGGAACAGGTGCCGACACAGCTCTACGGCGCGGGTATCGCCTCGAACTATCAGGGTCAGGGGCTGAAACTGGCGAAGCACTTCAAAAACTGAGGAGCGGGTCACTTGCCAACACGCGGTACGCAGGGCTTGGTTTTTGCTTCAAAGCTGGTTCTGACGCGAGGCCCGACGGGCCTGGCGCATGGCCCGGATTCGGGCCCGCTCCTGCGGTGACATCTTGGCTTGCTGTTGTGCCCGAGGCGCATCATGATCGGCGAGATCGTCGCGCCCGTCCCCCTGCGGCTGTTTGGGTTTGCCAAGATTGGACGCCGCATTGATCCCGGCCTTGATCCCCGAGTTCACCAACCGGTGCGTGATGCTACGCAGGACCATGTTTACGATTTGGTTCATGTTCATGACTGAAACTTTCTGCTGCCCAGCTGACATATAGCCTGCAATCTTGCAATTTTGAGGGCAAGTTGAGGGTTATTCTTCAAACAGTTCGGATTGCCCGTCGGCCTCCCCTTCGTCTTCCTCCTCGGATTGGCCCAGAGACAAGGCCCCCGGCGGCGGACGGTTTTCCAGCAAGCCGGCCGCCCGCAACTCCTTGAGCCCGGGCAGATCGCGGGCGCTTTCCAGCCCGAAATGATCCAGGAATTCAGGGGTCACGACGAAGGTTACCGGACGGCCCGGGGCCATTTTTCGGCGGCCCAGACGGATCCATTCCATTTCCAGCAATTGGTCGATGGTGCCGCGGGAAACCGAGACGCCGCGGATCTCTTCGATTTCGGCTCGGGTGCAGGGCTGGTGGTAGGCGATTATCGCGAGCGTTTCGATGGCCGCGCGGGACAGTTTGCGGGTCTCGACGGTTTCCTTCTGCATCAGGAATCCCAGGTCCGGCGCCGTACGGATGGCCCAAGCGTCCCCAATCCGCACAACGCGGACACCGCGCCCCTCATAGCGTTTGCGCAAATGCGCCAGAGCCTCGGCGGCGTCGCATCCATGCGGCATCCTCGCCTCCAGATCGCGCACCGGAACCGGGGCGGCGCTGGCAAACAACATCGCTTCGATCATCCGTTCCTGTTCGGCGATCGGCGGCGCTTCGAACAAGCTTTCGACCGGGCCGTCGGTGTCATCGTCGTCGATGTGTTCTGTCACTGGCCGCCATCCTTTTTTCGCAACTCGATGGGGGCAAAGGTGTCGCTCTGACGGATCTCGAGATGGCCTTCCTTTACCAGTTCCAACGAAGCCGCGAAGGTCGCCGCAGTGGCCGAACGCCGCCGAACCGGGTCGCCGCCCCAGCCCTCGGGCAGGTAACTGACCATATCGGTCCACGACCCCGCAAAACCGATCAGCCCGCGCATCCGGGCCAGCGCCTGCTCCATGGAAAAAACGGAATCGCGGTCCATCACAAAGGGGCGGAATTCGTCTCGGGTGCGGATACGGGCGTAGCCCTGCATCAGATCCAGCAAGGTGGCGCTGTAGGTCACGGTCCGGATGCGGGCAACGTCCTCGCCCTGCCCGCGCACAAAGAAATCCCGGCCAAGCCGGTCGCGCGCCATCAGGCGGGCAGCAGCATCGCGCATGGCTTGCAGCCGCTCCAGCTGGAACGCCAGATGGGCGGCCAATTCTTCGCCTGAGGGTCCCTCTTCGAACGGGTCCGGCGGTAAAAGCAGTCGGGATTTGAGAAAGGCCAGCCACGCCGCCATCACAAGGTAATCGGCGGCCAGTTCGATCCGAAGCGCCTTGGCCCGTTCGACAAAGGCCAGGTATTGCCTTGCCAGCTCCAGAACCGAGATTTTACGCAGATCAACCTTTTGCGTGCGCGACAATGTCAGCAACACGTCCAGCGGCCCCTCGAATCCGTCCACATCGACAATCAATGCCTCGGCAGCCAGCCTTTCTGCGACCGGCAGCGGGTCTTCCTGAAAGAGGTTATCCGACATAAACCTGTCCGCCCATAAGGCGGGAAAGTTCGGCTTCGGCTGCTTGAATGTCAAGCGGTGCGGGCACCCGGCGGGCCGCGAGCGCGGTTTCCGCGCGCGCCTGCGCCCGATCCGACATCTGACCAGAGGCCTGAGCCACCTCGGCGCGCTCTGCCAGAGTTCCATTGCACAGCAGGATCGCGTCGCATCCGGCGGACAACGCACGCCGGGACAGGTCGGTCAACGACCCGCTGAGCGCTTTCATGGACAGATCGTCCGTCATGATCAGCCCGTCAAAGCCGATCTGCTCGCGAATGACGGCCATCATCGGCGCCGAAACGGTCGCTGGCTGGTCGTCGATGGCGTCATAAACCAGATGCGCGGTCATCCCCATCGGCAGATCGTTCAACAGGCGGAATGGTGCGAAATCCATGTCGTCCAGATCCTCGGCGTCAGCGGACACATGCGGCAGGTCATAGTGGCTGTCCTGCGTGGCACGCCCGTGACCAGGAATGTGTTTCAGGACCGGCAGCACGCCGCCCTGCAACATACCCTCCGCCGCCGCCCGGCCCAGTTTGGCCACGATGGTCGCGTCGCTGCCGTAACATCGGTTTTGCAGGAAAGGATGGGTTTCGTCGAAGGCCAGATCGACCATCGGCGCACAGTTGCTGTCGATCCCCAACACCCGCAATTCATGCGCGATCAGGCGATAGCGCAGGAACATCGCCCGCTCGGCATCCGGCCCGGCACGGGCGACATGGTCCAGCGGCGGCATCCATTCGCGGGCCAGCGGTGCACGCAGGCGTTGAACGCGACCGCCTTCCTGATCGATGGTGATCGGTGCCTCGCGGCCGACGGCCTCACGGAAATCGCAGCACAGTGCGCGGATCTGGTCCGGAGTGTCGATGTTGCGCGCAAAGAGAATAAAGCCAAAGGGATTCACATCCCGAAATAACGACTTTTCTTCCCCCGTCAGCCTGAGCCCGTCGGCATCGAGAATGGTCGCCCCGAAGTTCACCGCGTGGTCACCGGAATGCAGTCGGCGTTTTCGGCAACCAATGCAGAGCAGAAACGGCGCGCATCGCTGAGATCATCAAACCCCATGGCGCGCAGGCGATAGAAGGTTCGGCCACCGCTGGATGCCTTCTGGATCACCCGTTTCTTACCATCCATATAGTCGCCGAACCTGCCGTACAGACGGTCCCATTCGGCGCGCGCCACCTCGGGGCTGTCATAGGCCCCCAGTTGCGCCAGCCGGGTGCCCAGAGGAAGGGTTTCGGGATCGACATCCAGTTCGGCGGAGACATCTACCGCCGAGCTGAGCGCCGCACTCACGTCAGTGCCTTCGCTGTCAGCGCGCACTACTGCTCGCTGCGGACGCGCCACAGGGCGCAGGGACCGAGCCAACCCGGGACCCACGGCAACCGCCTCTGACTCGGGCTGGGTGTCGGTCTGGGTCAGGGCCAGATCCATGGTTTCGTCTTCGCGCATTTCGGGGTCATAGGTCAGAGCGGGCACGCCATTGACAAGGTCATCGACCAGTGCATCGACCGATCCCTCGCGGAACTGGGCCAACGCCTCTTCTGACGGACCCACGACCGGGTCTACAGCCGCCGCAGGCTGTTCCTGTTCGGTCGCTGCAGCCGGCAGCGAAACCGGCACCGGTTTCAATTCGCTCATCGGCGCATCTTCGTCGCTCAGCTGGACGGGGCGCGGCGCCAGAACCAGCCGGTCCGCCGTCGGGGCCGCGATGCCCTGGGCGGCCACGGCATTGACCGCCAGCCCCTGATGATCGGCGGGTCGACCGCCCGGATCCACAGGCTGTACCCGCATGGGGCCTTCGACCGCCCGAACCACGGGCACGCCGCTGACGTCGCGTACCACCAGACGATACCCCCAGATACCGACGCCCACGATCAATGCAACAGAGGCGACCGCCCCGAGAAGATTGACCATTTTACCGATTGAAGTTGCCGCCGAAGGCGCAGGCTCTGCCTGTGGCTCCGCCACGGGGTCCGCATACAGATCTGCGCCATACACGTCGTCCGAGTATTCGATATTCGCCATATCCGCCTCACTGCCCTATCACGCGGACGGGATCCACGCATGGGTTTCTTGCCTCTGCCTCGGGCCGACGGTTCGGGCGGCTTGAGTTACCGCATCTCCTGCGCCGGTGTGACCCCAAGAATACCAAGACCCGCGGAAATAACAACGGAAACGGCCCGCGCTAGGGCCATTTTTGCCTGACTTGTGGTTACATCGTCCTCTTGAATGAACCGCAACTCGTGCAATTCGTTGCCACGGTTCCACAGCGCGTGGAAATCACCCGCCAGTTCATACAGGAAAAATGCAACGCGGTGCGGCTCATTGGTCCGCGCGGCGGTTTCCACAAGGCGCGGCCATTCGGCCAGTTTCCGGGCCACTGTCAGCTCCGCCTCGTGGGTGATATGCCCCAGATCGGCACCGGCCAGCGTCGCGTCGTCCGCTATAAATCCGGCTTCGGTCGCCTTGCGCAGAACGCTCATCACCCGCGCGTGGGCATATTGCACATAGAACACCGGGTTCTCGCGGCTCTGCTCAAGCACCTTGTCGAAATCGAAATCCAGCGTCGCGTCATTCTTGCGCGTCAGCATGACAAAGCGAGTCACATCCGGCCCGACTTGATCAACCACATCGCGCAGCGTCACGAAATTGCCCGCCCGTTTTGACATCTTGAACGGTTCGCCATTCTTGAACAGCCGCACCAACTGCGTGAGCTTGATGTCCAGAGGCACCTTACCATCCGACAGCGCCGACACGGCCGCTTTCATCCGTTTGACATAGCCGCCATGGTCGGCACCGAACACATCAATAAGCGCGTCGAAGCCTCTGGAAACCTTATCATAATGATAGGCGATATCAGGGGCGAAATAGGTCCAGCTGCCGTCAGACTTCATGATCGGACGGTCAAGGTCGTCGCCATGGGCGGTGGAGCGGAACAGTGTCTGCTCGCGCGGCTCCCAGTCCTCCGGCGTCTTGCCCTTGGGCGGCTCAAGCGTCCCGCGATAGATCAGATCCTTGGCGCGCAGATCCTCGATCGCCGCCTCGATCCGGCCGGTGCCGTAGAGTGACTTTTCGGAAAAGAACACGTCCATCTCGACCCCGAGCGCTGACAGATCCTCGCGGATCAGGGCCATCATCGCGTCGGTGGCAAAGTTGCGCACATCTTCCAGCCAAATCTCTTCTGGCTGATCGGCCCAGACGTCCCCCTTGTCGGCGGCCAGCTGTTCGCCGACCGGGATCAGATAGTCTCCGGGATAGGTGCCTTCGGCAAAGGCGACTTCCTGCCCCAGCGCCTCAAGGTACCGCAGATAGACCGAACGGGCGAGCACATCGACCTGCGCCCCGCCGTCGTTGATATAGTATTCGCGGGTCACGTCGTACCCGACATAGGCCAGCAAGCTGGCCAGTGCGTCACCGAAAACCGCGCCGCGGGTGTGGCCGACATGCAGCGGTCCAGTGGGATTGGCGCTGACGTATTCCACGTTTACCTTACGCCCCTGCCCCATGTCCGAACGGCCGAACCCGGTGCCTTCGGTCAAAACGCTGCTGATGATACCCTGCCAGACGCCCTCGGCCAGACACAGGTTCAAAAAGCCGGGGCCGGCGATTTCGGCGCTATTGATCCGGGGGTCGGCGGTCAAATGCGGGACCAGCGCCTGCGCAATGTCGCGCGGCTTCATCCGTGCCGGTTTTGCCAGCACCATCGCCGCATTGATCGCCATGTCGCCATGGGCCGCGTCGCGCGGCGGCTCCACCGCGATATTGTCGAACGACAGTCCCTCCGGCAGCGTACCATCGGCAGTCATCGCGGCCAGACTGTCCAGAACAAGCGAGCGGATATCGGCAAAAAGGTTCATCACGAGCATCCTTGAAACGGTTTGGCGCGGTGTATCACTTGGCTGCGCGCCGTCAACCAAAGCGAAGGGTGTCAGGTGGCGGCGCAGAGCCGTAAGTGTTCCTGCAAGGCAAAACGGTCGGTCATCCCGGCAATGTAATCTGATACGATCCGGGCCAGTGCGGTCTGATCATCCGCCCGTTCCAGATCCGCGCGCCAGCGATCCGGCAAAAGGTCGGGGCGGGCCAGAAACAACGGGAACAGGTCCTCGACCACGCGAGTGACCTCGGCGCGCTTTGTCATCACTGATGGGGCGCGATACATCCTGCGAAACAGAAAGGCGCGAATTTCGGTCAGGTCGCGCCAGACATCGGCGGAGAACTGGACCACTGGCCGGCCCAGTGCGCGGATCTCCTCGACCGATCGCGCGCCCGAGGTATCCAGCATCGCCTGCGACGTGTTGATGACATCAGAGACCATGACGCCGAACACCCGGCGCAAGGCCTCGTGTCGGCGGCGGTTCGCCTCCAGTCCGGGGTATCGCCGGTCGACCTCGGCATAGGCCGGGCCGACGATGGGCAGCGGCTCAATATCGGCATCGGTGAACAAACCGGCACGCAGGCCATCGTGCAAGTCGTGATTGTTGTACGCGATATCGTCGGCAAGAGCTGCGACCTGCGCTTCGGCGCTAGCATGGGTATGTAGTTCCAGATCGTGCCGCGCGTTGTAGTCGGCCAGCGCGTACGGCAGTTCACCCAACACCGGACCGTTGTGTTTTGCAATAGCTTCAAGGGTTTCCCAAGTCAGGTTCAACCCATCAAACTCGGCGTAATGTTTTTCCAGCGCGGTCACGATGCGGATTGCCTGGGCGTTGTGATCAAAGCCGCCATAGGGCGCCATCAGCGCGTGCAGCGCGTCCTCGCCCGTGTGGCCGAATGGTGTATGCCCCAGATCGTGGGCCAGTGCGACCGCCTCTGTCAGCTCGGCGTTCAACCCCAATGCGCCGGCAATTGTCCTGGCCACCTGCGCCACTTCGATCGAATGAGTCAGCCGGGTGCGGTAATTGTCGCCCTCGTGTTCGACAAAGACCTGGGTTTTGTGTTTCAGCCGCCGAAAGGCGCTGGCATGAATGATCCGATCCCGGTCCCGCTGGAAACAGGACCGAAAGCTGCTTTCCTCTTCCGGCACTAGCCGCCCACGGCTGAGATCCGGATCCGACGCAAAAGGCGCGCGCATCTTGTGTTGTTGTCCTTGTCGCCTGTCCCTTCGGTTTCTATATTGTACAACACAGCTTAAGGAAACCATCGGAGCCCTGACATGCAGCTTCCTCCCCGTGTGACAGAACGCGCCTTTGCCCGCCTGGCCGAAATCGGCGCCGGCGAGCAGGGTCAGGCGTTGCGCGTAGCGGTCGAAGGCGGCGGCTGTTCCGGGTTCCAGTATGAAATCGCGTTGGATGCACCTGCCGAGGACGATCTGGTTCTCGAAGGGAACGGGCAAAAAGTTGTCGTCGATTCCGTGTCGTTGGCGTTTCTGGAAAACGCCACGATCGACTATACCGAAGAACTGATCGGCGCCCGCTTCATCATCGAAAACCCCAATGCCAGTTCTTCTTGCGGATGCGGCACGTCCTTTTCAATGTAGCGGTTCAGGGATCGGTCCGGAACCCACGCCCGAACGGGAAACCCGCCTGCAGCGGTTTGCGCTGATCCTCCGGCGTAAACTGGTCCCAGACCAGGAACAGCCCGGTCCCCATGACGATGGCGACGCCGAGATATGTGTTGGCGGACGGGAACTCGCTAAAGAACAGCGCCCCAAGTCCGACCATCCAGACAAACTGCAGATTCATCAGCGGCGTGACGGCATAAGCCGGCAGCAGGCGCAGTGCGACGACCAGCAGCCAGCGGGCCGTGAACAGGCACATCGCATAGCCCGCAACCCAGACCAGGTCGGTCGGAGGCATCGGTTGCCAGACAAACGGCAGCGCCACGGCCATTGTCGCGAAGATAGCCATGTTTGGATAGAACACCTGAGCCAGTGAATTGGTCTCCCGTTTGCCGATATAGCGGGCCATTACCATCGACAAGGTCCCGAACACAGCGGCTGAAAAGGCCCATATATGCCCTGCAGACACTGCGCCGAAACCGTTCGGGAACAGGCACAAAACGCCGCCAAACCCCGTTGCCAGAGCGATCCAGACGACCGGGCGCACGTGTTCGCGAAGGATAACACCGGACATCGCCCCGGCCAGGATCGGCATCAGCCCGATAAACAAAAAGACCTCTGCAAAGGGCAGAAGACGGAAGGCGTAAAAGAACGACATCGCTGCCAGAACCGTGGCCCCCGACCGGATCGCCATGGCGCCAGGTGATCGCGTGACCAGACCGCGCTGCTGCGATGGGTGTCGATCCGCCAGCACACTCAGCCCCATGACGATCAGACCGCTGAGGCAATAAAGTTGCGGAGCCGCGTACCCCCCCGCAATCAGTTTCGTAATGGCATCCGCAGAGGAAATCATCGCCGTGTATACGACAACCAGAACAGCGCCCAGGGACGCTGTTTTGGCGGCGGTCTGCAAGCTTGCGGCGGTCACGACGTTGTCCGGCGCAGGCTGGTCCGTGCAAAGCCGGCAAAGAACGCCTCGAACTTATCGCTGCTGGCGCGCGCCTCGGTGAGAATGTCAAATCCGATTTCGGTTAGGGCGTCTTCGACGTGGGGGCGCATCGCCGTCCAGTCGGACAAGCGGTCATCCTCCATCCGGAACATGCATTCCGACATTTCCCGCAGCGGACCCGCAAAAGGCTGCGCCCGATGAAAGGCCATCCGGTCGAATTCCGCCGGTTTGACAAAGGCATCGCGACCCGAAACCGCCATCAGCCAGTTGCAGACGAAATAATCGTGGTAGTCGTCCGCCATATCGGCCTCCGGACCGGTAGAGATGGAAAAGCGGTGCGTTTCTCGCTCCAGCCAATCTTCCCAGATGGCCGAAGGATGTCGCCCAGCATAGCGCATCGCGACACAGATTTCGGCCAGCAAATCAGCGTTCTGGTCGAGGTAGGCCAGAATGCCCGCGAATTCGAGCGACGTGATCGCTCCCTGCGAAAGCTCCGGGTCCCGGCGGCCGTACTCGCTGAGATAGAACACGATATGCGTCAGCTCGTAGGCTGCTTTCTTGTTGGGCATGGCAAAGGTTTCAGAACGATCGATGAAGCGGTGCATGCGGTCCGTCAAGCCGGTGTCATACGGCAGGGGTTCGACCCCGCGCCGCTGCATCAGCCGCCGGGCCTCTGCACGTTGCAGATCGCTCAGTTCCGCTTCGGCAAGCCCTTGTTGCGCCACCCAGGCACAAAACGCCTCGCCCTTGGTTCCCGCCATCCCCAGATCTTCGAGATCCAGGCAGATCGATAACAGAAACCGATAATACTGTGGGAAAAAGCCCAGGCGCTTTTCCACCTGTGCATAGAACCCCTCGTGCGCGGCAAGCGACTGATCGGCCAGAGGCAGCCCGGTGCATTCAAGGATGTTCAGCAGTTCGGCATTTTCCTTCAGCCAGAATACGTCATCACCGAAACGGCGATGCTGAGCAAAGCTGGCCAACAGGGCCGAGCGGCCCTCGGCTTTACTCTGACGGTGGGACGGAACGTTCAGATGAATGACATTCGACATAAGAGGGATCCTTTTTCCGAATGGCGTTCTCTGAACGCCCCGTGTCCAACTTCAGTCTTCTCGTGCGGGAGGCTTAGCTGCCGGAGGAGAACATGTGTGTCGCGTCACCGGCAACTGTGTCGCTGCTGGCCGAGGGAGCGGAACCCGACGAGAACATATGTGTGCCTTCGCCGGTGGTCGCGGCAGCGCTGGCCGTGGGAGCGGAACCCGAGGAGAACATCTGGACCAGTTCGCCATTAAAGGCAGTCGACGCGGCAGCCGGAGCAGACCCCGAAGAGAACATTTCAACTCCTTCGCCGACCAGCGTCCGGCTCGACGCACGCGGTGCGGAACCCGACGAGAACAATGCGGTCGCATCCCCGCTCATCAGATCAGCACAGGCGGAGGGCGCGGAGCCGGACGAGAACATAAAGGTTCCCTCTCCGTCGTATAGGCTGGCGGATTCGCCGGTGGTGACTACAGTATCGATGACGTAGGATTTCAGTTGAGCGTTCATGGCAGCAATTCCCAGTTTGTGAAGTTGATCGCCCTTTGACGCTTGCACCCATAAGGAGAGTTGGAAACATTTTTTTCTATCTATGGGGTCTTTTGGCACGAGTTATCCACATCAACTGCAACCTACAAAAAGCTGACACTCAACCCAAACGTGTTTCAGCAAGGCCAAGCAAAAAACTTATCCACAGCCGCAAATAAGGACAGGTTTTTCCAAAAATCTCACTGGAGAGACCCCGAATCACCCGCGTCCGCACCGCCTTTCAGGCGGTCTCGACTCGGGTTTGACGCGGCCTGGATTCACAAAATACTACCCGCACTTGCTCTGATCGCTCCCTTGCGCGATAGACGGGGCATCCGGGACGGAGTGACATTGATGAAAATCGCCACCTACAACATCAACGGCATCAAGGCACGCGCGCTGGCCCTTCCAGCCTGGTTGGATGCCGCGCAGCCGGATGTGGTGCTGCTTCAGGAAATCAAATCGATGGACGAGAATTTCCCGCACGACCTGTTCGAAGATCGCGGCTACAACGTGGAAACGCACGGGCAGAAAAGCTTTAATGGCGTTGCGATCCTGTCGAAACTGCCCCTTGAAGACGTGTCACGCGGCCTGCCCGGCGATGATGATGACGTTCAGGCCCGCTGGATCGAAGCGACTATTGTAGGGAAACAAGCGCTGCGTTTATGCGGGCTGTACCTACCCAATGGCAATCCGACACCGGGCCCGAAATACGATTACAAACTGGCCTGGATGGAGCGTTTGCGCCGAAGAGCACAGGCTCTGCTGGCGGATGAGACTCCTGCAATGATGGCAGGTGACTACAACATCATACCGCAGACCGAGGATGCCGCGCGGCCCGACGCGTGGCGCGACGATGCCCTGTTCCGTCCCGAAAGCCGCGCCGCTTTCCGCCGGATCGTGAACCTGGGCTTTTCGGACGGCTTCCGGCTCTGCAATGCGCTTCCCGAGCAGTATTCGTTCTGGGACTATCAGGCCGGGGCTTGGAACCGCAACGACGGGATCCGGATCGACCATATCCTGTTGACCCCGCAGGCGGCCGACCTGCTGCTGGACGCGGGCATCGACGCCGAGATCCGTGGTCATGAAAAACCATCGGACCACGTTCCGGTTTGGGTCGAGATGGACCTTTGAAACCTCTGGTCACACAGGTTTCGCCGGTAGATCCGGACCACGGCTGTGCGCTCGGCGGGCGGAATCCGTCACACGATCGGGATCGGGATCGAGCCGCGCATCGCCCTCACCCGCCGGTCAGCCTGCCGTTACGTCGTGGCGATAGATCCAATCGAACTGCCGTACCATGTGTCTGGGGGCCAGCCTGCCCCCGATCCTCAGAGCCAGATGCGCCAATCCGCGCACCGGTGGTTTGCGCAGGTGGTATTTCCACGCGTTGTTGTTGGCCGCCGCGATCACCCGGACCGCGCGGGCGCGCCGGCGCTGCTGATAATTCCACAGGCCTTGGCCGTCGGTTCCGGCCTGCGACAAGGCATCGGCCAGAACCCAGGCGTCTTCCAGCGCCATGTTCGCCCCCTGCGCCATGAATGGCAGCGTCGGGTGCGCCGCATCTCCCAAAAGCGCTACCCTTCCGTTGTGCCAATGCTCAGCCACCGGATGCCGGAAGAGCCCCCAAAGACCGACCTGATCGACACTGGCCAGGAGATCCCGCGCCAGACCACTGAACCCGGCGAAAGCCGCGCGCAAATTGTCGGGATCGTCAGAATGCGTCCAGCCTTCGGCGGTCCAGTCGGCCTGTTCGCGCACCGCAATGATATTGACCAGATCGCCCCCGCGCAGCGGGTAACAGACCATATGCCGCCCCGGCCCCATGAACAGTTGCACTTCCGGCCGCAGGCCAAGATCGTTTCGCACAACCGCCCGCCAGGCTGCCTGTCCGGTGAAGAACGGGGCGTCGTCGCCGTTCAAGGCCACCCGCGTCCGCGAATGCAGGCCGTCGGCACCGACGACGAGGTCCCCTTGGATGTGGGCTCCACTGGCCAGATGCACCACGGGATCCGGCCCCGCTTCGACCGATTTTACCTTTTGCAACAGCCTGACTTGAATACCGCGCTCCCGAACAGCATCCGCCAGCAGGGAAATCAGGTCGGACCGGTGAACGCAGTAGAACCTCTGGTCGGCAGCATGGCGGGCCAGATCCAGCCTGAGCACCAGATCGCCACGCACATGGTTTCGCAGGTTTATCGCCTCAGCACGCACCGCGGTTTTCGCCAGGCCATCAGCCAGGCCCAGCCCTCGTATCACCGCCACCCCATTCGGGCTGATTTGCAGCCCGGCACCGACTTCGGTAATCGCCGCGGCCTGTTCCAGAATAGTGACTTCGGCGCCGTGCCCCTGCAATGCCAGCGCGGCGGCAAGTCCACCAATACCAGCCCCGATTACGACAGCTTTTTGTCCATTCAACGACATGTGAAACCCGCCTCCCGGCTTGCGATGTTGCCGCCGTGCTAAACGCAAAGGCGCCGGGGCAACAGACCCCGGCGCTTTGAATTTTGTCGCAGTATTGCGCGATCAGTCGTCGCGGTGAACCTTTTCGCGCCTCTCATGCCGTTCCTGTGCTTCAAGGCTCATGGTCGCAATCGGGCGTGCATCGAGCCGCTTTAGCGAGATCGGCTCACCTGTGACCTCACAATACCCGTATTCGCCTTCCTCAATGCGGCGTAGCGCGCCGTCGATTTTGGAAACCAGCTTGCGCTGGCGGTCACGGGTACGCAGCTCCAACGCCCGATCGGTCTCTTCACTGGCCCGATCAGCCACATCAGGAATATTGCGTGTGCTGTCTTGCAAGCCCTCGATCGTGTCGCGGCTTCCCGCCAGCAATTCCTGTTTCCAATCCAACAACTTGCGGCGGAAATATTCAAGCTGGCGTTCATTCATGAACGGCTCGTCTTCAGCCGGACGGTAGTCCTCCGGCAGAAAATATTCCTGCTTCATTTCGGCTCCCTCGGTCAGGCCATCAACGTCTGTCATTTAATACCTTTAGACATATGGCTCCCCCTTCTGTCGCTGCATTTATCCGACCGATTTCAGATTGTCACTACACAATAGCATTACGAATAGGCAAAAAATGGGCGCGGGTCGTAACGCGATGCTTCGGGCACCAAATCGTTGGAAAACATGTATTTCAAAGGACCGAACTCGCCGCGCCCACAGCAGATCCGACCTGGCGCGCAATCCCTGCAGAATGCCCACAACGGCCACGATCTGCGCCTAGGCGAGCGCGCGCGGACTGGCTTGTCGGCTGTGATTTAGCCACTATGATATTGACACAACGCATTGCACAGCTTCGAATTCACTTATTGGAGAGTATTTTGTTCAACACATTCAAGAGTGCCCTTGTTGCTGTTGGCCTGATGACGACCGTACACACAGCTTTTGCAAGCCCAACTGAGTCCACCTACGGAACCGTCAAAGGTTGGACGATTGTCAGCGCGTACGAACAGCCAAGCGGCGAGTTTCTAGGTTGCGCCATGGGGCGGATCAACAACGGCGGCGATCTGGTCCTTCTGATGAACGGCTACGGGGGCTGGGTGTTGAAATTTCCCCACGTCGCCGCGCAGGGCAGCGTCGTGTCGGTGACAATGGACCTTGACCGATACTCAGACCAGATCGACATGATTTCGGACGGTATCTGGATCGCAAGGGACATCCACCCCGACTGGGTCGCGGCTCTGGCGGCAGGAAACGAATTGAGCGTACGCTACGCCAACCGGTCGCTCTCGATTGGCCTGACCGGCACCGCAGCCGCCATCGCAAAGGTCACGGAATGCAACAGTTACGGCGGCCGCACGTCCACGACCGCCACGCAGGCAGCCGCCCCGCAGGTGGTCGAAAGCGAGCATCTTAGAATGGGCGCCGGCTGTCCCGGGTTGGGCACCCTCCCCTCGCCAACGACCGGCACCCCGACCACCATCACATTCCGCAACCACGCCGGGCGCGCGGTGACGGTCTACTGGTTGGACTATAACGGCCAGCCGAGCGAGATGATACCGCTCACCAATGGCGAGCAGCAAGACCTGAACACCTAAGTCGGCCATCGTTTTATCGCCAAGGATTTCGACATGACCTGCCATGGCGGCCTGATCGAGATCCCGGCCGGATACGATACCTATACAATCAACTGATCACCCCGAACAAATATCAGGAACGCAACGGTGCCGCTTGCATTAGCGGCGCCTTCGCTTTACCCGAAGGCAAACCGAAACAAGGAAGATCCCATGACCGCACGTTTTAATGGCACGACCGACTATGTAGCCACCGAAGACCTGACAGTTGCGGTGAACGCGGCCGTCACACTTGAGCGGCCGCTGCTCGTCAAGGGCGAACCTGGGACCGGCAAGACGGAACTCGCCCGGCAGGTCGCCCAGGCGCTCGGCCTTGAAATGATCGAATGGAACATCAAGTCCACGACCCGCGCGCAGCAGGGCCTGTATGAATACGACGCCGTCAGCCGCTTGCGCGACAGCCAGTTGGGTGACGAAAAAGTGTATGATGTCGCCAACTACATCAAGAAGGGCAAGCTGTGGCAGGCGTTTCAGTCCGACAAGAAGGTGGTTCTGCTGATCGACGAGATCGACAAGGCAGATATCGAATTTCCCAACGACCTTCTGCAGGAACTCGACAAGATGGAGTTCTTTGTCTACGAGACCGGCGAAACTATCGTGGCGAAACAACGTCCCATCGTTATCATCACCTCGAACAATGAAAAAGAGCTCCCCGACGCGTTTCTGCGCCGGTGCTTCTTTCACTACATCCGCTTCCCCGACGAATCGACCATGCGCAAGATCGTCGAGGTTCACCATCCGGGCATTAAAGAATCGCTGCTGACCACCGCACTGACTCAGTTCTATGAACTTCGCGAGACCTCGGGGCTGAAAAAGAAACCGTCGACCTCCGAGGTGCTGGACTGGCTGAAACTGCTGCTGGCAGAAGATCTGGACGCCGAGGATCTGAAACGCGACGGAGCCAATGCTTTGCCGAAACTGCATGGCGCGCTGCTGAAGAACGAGCAGGACGTGCACCTGTTCGAACGTCTGGCGTTCATGGCCCGCGCGCAGCGTTAGTCCGTCCTTTCCATCCGGATCGGAGCGTCATTCGTCTCGGCGAATGAAGCTTGCTTTGCCGTGTCGCCGGGCCATAGTCTTGGGGGGACCGAGAGATATGGATGAAAGGCGCGTGACATGGCCACCAAGGCGGAACTTGAAGCCGAGCTTACCGCTCTGAAAAAGGAGCTCGATGCGGCCAAGGAGGCGTCCGCTGACGTTGTGGACGCATCGCCCGTCGACACCGGCGCCTTTAAAAGGGCGCTGGCCGACGCCGGGTTGGCGCCCGAGGACATCGAGGCTGTCTGGGACCAGTTTTCCGGCGAACTGGGGGCCCTGCAGCAGAAAAACCCGATGCTCATGCTGGTCGGCGCGGTGGCGTTGGGGTTTCTTCTGGGCAGAATGTCGAAGTGAGGAGCATCCGATGACCCGAAGCATCACCGACAAGATCGATAAAACCCAAAGCAGGATTGCCCGTAACGCCAGCGTTGCCATGCGCGCCGAACAGATGATCGCGCGGCGCAGGTTCGCGATGATCCGGACGCAAACCGGGCTCATGGCCTTTGCCGGGCTGGTGTCGGGAATCGGTCTGATCATGCTGAATGTGGCTGCTTTTTTCTGGCTGGCCTCTAGCCTGGGCGATGCGATGGCCGGGCTGATCGTTGCCGCTGTGAACTTTGCGCTGGCCATCGGACTGGCCATGATCGCAAGCCGGCTGAACGTCGATCAGGAACTGGCCCCGGCGACCGAAGTCCGCGACATGGCGATTGCCGAGATCGAGACAGAGCTGTCCGAGACGCTGGACGACATGCGCGAGGCCGCCGAAAGCCTGCGCAAGATCACCCGCGATCCGGTTGCAACACTGTCCCCTGTGCTGTTGGGTCCGTTGATGACCGTGTTGATCAAGACGCTCAAGAAATAACCGGCACGCCACAGGTCCGGATTATTCCACGTATTGCCACAAACCGGCCTTGGCCCGGCCTTGCGCTGTTGGGTAAATGGTCTGGCAACGGTTCGGGTATCCACAAGATCGATGACTGCCAAAGATTTGCCTTCCCAATCGGTGCTGATCTTTCACGGGATCGGCCCCCCTGGCAGGAAGCTAGAACACGGCGAGGCGCAATATTGGCTGGACCGTGACCAGTTCTGTGCCATCCTCGACCGGATTTCCGCGATGGGTGCCGACGCGCCGCTGATTACCTTTGACGACGGTAACGCCTCGGACTGCGAAATCGCCCTGCCCGAGTTGCAGCGTCGCGATCTCCACGCTGTGTTCTTTCTGCTGACCGCCCGGTTGGACCAGCCCGGTTCCCTCACGTCGCAGCAGGTTCGCGATCTCGCGCAGGCGGGTCAGATCATCGGCCTGCACGGGCACGCACATCGCGATTGGCGGCGACTAAAGGCACAGGACCGCCTGCAAGAATTCTACTTGGCCCGGCAACAGTTGTCGGACCTCGCCGGGCGCGACGTGGATCTGGCGGCGGCACCCTTTGGGTTCTATGATCGGCAGGTGGTCGTTGAACTGCGCGAACAAGGGTTCAGCGCACTTTACACCAGCGACTGGGGCCGTGCGGGTGCCGGCTTCATCCGGCCGCGCAATTGCATCGACAATCGCATGTCCGCGCGCGCCATAACCGACGCGCTGACAGGACATATCCCCCCTACCCGGCGCCCGAGACGCCTTCTCGGCCTTGCGCGCAAGCGTCTGCTTCGGATGCGGGGGCGTACATGATCACGATCATCATCCCGGCCTTCAACGAAGAGCACTTCATCGGGGAAACCCTGTCTTACCTGCTGGCCTCAGAGCCGACGGGCGGACCGGTCCAGGTCATTGTCGTTGCCAACGGATGCGCCGACAAGACAGTCCAGGCTGCCCAGGCGCATGAAGGACGGTTTTCGGAGAAAGGCTGGCAGTTGGATGTTCTGGACTTGCCGGAGGGCAGCAAGACCGGGGCCTTAAATGCCGGCGATGACGTCGCCCGATACGACAAACGGGTCTATATCGACGCGGACGTACATGTCTCGCCGCTCTTGATCGCTGGCCTGGCACGGGCATTGGACCGCCCAGATCCGGCCTATGCAGGTGGCCGGCCCCGCATCCGGCCAGCGACTAGCTTTGTCTCGAGAAGGTATGCACGCTTCTGGGAGAGGCTTCCGTTCATGGCGACAGGGGTACCGGGTTGCGGGGTTTATGCGGTGAACGCTGCCGGTCGCGCGCGCTGGGACGCGTTCCCTGATATCATTTCGGACGACACCTTTGTGCGTTATCACTTCTCGACTGATGAAATGCACGCAGTCGATGCCTCTTACAGTTGGCCTGTCACGGAAGGGTTCGGAGCCCTTGTCCGGGTTCGGCGACGTCAGGACCTTGGCCTGGCGGAATTGCACGCGACCTTTCCCGATCTGGCGGCCAGCCGCGAACAGACCGCGCCTAATGCATCGACCAAATTGGCAGGGTTTCTGAGCGATCCCATCGGCTTTGCTGTCTACGCTGCAGTCGCCCTGACAGTGCGCAGCCCGTTGTTCGGAAACCGGACCCGATGGGAACGCGGACGGTAGTTTCAAAACCCGTGCGATACCGATCCTAAATCCCCGACCGAGCCTTGGGTTTGCGCCGGGTCTGTGGTTTATCATGATACAAAAGAGGTTCATATGGACGGAACGCTCCCATTGAACCGCGCCGGGTTTGCCGGAGGCTC
>JBFHMM010000020.1:0-28222 GCA_041594355.1 Paracoccaceae bacterium | reverse complement strand
GCACCTCCTTGTAGGCGCTGCCGAGCCCGATGAACGCTGCCTGAGATACTGGTCCGATCCCGACTTTTTCAAAGCCGGCTTGTTCAGCCATCGCGGCTTCGATCAGCAATTGTTTGTCGAATTTGGCCTGTTGGTCGCGCGTCGGCGGCGAACCGGTTTTGTAATCATATATCTGTAAAGCGCCATCGGTTCCGCGATCGATGCGGTCGGCCTTTCCGACCAGGGTAAATACAGGGTCGTCTAATTCAAGCTTTGCCGAAACCTCAAATCCTGCGGGGCTTGCGTCCTGTTGCCGTGCGGCCTCTGCAACCAGAAACGCATCGGCGATATTATCGATCCGGGCGAGCCAGAGTTTCCGCGCCGTTGGCCATGTGACGTTCTCCTGCAAGATATCGCGGGCCTTTGCGATCAGCATATCACGGTTCAGCTGCAGCGGATCGTTGGCCGTGATCTGGACGTAGGCTTCGAACACCTGGTGAACGACGATACCCCTGAGCAGCGCGTCGGGAGCCTGCGCCAAAGGGTCAAGCCGGCGTAGTTTCAGAATATGTTTGGCGTAAATAGCATAGGGATCCCGGATCAGCTTTTTGATTTCCGTGACTGACAGTCGGCGCGGGCGTGACGCGACGGGCGGGCGGGGCGAGGGCCTTGGCGCTGGCGCGACCGGTGCCGTGTCATCCAGGGCATCGGCCCAGGCCAGCCAGTGTTGCCCACGCGCACGCATCCCTGCAAGCGCCGTTTGCCCGCCTTGGTCTGGCAAGCCATTCATCAGGTTGGTCAACCGGTTGAGCCAGCGCGAAGCTACGGTTTCGGCGTCGTCGGATCGGACGGCGCGGGTGAGCCAGACCTCGGGTGCCGCAACAGCTTGCTGAAAATCGTGCGCCGACAAACCGATCCGGCGTTCCGGCAACAACAATCCGGCATCAAGTCGCATTTTCCGGTTCAGCCATGGGTCCGGTGGGGTGGCCTCGGGCCAAACGCCATCGTTCAACCCGCCCATGATCAAGAGGTCGGCACCCTGAACGCGGGCTTCCAACGTGCCCCAAATCATGATCCGGTCAAAGGGCGCATCACGGTCGCGAACTTCTTCGGCGGACAAGAGATTGGCGAGCAAAGACGCAAAATCGCGAGCCGACATCGCACCGCCGTACGCGGCTTCACGTTCGATTGCGTCGATGACTTTCAAGGCGTCTTGGCCTGCCTTCTTTTCCCAAAGCGCACCACTCCCCTCGTTTTGGGTGCCGGCGGCGATTTCTTCGGCGGCTTGCCGCAACAGCCCTATCCATTCAGGCAGCGCGCGCGAGTCGGGGTGGTGCCTGTCACAAAAGGCTTGCCCCACCCAGGCAACCCAGCCGACGACGGCGGTATCGTTTGACCGTTTCGTGAACTCAGAGAGTGAATTGATATCGGGAAAGGGGATGCCCTTGCGGCGCAGAAACAACTCGAGCTCGCGGGTTTGACGAAGATGCTCGCCACGTTCGCTCCCGCTGTGCGTTAGCGGATGTTTGAGCAACGTCAAAAGGCCGGCGGCGGTCAGGCGCTGGGCGAACAGCTCGGCCACATGACGTAAGAACCGCCCGGGCGGCGACAGTTGAAGCGGCAGACCTGCGCTGTCGTCGGGCAGGATGCCCCAACGATCAAGAGCTGCCGAGACTTGTCGCGTCAGCATTCGGTCCGGTGAAATCAGCGCTGCAGTCTGGCCGTCTTCCACGGACTGGCGAAGGCGCAAGGCGATTGCCAGTGCTTCGGTTCGTGGCGAAGATGCTTCGACCAAAGTCATTCCAGCAGCGGCCTGGTCAAGACCGTTCAGCTGCGGACCCTCGGTCATCCAAGCATGGGTCACCGGAGCCGGTCGCAGTGCCAGCGATACAAGCTCATTGCGTGTGGGTGCGGGCGCAGGGGCATTTGTCCACGGGCGGATGTCTGCGGGCCCGATGTCCAACCCATCCATCAATTTTCGGAACCGGTATTGGGGGTGATCCTCTGCGGTAAGCGCGTTGTCCAGCTGGGCCCACACCGTATCGGGTTGGTCAAAGTCAAAGCCGGGCAGGACCACCGCGCCTTGCGGTAGCCGGGCGATCGCCTGCATCAGCATCATCGTGGTACCGCGCGAGCCGGTCGACCCGGCCAGAATAATGGGGTGGTCCGGAGGCGACTGTTGCCATTGCGCGATGAGTGCCTCGGCTGCCAGCCTCTGCCTTGCATGCGGATCGACAGACGTCGGGTCGCTATCGGTGAAGTCTTCGGCGATCCTTAGAAAGTTCTGCATCCGCGCCCAGTGACCCGACATATCACTGACATCCAGCGCGCGTATGGCATCGGGTGATACACCTTCTCCCTGCATTTCATCCATCAGGGCGGCGAGGCTGTCGGTCAGATCAAACAGCGCCGAGCGAGGCGCTAGATCCGGTTGCCGTTCAAGCAAGCGGGAGATCAGTTGGGCAAGTTCCAGCTTGCGGCGCAACGCCGGAACTGGGGACGGCAGAGAGGTCATGTCGCCGAGCTCTGTCAGTAACGATATCCTTGGAAGCAAACGGGGCGGCCCCGCATCAAAAAGGGCGCGGATCCGACGGGACATACGGCTGGTATTCACCACCACGTGCACGCGTGCGAGGTGCAGATCCGGGCACCGCGCGGAGAGCCCGGCGATCAGTTGGGATGGAAAATCGACGCCGCAGGGCAGCGCGAAGATGCGCGGTTTATCACTGGCGTCAAACATTTGCGATCGCCATCAGCTCTTCGGCCAGCGCGATGCCGCCCGGGTGCCCCACATCGCACCACTTTCCGGGGTATTCGAGACCATATAATCGACCGCCTCGATGGACTTGATCCCATAGCACGTTCAATGAAAACACCGGGTCGGAGAAGTCTTGAAGTGCATCGGTTTTGACGATCTGCACGCCCCCGTAAACCAATCCCGGACCGCGGCTGAGACGGCCCAAGGGATCGGCCTGAAAATCACCGGGGTGATCGTGACCCAGTGCATGCGCAACCGGAACGCACATCAGCAGCGCATCCATCTGCGACGGGTTCCATGCCGCGCTGAGCAACGTCAAAGGGTTCGGGCCGGACCAGATCGCATCGGTGTTCATCGTATAGACAGGTCCGGGTCCGAGCAGAGGCAATGCGGCCTTCAGCCCGCCGCCGGTGTCAAGAATGCGTTCGTTTTCATGGCTGATCAGCACATCGCGGGGCTCCAGGTGCGCCGCGAGGATGGGGGCAAGGTAATGAAGGTTGCAGACGATGCGCTCAGGATTGACCGCTTGTGCGAGATCAAGCGCATGATCGATCAGCGGCGCGCCAGCGACCTCGATCATGGGTTTCGGGAGGGATTTGGTCAGGTCGCCCATACGGGTTCCGAACCCGGCGGCAAACAGCATGACAGCCTGCGGAGGACAAGTCATGATAGCTTGAGCTTGGCCAGAACGTCGGGGGAAGGGGCCGGCAGCTGATCCAGGATCAATTCAGCCACCAGGGCCAGCGCAGGATGGTCCAGACCTCGTCGCAAATGATCCCAGACCCGTGGGATCAGGTCGACATAATGCGGTTTGCCGTAATCCGTCGCAAGTCGAGAGAACACGCCGATGATCCTCAGGTTGCGTTGCACGCCCAAAACAGCATAGGCGGTACGAAACCCGTGTTCCTCCAAACCGGAACGATCGATGAACCGTTTGCACATTGCCAACTCGATCCGCGCGGGCACATCCCGGCGGGCATCCTGCAGCAAGGACACCAGATCGTAAGCCGGGTGACCCAGCATGGCATCTTGAAAATCCAGCAGCCCTACCCTTGCGACACCCGTGCGGTCAGGCAGCCACAATAGATTTTCCGCGTGATAATCTCGTTGGATCAGAACCGAATGCCCATGGGTCGCATCCCTCAGGATATCTTCGAATTGTGTCATGAATCGGTTGAGTGCCGCGCGATCGGCTGGGCCAACGGTGTTGGTGCGATATTTTGTAAAGGCAAGTGCCGCCAACTCTATCATCCGAGCCGGTGTATAACGGTCCAACACGGGTTGTTCAGCCTGATGGAGTGAGACCAGAACATCCGTCGCAGTTTCGTACAGCAGCGGTTCCAGCTCCGGATTTTGCGGAATGACGCGGGCAAACAATCCGTCCCCCAGGTCTTCAAGTAGAAGGAATCCGTTTGCGGCATCTTCTGCAAGTATCCTGGGCGCACTCAATCCGATGTTCGAGAGATAGCCAGCGATGCGGGTGAACGGCTCGATGTCTTCGCCCTTGTCCGGTGGGGCATCCATCAAAACGGCGGTCTCGCCGGTATCTGGGTTCGTCAGCCGATCATAGCGCCGGTTCGATGCATCGCCTGCCAAGGGCGCTTGCGTCGCGGCGACCCAATCGGTTTGTGCCAGAAAGGCGCGGGCCAGGGGCTTGCGGTCAGTCATCAGCCAGAAAATCCAATTTTAGTGTCCATTTGGGGTCGCTCCAGCGCAAGGTCACGCGGCGCGTGTCTTCGCGGGCAGGGTGGGGGGCAAAAGAAACAGCCAATGCATGTCGCGGTGCCTGCGGACCCATTTTTTCAGGCCATTCCACGAGGCAAACAGCCGTATCAAAGGCGTCGATCAGTCCCAGTTCGTAAACTTCGTCAGGGTGGGAAAGCCGGTAGAGATCAGCGTGCCAGATCTCTGCATCATCTGTTTCATAGGTTTGGACCAGTGTGAAGGTCGGAGAGGGTACATCTTCGGGATGTTTCAGCAGAGATAGAATGACGCTTCGGGCGAAATGTGTTTTGCCTGCGCCAATCGGGCCCTCCAGCAGAATGCAATCACCGGGCTGCAGGACCGATCCGATCCGGCCTGCGAATTCTTCGGTGTTTTCCGGTGATTTTAACAGGAGCTCTGTGGGTGACTTGATCATTTTGCCACAATGACGGTGTGCAAACCCGCTCGCAAGCGGGATCAGCGGGCGACCGGCTCGGTTTCAGGCTCGATCATGGTCAACCGGTCGGGTTCCGCCGGAGTTATCGCGTTTGGCGCGCGCGCCGACTGGCTAAACCTGACCATCGTCGCGCCGCTTTGGACCGGATGGACGCTGCAGGTAAGGCAAGCGCCTGTGCGTGTCTGGACCTCGACCCACCACTCCGCACGATTTTCGCGGGCTGTTACAAAGTCGCGGATTTCGCCCCAGGCCGGGGTGGCCAGACAATGGTTTTGCCAGGTGCGTGTGGTGTCGAGAACGGTGATCTGGGCAAAACTGCGATCAGGATCCGTATTCCAAAGGGTATTGTAGGCCCTGTTGGAGAACGCCAGTGTTCCGTCCGGGGCAAAGACCGCGATTGCGTCATCCAGTTGATCCATAACAGCCTGGCCCAATTCAAGCTCGGACCGGAAGCGGCGCGTCAGCGTGATTTCCGCTGTGATGTCTTCGAAGAGAAAGGCCACGGCCCCATCGGGATGCGGCCGTCCGCTAACGGAATAGACCGAACCTGATGGAAGCGACCAGGTTTCCTGATACCGCCCGTCCGCCGCCGCGGCGACAAGTTCCGCAATCTGATCCCGCCAACTGCCATAATTCTTTGGCTCCGGCATCATCCTGCCGTCACGCATCCGGTCAAAGAATGTCAACAAATTGGGGCGACCGCTGAGAAAGTCGGCAGGAAGCGCCGTCAGGTCGATCAGGGCGGGGTTGAACAGAGCTAGCTGCCGGTTTCGGTCGAAGATCGCCAGCCCTATGGACAGCTGGGCAAAGGTCTTGGCGAGTGTCTGCACAAAGTTGCGCTGGGCGACTTCCGCATCTACTACCGCGTTTATGTCGACTGCAAAACAGAGGTTGCCGCTTTTTTGTTTCACAACCGAAACATCATACCAAAGACGTTTGTCGTGCACCTCCGCCGCGATAGACACCCTCGATTTGCGACCGGGTCTTTTTTCAGGGGCAATCTTGGGGAAAATCGGGCTGAGCGGGTCCGCTCTGAGCCCATGAATGCGCCGGACCAGTCGTGCATAGGCCAAGTTCGACCATGTCACCGCGCCGGTATCGCCGACGCGCCAGATTGGGTAGGGCGCAGCGTCCAGCGTCTCACGAAGAAAGCCAAGTTCGCCGGATGACCCCTCTGGTATTGTTTTCACCTTGTCAGTGCACAATTGAACGCGCACGGTGCCATCGACCCATTCGCACAACAAGCTGCAGGCATGGCCGCGGGAGTCCGAGGGTACTATCACGTGTCCCTTTTCGCGGATATCGTCGGGATTCTTGGGGAACGTGGGGAACTGGGTTGCTAGCGCACTGCAAAGCGAGGACCAGTCGATCACCTGTTTATCCGCAGGAAGATACCCGCAGGCTGCATCTGAAATATCTATAAGGGTATCGCCATCGAAGAGAAACACCACGTCGTTGCTTTCTGGCGTGGGCTGGGCTTGGTTCACACCGGCGCTTAGGGCAAGTCGGGGCGACAACAACCAGACGGCCAGCCCGGCAGAACCTGCGCAGGCGATCAATATCATAACCCATTCCATCCAAGGTGCGCCTGGCATTATGCCCGCCCGTTATTTCTGCTTTATCCGATCTTTTGCGGACAAAGGTTAACGGCATCTTAAAAGAAGTAAGGCCAAAGCGTTTTGATGGAAGTTCGGAGCAGTGCTGTGATTGGGTAAGGCATCGTTCATCTGACACTGCCCAAGCGTGAGTCCGCGCTGTGTTCCAGCTCAACCTGCTGTACAGGTCAACCCCGATCGCTCATCACTTTGGTAAGAGTATCTGACCAAAACTGCATTGTTTGGCAGACGGTGCATTTGGGGTCTAGTGGACAAGCCTGCGCAATGACGCGCTGGTCATGGCGCGGGTAACAAAAGACGCAATACATGGCTCTGCTACAAGTGTGGCGGCTATACATCTAACCCACCTCGACACGCTTTAGTTCCTGGTTTGCGACCAGCCTGAACACCGCTCTTGGCTATCCCAAACTGTATTCGGTCGCTGTCCTTGTGTCAGAAGAGCACCGGAACAGGGGTGCACACTGTCATGTGACCACTCGCAATGTCAGATTCAGGCGTCCGCCACGTGGCAACAGACGGGATGACCCAAACCGGATGCGGTCAACCCCGTGATAGGTCAAACGAGCGTCACCGCCCATGACAACCACATCGCCGGAATTTAGCCAGACAGATTCGGTTTTACCCGCCCTGGTTTGATTGCCAATCCGAAACAACCCGTCGTCGCCAAGGGACATGGACACCACCGGGAAAGAAAAATCCGCCTCGTCTTTGTCCTGATGCAGCCCCATCCGCGCCCCTTCGCCATAGTAGTTGATCAAACAGCAGTCCGGCTGCCGGTCTAGACCGGTCAGGTCACTCCAGATCCGCAACGCGGGCTGGGGAATTTCCGGCCAGCGGCTGCCGTTTGGGTGCCGCTCCTCGTAACGATACCCACGACGGTCCGAAAGCCATCCGAATCGACCCGCTGAAGTCATCCGGACGGTCATCGGCTTGCCATACGGCGTGTCGGGCGAAAACAGGGGTGCGGCCTTCAGAACCGGACGCAACGCCGAAATCAGATCGGTCTGCGATGTCGAATCCAGATAGGATTTCCAGATTTCGAAACCTCGTACCCGAAGCCGTGTCATCGCCTTTGCCATTTGTCCCGTTCCAATCCTTGCCAAACGCTTTCCAGATTCATCACAGATTTGTCAAAACCACTGCATCAGCACGGTTGCAGCACCCTTTTCCGCTCCCTATATACGCCGGGACGCGCGATGGTGCAGGCACGATCGCGCCGCATCGATCGGGGACGGAATGCCGAAACGGGTTCCGCACTCGGGCAATCGCCTTGAAGACAAAAAGGGATCGAAAAACATGAGCAAAGTAATCGGTATCGACCTCGGGACCACGAACAGCTGTGTCGCCATCATGGACGGCTCGCAACCTAAGGTTATCGAAAACTCCGAAGGGGCGCGCACGACCCCCTCAATCGTCGCGTTTACCGACGACGAACGTCTGGTCGGTCAGCCGGCCAAGCGTCAGGCTGTGACCAACTCGGAAAACACAATTTTTGCCGTCAAGCGTCTGATCGGACGCCGCACCACGGATGCCGAAGTTGAAAAGGACAAGAAACTTGTCTCGTACAAAATCGTCGATGGCGGCAATGGCGACGCATGGGTCGAAGCAAAGGGCGAGAAATACAGCCCGTCGCAGATCTCGGCCTTTACGCTGGGCAAGATGAAGGAAACCGCTGAGAGCTATCTTGGCGAGGAAGTGACCCAGGCCGTTATCACTGTTCCGGCCTATTTCAACGACGCTCAGCGTCAGGCCACCAAGGACGCCGGCAAGATCGCCGGGTTGGAAGTGCTGCGGATCATCAACGAGCCGACGGCCGCCGCGCTGGCCTATGGCCTGGACAAGGAAAACACGCAGACCATCGCGGTATACGACCTAGGCGGTGGTACGTTTGACGTGACCATTCTGGAAATCGACGACGGGTTGTTCGAAGTTAAATCCACCAACGGGGATACATTCCTGGGCGGTGAAGACTTTGACATGCGCATCGTCAACTACCTTGCGGAGCAGTTCAAGAAAGAGAACGGTGTCGATCTGACCAAAGACAAGATGGCTCTGCAGCGTCTCAAGGAAGCTGCCGAAAAAGCCAAAATCGAACTGTCGAGCTCGAGCCAGACCGAGATTAACCAGCCGTTTATTTCGATGGACCCCAACGGCGGCCAGCCGCTGCACTTGGTGATGAAGCTGACCCGCGCCAAGCTCGAAAGCCTTGTCGGCGATCTGATCAAGGCCTCGCTCAAGCCCTGCCAGGCCGCTCTCAAGGACGCGGGTCTTTCGGCCGGCGATGTGGACGAAGTGGTTTTGGTCGGCGGTATGACCCGGATGCCGAAGGTGGTCGAAGAAGTGACCAAGTTCTTTGGCAAAGAGCCCCACAAGGGTGTGAACCCTGACGAGGTTGTCGCCATGGGTGCCGCCATTCAGGCTGGTGTGCTGCAAGGTGACGTCAAAGACGTGGTGCTTCTGGACGTGACCCCGCTGTCGCTGGGTATCGAAACGTTGGGAGGTGTGTTCACCCGCCTAATCGACCGCAACACCACGATCCCGACGAAAAAGAGCCAGATCTTCTCGACGGCCGAGGACAATCAGAACGCCGTGACGATCCGTGTTTTCCAAGGTGAACGCGAAATGGCGTCGGACAACAAGATCCTAGGCCAGTTTAACCTGGAAAACATCCCGCCCGCCCCGCGCGGCATGCCCCAGATCGAGGTGACCTTTGACATCGACGCCAACGGCATCGTGTCGGTGGGCGCCATGGACAAGGGCACCGGCAAGGAGCAGAAGATCACCATCCAGGCCTCTGGCGGCCTCTCGGACGAGGACATCGAAAAGATGGTCAAGGACGCCGAGGAAAACGCCGAAGCGGACAAGGCCCGCAAGGATCTGGTCGAAGCCAAGAACCAAGCTGAAAGCCTCATACATTCGACCGAAAAGTCGATGGAAGAGCACTCGGACAAGGTCGATCCGACCACGATCGAGGCAATCGAACTGGCCATTGCAGCGCTCAAGGACGAGCTGGAAACAGACAACCCGGAAAAAATCCGTTCCGGCATCCAGAACGTGACCGAGGCCGCTATGAAACTTGGCGAGGCGATCTACAAAGCCAGCCAGGAAGAAGCCGACAATGAGCCGTCGGCAGCGGATGCTGGCCCCGGCGAAGACGATATCGTCGATGCCGAGTTCGAGGATCTGGACGACGACAAGCGTGGCTAAGGCGTAATTCCGGGCCACGGCGGGCCGGTCCGGGGAACGGGCCGGCCCGCTGCCGTTCCGGCAAAAGGGTAACAGACCGATGTCAAAACGTGACTTCTACGACGTCCTCGGTGTGCCCAAAGGCGCATCGGCCGACGAGATCAAGAAAGCCTATCGCAAGAAGGCGAAAGAACTGCACCCGGACCGCAACAAAGACAATGCGGAGGCCGAAAGCCAGTTCAAAGAAGCCAACGAAGCCTATGAGGTTCTCAAGGACGCCGACAAAAAGGCCGCCTATGACCGTTTTGGCCATGCTGCTTTTGAAGGTGGCGGCGGACCCCGTCCCGGCCAGGGATTCGGTGGCGGTCAGGGTGACTTTTCCTCTGCCTTTTCGGATGTATTCGACGATCTGTTTGGCGACTTCATGGGCCAACAGCGCGGTGGTGGCGGCCGTCGGGCCGCGCGTGGATCTGATCTACGATACAATCTGCGGGTCTCGCTTGAAGATGCCTACTTGGGCATCCAGAAAACCATTCAGGTTCCGACCTCTGTCGCCTGTTCGTCCTGTGACGGATCTGGTGCTGAAGGGGGAGTGGAGCCTTCGACCTGCCCGACCTGCTCTGGTATGGGCAAGGTGCGCGCGCAACAAGGGTTTTTTACCGTCGAACGGACGTGCCCGACCTGTTCTGGCATAGGGCAGATCATCAAGAATCCGTGTAAGTCCTGTGGCGGCCAGGGTCGTGTCGAGAAAGATCGCGCGCTCAGCGTGAATATCCCCGCTGGCGTCGAGACCGGCACCCGGATCCGACTGGCAGGTGAAGGCGAGGCTGGAATGCGCGGTGGCCCACCGGGTGACCTCTATATCTTTGTCGAGGTTGCTCAGCACAAACTGTTCGAGAGAGACGGATTGAACCTGTACTGCCGCGTGCCTGTCAGTATGGCAAAGGCCGCCCTTGGTGGTGCAATCGAAGTACCGACCATCGATGGCGGACGCGGACGTGTGCAGATCCCGTCGGGCAGCCAGTCCGGCCGGCAAATGCGCCTGCGCGGCAAGGGAATGCCCGCCCTGCGCGGCGGCAGCCCCGGTGACATGTTCATCGAACTGGCGGTTGAAACGCCGGTCAACCTGACCAGCCGTCAGAAAGAACTTTTGCAAGAGTTCGAGGACCTGAGCGAAGACAACAACCCGGAGACAAAGTCGTTCTTTTCTTCGGTTAAGTCTTTCTGGGACAGCATGAAAGGCTGAAAGTACCGTCACCGAGTTTTCCAAGGTGTGTCGATACGGCCCATAGTGTCGGGTTAAGAAGAGACCAGCCCCCGCACAAAGGTGCGGGGGCTGGTCTCTTCAGGAGACCGACGGCGTGTCCCTAAGGGTCCAATCGCATGATCCCAGGTACCGGAGGTAGCCGTCAAGCTCTCCGAACACGATCCACCGGATGGCGGGGATTTCAGGTTTAGACTTCGATAGGCTGGTTCTGACCTATAGGCACGGCATTCTCGCCATACAGCGCATCGAGAACACTGCGTGGCCAGACAACCTCGACAATCGCGCCGCGTTGTTCTGGCCGGCTGGTAATCGTCTGGTAAGGATCGGACCCGTTGGCGAAGGTCAGGGTGGCACCGGAGCGTTCGAGAAGCGTCTTGGCAATAAACAGGCCCAGCCCCATGCCTTCGTACTCTGGCCGCGCCTTGCGATCCGATTCCGTGCGCCGGCGGCGCATGAAAGGGTCGCCAATGCGGCCGATCATCTGCGGCGGATACCCGCGTCCGTCATCCAGAATGCGCACGGAAATCACGTCATCGGTCCATACCATTTCAACCCAGACATTGGCTTTGGCGAAATCAACAGCGTTCTGGATCAGGTTGCGCAGACCATGGATGACCTCGGGTTTACGCAGGATCGACGGTTGCTGCACAGATCCTCCTGGCCCGGGGCCTTCTTCGAAATGCACGAATTTGCCTCTGTGAGCATGCGGTTCGGCGGCCTCGTGCACCACGGTGCTAAATGGGGCCTGACGCAGATGCAAATCGTCTTTTCCAGCTCGCCCCATACTGCGCAGAATATCACGGCAGCGGTCGGCCTGTTCGCGGATCAGTGTCACGTCCTCCATCAGGTCGGGGCGGTCGTCCAATTCGTCGATCAGCTCAGAGCTGGTCAGCTTGATGGTGGCCAGGGGCGTGCCCAACTCATGCGCGGCAGCGGCCACCACGCCACCAAGGTCGGTCAGCTTTTGTTCGCGTGACAGGGCCATGTGGGTGGCGGCCAAGGCTTCGGCCATTGATCGCATTTCTGCGCTGATCCGTTGCGAATAAGCGCCCATGAACACCACCGCGATGATGATGGCGGTCCAGTTGCCGAACACGAACAGGTCCGGGATCCGCAGTATGAAGCCCTGTTCGGTGCGCAGGGGCAGGTGAAATTCAGCCAGCAGCGTTACCAGGATGATGGCGGCGCCACCGATGATCATTGTCGACCGCAGGCCCATTACATTGGCTGAGATGGTCACGGGACCCAGCAGAAGCAATGCAAACGGGTTGTGCAACCCGCCCGTCAGATACAGCAGGAAGGCCAACTGGAGCAGATCGAACAGCACCATGAAGAAGTTTTCGATCTCGCTAAGGCGCTTGTTCTCGGGAAAAACAAAAATGGCGACGAGGTTCCCGATAACCGACACACCGATGGCCAGGTAACAAAGGCCCAGCTCCAACTGCAGGTGATACATCCGCTGAGCGACCGTGATCGCTGTGATTTGCCCGGCGATCGCCACCCAGCGCAACAGGATCAGCGTGCGCAGGCGGATCCAGCTGCTGCGCTCCTGACCACGCAGAAAGTCGGTGTTGGTATCGGCCATGCGACCCCTATCTTTGTTGCAACGGCTGTCCAGATTGATAGGTGTGCCAGCCGAAACGATCAACTGTCCTTGTCGCCGGAGCCTGACCCATGAATCGCCTGATAGCCATTGCCGCTGCCGTCGTCATCGCCTTTGTGCTGGGGGTGACGTGGATCATGACCATGAAGGCGGGTGACGAGGACCAGTTTGCCCAATGCCGCAGCAGTCAAATAGCCGGTGGATCCAGCCAGATCGGCGGCCCCTTCGAACTGGTGAACGCGGCAGGTGATACGGTGACCGACGAGGACGTGATAACGCAGCCTTCAGTCTTGTACTTCGGCTACACTTTTTGCCCGGATGTCTGTCCGCTGGACACATCGCGCAACGCCGAAGCCATCGACATTCTGGAAGCACGGGGGCAAATGGTTACTCCCGTGTTTATCTCGATCGACCCGAAGCGGGACACGCCCCAGGCGGTCGGCGAATTTGCCAGCAATCTGCATGAGCGCATGATCGGGCTGACGGGGTCGCCGGAACAGGTCAAGGCGGCCAGCAAAGCCTACAAGACTTATTACAAGGCCCATGATGACGGTGACGAATACTACCTCGTTGATCATTCGACCTTTTCCTATCTTGTTCTTCCCGAGCACGGGTTCGTTGAATTCTTCAAGCGCGACATCAGCCCGGAACAAATGGCTGACCAGATTGGCTGCTTTGTCGATAATATGTAAACGAAATACTGCGTTTGACCTTTGACTCGGTGAGGGTAATACTCAACCGCAGGGAAAATAACCAAGATCCGCGGAGGAGAGCGCATGGTCGAGACAGCCCTGAGAGAGATCGGGCCTGACAAGTCACTGTTACTTGTTGATGACGATGAACCCTTTCTGCGGCGGCTTGCCAAGGCCATGGAAAAACGCGGATTCGCGATCGAAACAGCAGCCTCCGTTGCGGCCGGTCGGGCGATCGCCACGGCGCGTCCGCCTGCCTATGCCGTGGTGGATCTGCGACTTGAGGATGGCAATGGTCTGGATGTTGTCGAGGTGCTGCGGGAAAAGCGCCCTGACAGCAGGGTGGTCGTTCTGACCGGCTACGGCGCGATTGCCACAGCCGTGGCCGCAGTCAAGATCGGTGCAACTGACTATCTGTCGAAACCCGCCGATGCCACTGATATCACGAACGCCCTTCTGGCCCAGTCCGACGAATTACCGCCTCCGCCGGAGAACCCGATGAGCGCTGACAGGGTGCGCTGGGAACATATCCAACGGGTTTACGAGTTGTGTGACCGCAACGTCAGTGAAACAGCACGACGTCTGAATATGCACCGCCGGACCTTGCAACGCATATTGGCCAAGCGCAGCCCGCGCTGACGGAGCATCAAAATGGCCGATGACCAGTCTTTCGGCGTTAACAGTCAGCCACTGCCCGAAGGCGGCTGGTCCGAGGGCATCGTCACCGTTAATAACGCGGTCATTGTCCCGCCCGCAGAGAGCGGCTTTGTTCAGGCTGCCGGGGTATTGGATGACGCTGGCGGGTACTGCGCACATGGGGCGCTTTGGCGGAGATACCGACCTCTGACGACCGAACCGCCGATGCCGGATGGCGTCAGCGAAACCCTACCCGGCCGGTGGCTGTGGGGCGGAGTCCTGTGGGCACATTTTGGTCACTTTCTGGTGGAAAGCACCGCCCGTCTCTGGGCCCTGGACCATCTAGACGCCCCGGTGGAAGGCATCCTGTTCATTCCAAAGCGCCCGGCTGTCGGGGACGAACTGCGCGGGTTTCACAGTGAATTCGTCGGCTTGATGGCGTCAGACCTAACGGTCCGGGTGGCGGCGTCACCGGTGCAGGTCGACGAGCTTGTGGTTCCGGGGCAGGGGTTCGGTCTGGGCAAGATCGTCACCGGCACTGCGTCCTTTCGCAATGCGATCCACAAGAATTTCGCAAAGGACATCGCGCCAGACGGACCGGACAAGATCTATATTTCCCGGTCTGCCCTGGGCCTGGGAAAGGGCGGGCTTCTCGGCGAAGAGAAGCTCGAAGAATTGCTGAAGGAAGAAGGCTACGAGATCTTTTTTCCGGAACAGCACGATCTGGCCACGCAGATCGCGCGGTACAAGGCGGCAAAACAGATCGTCGCGGCGGATGGCTCCGCTTTACATTTGTTTGCCATGGTTGGACGCGCCGATCAGCCGGTTGCAATGATCCTGCGGCGCCAATCCGGTGCGGCGGATCAGCTCGCACACAACGTGTCGTCCTTCTGTGGTCGTGAACCTGTGGTAATTTCAGCGTTACGCACCGAATGGGTGCGGGCAAACAAACAGAAATCAAATAGGCTGTCGTTCGGTGAGTTGGATCTGAACACGGTCGGGAAGGCGCTGGGCGACGCGGGATTTGTGAAACGGGGGCTGGACTGGCCCGTTTTGACAAAATCTGAACGTCAGAAGCTGTTTTGGCAAAAAGGTTTGGGGAAGAATTCGAACTTTGTGGAATCGCCGGAGTTCAAGCGTAAGAGAGTCAAGAAAATGCGCCTTGCGCGCCGGGCAAAACGGGCGGGAAAAGATGTTTCCACGTCAGGTGGCCCGGCAGAACAGACACGCGTGGATCATAGTTAACCGCTACATCAGCGATAATAGGAACTCGTGCCGGACGGTATAGGCATTCCTGGCCTCGACAGGAGGACGCAACTGAATATCCAGACCCTCGATAACGGCAGGATCGGGCCTGCCGAAGAATTTGTTTGCTTCTGTTTCGGAAAAGCCTGCGATGCGCGTGGCTTCCATCCATGCACTGATACGGTCTGCCTTCTTGATCTGTTGCTTGACCCGTACCGGTATCGTGGCGGGAAGGCCAAAACGGATGTGGATTGCCGCTGTCAGCCGCTGATCCAATTCGCCATAGCCTGAGCCAACGGACGCCTTTACAGGCGAGATCATGTCGCCGATCACGTATTCCGGCGCATCGTGCAGCAACGCGGCAAGCCGCCATTTGACCGGTGCGTCCGGAACCAGCCGTCCGAACAACTGTTCGACTAGAAGTGAATGTTCAGCCACGGAATAAGCGAAATCGCCCATCGTCTGACCATTCCAGCGGGCCACAAACGCTAGGCCGTGCGCGATATCTTCGATCTCGATATCCACTGGGGTGGGGTCCAAAAGGTCCAGCCGCCGCCCTGACAGCATCCTTTGCCACGCTCTTTGTTGTGTTGCCATCGTGCCACTGCCCTTTCGTCGCGCCATGATTTTGCCACAATTGCGGCGCACCCTGAAACCTATCCTGATCACTTGCTGCCGACAGGTGTTGGACCCCCGCTTCTTTCAGTCTCGGCGGGTGCAGTGATCGCGATACAGTCGATGGGGGGAACGTGTTTCTCCTCCCGGCACGTTCCCCTCAGGTCGCAATCCCTATGATAAGGAGCTTGTCATGTTCAAGCCCCAGTTCCGGCGGGTACCAGGCCTTGCTGTTGGTTTAGCTGTTGTTTTGATACCGGCGTCCTTTTTGGCTTCCGCCTGCACGAACCGAGACACTGCAATTTCACGGTTAAGCTCGGTTTAATCTGAGCAACTGGCATCTGGCGGTTTGCAAACGATGCGTGGTGGGCAGAGCGGTATGGAAATTTGGGCTTCGTCCGAGACCGGCACCTATACCGTGTCCATGACCGATGCATGTGTCATCAGTTGTATCGTTGCCGCCGGGAAAGATTTCTTTCAGCTTTCGCCAGCCAAAGAAGCTCCAGGACAAGCAAGCTGATTACTACAAGGCTGACCTACCCCAATTTGCATACGCACGAGTTGACCCGGTGATCTACGTTGCTACCTCAGGTAAGGAATGTTAGGGGCATCACAACTGATACATAACCGGAATGGAGCAAGTAATGGCCGGGGACTATATTGTTAAGGACATTGCGCTGGCGGAGTTCGGTCGCAAGGAACTCACCATAGCCGAAACCGAGATGCCAGGCCTGATGGCTCTGCGCGAGGAATACGGTGAAGCCCAACCGCTGAAGGGTGCGCGCATTGCGGGTAGCCTCCACATGACCATCCAGACCGCCGTTCTGATCGAGACTCTGGTGGCACTGGGTGCCGACGTGCGCTGGGCATCGTGCAATATTTTCTCTACCCAGGACCACGCAGCAGCGGCGATTGCGGCGGGTGGCACGCCGGTTTTTGCCATCAAGGGCGAAACATTGGAAGAATACTGGGACTACGCCGATAAGATCTTCCACTTCGAGGAAGGCGGCTGCAACATGATCCTCGATGACGGCGGCGATGCCACCATGTACATCCTGATCGGTGCCCGCGTCGAAGAAGGCGAAACCGACCTGATCGAAAACCCGCAGTCCGAAGAAGAGATCTATTTCTTCAAGCAGATCAAGAAACGTATGGCGGAAAGCCCGGGCTGGTTCGTGAAACAGCGCCACATGATCAAGGGCGTGTCCGAGGAAACCACCACCGGCGTTCACCGCCTGTATCAGCTGATGGAAAAAGGGCACCTGCCGTTCCCGGCGATCAACGTCAACGACAGCGTTACCAAGTCGAAATTCGACAACAAGTACGGCTGTAAGGAATCGCTGGTCGACGGTATCCGCCGCGCCACCGACACGATGATGGCAGGTAAGACTGCCGTGGTCTGTGGCTATGGCGACGTTGGCAAGGGCTCTGCGGCATCACTTCAAGGTGCGGGTGCCCGCGTCAAGGTGACCGAAGTCGATCCGATCTGCGCCCTGCAGGCCGCGATGGATGGGTTCGAGGTGACGACGCTGGAAGACGCCGTCTCGTCCGCCGATATCTTCATCACTACCACTGGCAACAAGGACGTGATCCGCATCGAGCACATGCGCGAGATGAAGGACATGGCCATCGTCGGCAACATCGGCCACTTCGACAACGAGATCCAGGTGGCCAACCTGAAGAACCACAAGTGGACCAACATCAAGGACCAGGTGGACATGATCGAGATGCCTTCGGGGAACCGGATTATCCTGCTGTCCGAAGGCCGTCTGCTCAACCTCGGCAATGCCACCGGCCATCCGTCTTTCGTGATGTCGGCGTCGTTCACCAACCAGACGCTAGCGCAGATCGAGCTTTGGACCAAGGGTGAGGAATACGACAACAAGGTCTATGTTCTGCCCAAACATCTGGATGAGAAAGTTGCCCGTCTGCATTTGGCAAAGATCGGCGTTAAACTCAGCACGCTGAGCAAGGAACAGGCCGACTATATCGGTGTGACTCCCGAGGGTCCGTTCAAGCCGGAACACTACCGCTATTGATAATTAGCGATGAGCGTGTGCCAGTTCTCATAGTTGTGGCTGCCCCAGGAAACCGGGGCGGTTTTTTCGTGCGATACGAATATGTTGACAGATATGTTATTAAGCGACAGCTTCACGGAATAACCAGCTCACAATCCGCAAGTCGGCAAGCGGGGCGCTAAGTGGAGTAGGGAGCAATTAAGATGACTTTTATTTTTGCCGGTTTCAAACAATCGGCGCTTGTTCTGGCGCTGGCTGTGATGCTCGGCGCGACTATGGTCGAGGCCAAGCCGAAGATATCGATAGTGGAAAAGACCTATGCTGTGGATGCCACCACCGCGCAAGCCCTGGTCAAGCAGATGGAGCAGCGTGGACCAAATGGCTATTGGGCTTACACCGACTGGTATGTGAACTGGACCGGAAGCTGCGATCTCTCGGTCAAGATCACTTATACGATGCCTAAGCATAAGAACGAAGCCAGGCTCGATTCGGCGGTGCGCGAGAACTGGAAAACATTCCTTGTAGCCTTGCGGCGGCACGAGGAAAAACACGGTGCCCACGGCATTCAGGCCGCCCAAGAGATCGAAAAGACAAAATGCGCCAACGGCAATGCTGTGATCGACAAATGGAGCAAACAGGACAAGATTCTGGACAAGCGTACTGACCACGGCAAGAAAGAAGGTGTGGTTCTGAAATGAGGGATCACCGGCCCGGCCGTCACGGGCCGGGTATCGTGGCAGCTTGGACTTGGCTCGCTTGCAAGGAAATCATGCCAAGTTTTCCCTTTGTACATGCTCTGATCGCCGCTACGCTGTCGTCTAGAGCCGGATAGACCGGTCGATAACAATATCTTGGGAGAGTGAAGAGATGGGAAAACGTGACGACCTGATCGCGCAGTACGCGGATGATCTGAAGAACAAATGCGGTATGGATCCGGACATGGATCTGCTGACGAAGGTGACTATTGGCTGTGGCCCGGCCATCTATGATGCCGACGCATCGACCGTGGCATCGTCGCAGCCCGGCGAGCTTGAGACGGTCAAGAACAACTTCCTGATCAAGAAACTCGGTCTGTCCGACGGGCCCGAATTGGACGCGGCCATTGCCCAGGTTGTCGAAACCTACGGCAAGTCCGAACGCAACAAATACCGTGCGGTCGTCTACTATATGCTGGCGAAGCATTTCGGCAAAGAGGCGGTGTACGGCTAATAAGACCTAATGCGCTGCAACGTAAATTGTCGCTCATTTGAACGGTATCGTTCGGGCTTTGCAGTTGCAGAATCGCAGCGCGACACGGTACCAATTCCCTATGGCCAGGATGGCCGGGACCAGAGTTTTTCATACGCGTGTGGTGAGTAGGTAACACGCGGGGTGAGGGGAAGGTTCCGGTTTGCCGGGGCCTTCCCATTTTTCGAGACAATACCAAGACAAAGCCGATGATGGGGCAGGCCGTCGTGGCGTAACCGCCGTCGATCATCGTCAGCTTTGCCGAGCGCATGGCATCAAGATTTTTGATCGCGATCCAAGGGGTGATGAAGAACAACCCTATCCCAAACCCCGCGGCAAAGCCTCTGCCCGCCGTGTCTATGGATCCCAACGCAAAGACATAGCGAATCATTCCGGCGAAAATCAGTTGCAATACAAAGCTGATGCCAAAGATACGCAAGTCCATGCCGCCCTCGGGCTGGCCATTCTCGTCTTAAGGTAGGCCTGATGCCTGCATCCATTGTTCAGCAAGGATCATGTACCAAAGTGACCCGAGAACAAAAGCACCGAGCGCCGCGGCGACGACATTCATTTATTCCATCTTGCGAGCTCCCGCTTAAAGCCCCCGGCCTGAAACTTGAGACACAAATGCCCTACCGCGCCTTCGGCGTTCTCGGGATACTCGTGTCACGATATGATTCAGGTAAAAGGCCGGACGCTGTAGATCCCCTTGCGCAGGATGGCTGATCAATCCGGTTTTGTGTGCCCCATGGCGCAGATTGCCAACCACTCATCCGGCGTGACAGGCTGAACGGACAGACGCGAGTTCCTGACCAGCATCATTTGTTCCAGCCGGAGGTCGGCTTTTATTTGGTCCAATGTCACGGGGTTGCCAAATGGGCGGACCGCCTTGATATCCACACAGTCCCACCGGTCGTCATCGGTGGTGCTGTCGGGATGGGCTTCTGCGCAGACTTCGACAATACCGACGACAGCTTTTTCTTTCTGTGAATGGTAGAAGAACCCGCGATCGCCCAGCTTCATTTCACGCATGAAATTGCGCGCCTGATAGTTGCGTACCCCGTCCCACTCCTCGCCCCGATCACCTTTGCCGACCTGATCGTCCCAACTCCACGTAGAGGGTTCGGATTTGAACAGCCAGTAGGACATCAGCCGATCACCTTTTTCCACTCGATCAGTTCAACACCGGAAAAAAGGCCTGCCTTGGCATAGGGATCGTTGTTGGCCCATTCCTGTGCGGCCTCCATGTCGTCAACGTCGAGAACCACCAGCGACCCGGCCATTTCACCGTCGACAATCAGCGGCCCGGCCTGTGCGACAACCCCGGTTGCCTCGATGTATGCAAGATGGTCGGCACGGTTGTCCTTGCGGGTTTGCAGGGCTCCGGCTTTGTCGCGGGCGATTAGGGCAATCAACATATCATTCTTCCTTCAAGGGTCGGGCCATCAGGGCTGACATGGCCTCGTTCGGTGTGAGGGTCTCATCGAGCAGCCCCGCAACGCAAGCGGTGATCGGCATGTCCAGTTTCATATCGCGGGCTTTCGAACGGACGGCCCGGGCGGTTGCCGCGCCTTCGACGGTAACAGAGGGGTCGAAAGGCTGGCCGCGTCCGATTGCAAGGCCGCGTTGGTAATTGCGCGACAGATCCGAAGTGCAGGTCAGTGCCAGGTCCCCGAACCCGGACAGACCTGCCATTGTCTCGGCGCGTGCGCCCAGCGCAAGAGCCATACGCTGCATCTCGGCATATCCCCGCGTCATCAGCGCTGCGCGGGCGCTGTCGCCGAGACCGGCGCCGATAACCGCTCCACAGGCGATCGCGATGACATTCTTCAGCGCGCCGCCCAGTTCGGCGCCAATCGTGTCAGTCGTACGGTACAGTCGCAAATTGGACGTCGACAGGCATTGCTGTAGTGAACGACCGGCAGCTTCGTCCGCGCAGGCCAGCGTCAGTGCTGTGGGAAGGCCGCGCGCTATATCGGCTGCAAAGCTCGGACCGGTTAGCAGCGCCGATTGCGCGGATGGCAGGCATTCCGAGATCACGGCCACAGGGCCCAGCCCGGTTGCAAGTTCCATCCCCTTGCAGCACGCGACCAGCGTACGCCCTTCCAGATGCTGACTCAGATCCGTCAGAACGCTGCGCAGTTTCTGCATCGGGACGGCAAGAAGCACGATCCGGTGCTCTGCGGCCAATGCGGGATCACTCGTGACCTCTATTTGCACAGGCAATGGAACACCGGGTAGTCGCAACCGGTTTTCCCGTGCGAGAGACATTGCATCTGCATGCGCGCTGGATCTTGCCCATAGGCGTAACGGCCCGTTGTCTGCCAGGGAAATTGCCAGTGCAGTGCCGAAAGCGCCGGCGCCCAGAACCGAAACACTCACGCTTTTGCTCCCTTTTTTCCACTGCCCAGCATGGCAGGTGCGCTTTGATCCAGCGGCCACCGTGGTCGGGCGGCAAGATCCAGACCGTCACGCTCACCTGCTTTGAACCTTTCGAGCCCGGCAAAGGCAATCATTGCCGCGTTGTCGGTACACAGGTTCATTGGCGGCGCGGAAAATGCGACACCCATTTCTTCACTGAGGCTTTCCAGAGCGGACCGTATCTTTGTGTTTGCAGCAACCCCACCCGCGAGGGCGACGGTCGGGGTATCCGGTTTGTCCGCTAGATAAATCTGAAGTGCGCGGCGAGTTTTTTCAGATAGAACATCAGCCACCGCTCGCTGAAATCCGGCACACAGATCGGCACGATCGGCACGGGTCAAGCCTCCCTGTTTGCCGACCAGTTGATCCCTCAGGCGCAGCAACGCTGTTTTCAGCCCCGAGAATGACAGATCGCAACCGGGCCGGTCCAACAGCGGGCGGGGGAAGACGAAACGTTTGGGATCGCCCGTTTTCGCCTCGGCTTCGACCGAGGGACCGCCGGGTTGAGGCAGACCCAAAACGCGCGCCGTCTTGTCAAAGGCTTCGCCGGGAGCGTCATCGATCGTACCGCCCAGACGCGTGAATGCGTCATGACCCCGAACGATAAGGAACTGGCAATGTCCACCCGACACCAGCAGCATCAAGTAGGGGAATGGCGTGCCGTCGGTTAGGCGAGGTGTCAGGGCGTGACCTGCTAAGTGATTAACGCCAACCAAGGGCACACCGCTAGCGGCGCTAATGCCCTTGGCGCACATAACCCCGGACATCACGCCACCGATCAAACCGGGGCCAGCCGTGACCGCCACGGCATCGAGATCGCTCAATTCGACGCTGGCCTCCTGCAGTGCAGTGCGTACGCAGTGGTCCAGTTTTTCCGCATGGGCACGGGCGGCCAGTTCGGGCACGACGCCGCCATAGGCGTTGTGCAGTTCGGTCTGACCAAAGACGATAGACGACAGGATATCCGGCGATGTATTGCCGGTCTGCCGCACAACAGCCGCAGCCGTGTCGTCACAACTGCTTTCCAACCCCAATATGGTGAGCGCTCGCGCCATCTTCTCTGACCGTTGCATCGTCTTCCGCTCGCAGGTATCACCCCAGCCTCAGGCAAACAATCCCGGGACGCCTCTGAACCATGACAAGCCTTCTGCTGACCCGGCCCCAAACGGCATCGCAGCGGTTCCTTGACGGCCTGAATGCGACGGTGCGTTCACATCTGACTCCTGTAATATCGCCGCTGATTGAAATCGTCGCGTTGAACGAAACGGTTAATTTCGAAGATCTCGGCGGATTTATCATCACGTCGGCCAATGGGGTGGCATCAGCGGTGCGTCTGGATGCGCCTAGAGATATACCGTGTTACTGCGTCGGCGCCGAAACCACCCGTGCCGCCGTACGCGCTGGATGGAAAGCGACCATGGTGGGTCGCAACGCAGGCGAACTCGTTTCCGCATTGTCAGCGCTTCGCCCGCAACGCCCGCTGCTTCACCTGAGTGGTAAGCACCGCCGGGGAGATATCGCAAGCCGCTTGACGGCCGCTGGTTGTCCAGCCGATGAAATTGCTGTTTACGATCAGCGTCTTTTACCCTTCACCGAGCAGGCGCTCGCGGCGCTTGATGGGCGGGACCCGGTTTTTGTGCCATTGTTTTCTCCACGCACTGCGCGACAATTTGCCGACCTATACAAAGGGCGCGCTCCGCTGTGTATCGCGGCCCTCAGCCGTGCGGTTGCGGAGCCGCTAAAGCATTTAGAATACAAGGAATTGCGGGTTTGCGACCAACCCGATGCCCACAGTATGACGGCGTTGTTGGAAAAAATGTGGGCAGACGGATGGCGGGTTGAGGGCGATGAGGCCGCACATTAGAGTTTGATGGTGGCGCGCGCTGATTTTTTTGAGAATCGAAAGGTTGACCGAGGTGGCTGACAAGAAGAAACCCGAGCTTGATCAGGACGCCAAGCCGATCGAGGACGCGACATGGACTGAGATTGAGACCAGCCCGGAAGAAACCAAAGCGGATGAGGGCAAAGTTCTTGGGGCCGAGGCGGCGAAAGAAACGAAAACCGAGCAAGCGACTGAACTCGCCGAAAATGCGGACGAGACTGGATCGTCAGATCAAGATCGACAGGACAAGAACCTGAGCGGGCTTGAAACCGAGACGGTTGACGTTGAAGAGCCGGGCACCGAGGCGAACTCTGAGCCTGAGCCTGAGCCTGAGCCTGAGCCTGAGCCTGAGCCTGAGCCTGAGCCTGAGCCTGAGCCTGAGCCTGAGCCTGTTGTTCAGGAGAAAATCATTGAAAAAACTGTTGAAAAACGAACAGGCATTTTTCCTGCCCTATTGGGCGGTGTGATCGCGGCGGCTATCGGCTTTTTTGCCGCCCGTTCCGACGTATTGGACAGCTTTTTGCCGGAATCCATGCGCTCAAGCGACAACGGTGAAGTGATCGCGGCGCTGGAAAACAGCATCCAGCAGCAAAATGCCGGGCTCGCGACGTTGCGCGAACAGGTCGAAAGCCTCGCCATCCCGGACATCGCGCCAATACAGGATGATATTGCCGAGGTGTTTGCAGCTTTGTCCGACCTGCGGGGCGATCTGGCTGCGACGTCAGGTCAGATCGATGCCCTGTCCGAACGGTTTGATCCGCTTGATTCGCGCTTGACCGAGGTCGAAAAGCGTCCGATCTCTGAAGGCGTTTCTGAGTCCGCCATTGCCGCCTACGAGCGCGAACTGGCGGCGATGCAGGAAATTCTGGCCACGCAACGCCGGGAAGTTGAAGGTTTCATCGAAGAGGCTCGGGCCCTAGAGGCCAAGGCGCGCGAACTGGAAGCCAATGCAGCCGCCACCGCACAGGTTGCCGCCAACCGGGCTGCGCTGGCCAGACTGCGTGCGGAACTGAACTCCGGATCCCCCTTCGCTCAGATCGTTTCGGAATTGCAATCGGGTGGGGTTTCGGTTCCCGAGGCGCTGGTTGCCACCGCTGAAGATGGGATCGTGACCATGGCAGCCTTGCGCGCGTCCTATCCTGCCGCTGCGCGTGACGCTTTGGCGGCAGCGCGTGCAGAAGCTGCGGGAACGGACCGCAGCCTGAAATCTTTCCTCCAACGCCAGCTTGGCGCTCGGTCGGTCGAGGCGCGCGAAGGCGATGATGCCGACGCGATCCTGTCCCGCGCCGAGGCAGCGCTGGTCGCGGGCCAATTGCCTACAGCGCTGAAAGAGATAGAAACACTGCCCGCTTCTGCACGGGCTGCCTTGGATGGATGGACCGCCGTGGCGTCCCTCCGGCTTGCGGCCCTGGATGCCGCCGCAACGCTCGCCCAGAGCCTGAACACCAACTGAAGGACGATAAATGCTTTGGTCCCTGTTAAAGATCCTGTTTTTTGTTGCGATCATTGCACTGCTCGCACTGGGTGCAGGTTTTCTGATGGAAACGAGTGGCGGCGTGCAGGTTACCGTCGCCGGTACCGAGTATACGCTCGGCCCGTTGCAATCGGTCATTGCGCTGGGCGTGTTGGTGGTCAGCGTTTGGCTTTTTCTGAAACTTTTGTCTCTACTTATTGTAACGCTGAAGTTCCTGAACGGTGACGAAACCGCCCTGTCCCGGTTTTTTGACCGAGGCCGTGAAAAGCGCGGATATCAGGCGTTGGCAGACGGGTTGATGGCGCTTGCGTCAGGCGAAGGGCGGCTTGCGATGTCCAAGGCGTCGAAGGCGGAGAAACTGCTGCAGAAACCGGAACTGACCAACCTTTTGACCGCTCAGGCAGCGGAATTGGCAGGCGATACCCGTATGGCAGCGGAGACCTACAAAAAACTGGTCACAAATGAGAAAACCCGCTTTGTCGGGGTGCGCGGTATCTTGAAACAGAAACTGGCGGATGGCGACACCGAAACCGCCCGCAAGCTGGCCGAAAAAGCCCTGGCGTTGAAACCACGTCACGAAGAAACTCAGGACGTGCTGTTAAAACTGCAAACACAGGCTCAGGACTGGGCCGGCGCTCGCACCACGTTGACTGCCAAACTGAAGTCGGGCGCACTGCCGCGAGACGTTTACAAGCGTCGTGACGCCGTTCTGGCGTTGTCCGAGGCGCGCGGCATTCTGGCCGAAGATGCCACGGTGGACAGTCAGGAGAAAGCGATCGAGGCCAACCGTTTGTCTCCTGACCTTGTTCCGGCGGCGGCGCTTGCTGCCCGATCCTATATTGCCAAGGGAAAACCGCGCTCTGCCACGCGGGTACTGAAGAAAGCGTGGGAAGCGCAGCCGCACCCGGATCTTGCCGCGGCATTCGCTGAAGTCGCACCAAATGAAACACCGGCGGAACGGATCAAGCGATTCACGGCGCTTACTAAAATCAACCCCCAACATACCGAGACCAAGCTTCTTTTGACGGAACTGAATATCGTTGCCGAGGATTTTCCCGAAGCCCGCCGGGCATTGGGAAATCTCGCCGAAACCGCAGCCGACGCCCGCTCTCTGACACTGATGGCCGCAATCGAGCGCGGCGAAGGGGCGTCTGACGCGGTGGTGCAGGGTTGGCTGGCCAAAACACTAAATGCGCCGCGCGGTCCGCAGTGGGTCTGCGACAACTGTCACTACATCCACAGCGAATGGGCACCTGCCTGCGAGTTCTGCGGCAGCTTTGATACACTGAGCTGGGCGAGGCCCGAAACGCCGGAAATCACCACCGCCACGGGAGTTCACATGCTGCCGTTGATCGTTGGAGCAATTGCCGAAAAATCGGAACCGGCCGACGACGCGGTGTCAGAGGCCGCTGAACGAATGTCCGAGGACTTAGAGACTGACGTGCCCGAGCCTGCCAGCGACGAAGATACGATCGAAGGGGTTTCGGAACCAGTTCTCGAAGATGAACGCAAATAGTACGGGCGTTGTGTCCTTGGCGCTTCCATCAAGACGGTACAGGATTCTCCGAGGTTGGCAGGCGACTACTAAACGACTCGGATCCGATCAAAGTGGATGAGGTCGGTTTTTTTGGAATCGAGCGGAAACCTTGAGAGCGATCCCGATGAAGATGTCGGGCGTATCGACATGATCCTCGTCAAGTCGAACGGTGCCGAGGGCGCGCCGATGGACTGGGTCGCGGTCGAGGTTCAGGCCGTCTGTTTCTTCGGAAAAAATGTCCATCGAGTTTGATCAACTGATCAATACGTAGGGCAAGATCTCAATGGCTTGCGAGAAACGCTGGCCCGAGTATCGCTCAAGCAGTGTGTAGCGCTTGATGCCGCAGGACTCTGTTGCGCAACTCGGCTGTTAGGCGAGGTTTCCCTATCCCCGGACAGACTTATCCGACCTCAGTGACAGGTCTGCCGAGCGCGGTGTAGCCATTCAGGACGGCTATTCGGATCTGGAGTTCAGCGACCTGACGCTCGAAGTCCCGCGCCATGAGGCGCTGCCCCAGCAGTTTCACACAGGGCATCTTCGTTTCGACGCGGCTTCGGCGGTGACAAGCGCTCCAGTTTCGCCAGAGCGCCCGACCGAGATACGTCGACGCCCGCGAGGCTTCGTTTCGTGCGACCGCTCCGAGGGTGTCCGGCTTCCAGGGTTTTGCGTTCTTGCGGGGTGGGATGACGGCGGCAGTGCCTAGATCCGCAATGGCATCATGCCACTGCTGGTGAACTCGACGGCTCGGATCTCCAGCGTGTGCTCTTCGATCACGAGGTGGATTTTGCGCTAGACCCGCCGTTTGGAACCGCCCATTGCCCGGCAGTCGAAACGCATTTACGATGAGAGGGATGCTTGCGCGCATTCCACTCGCCTTCACCCTCGACCTTGATGCCGGTGCTGTCGATCAGCAGGTGCAAAGGCCCTTCGAGCCGCGATACGGGATGTTCACGGCCAAGGTCTTCTGGCGGCGGGACAACGTGCTGAAGTCGGGCACTGCCCAGTCCAAGCCGATCAGCTTCAGCAGGCTTTCGACAAACCCGGTCGTCTGCAGAAGCGCCATGCCGAACAAGACCTTCATTGAAAGACACGTCTGGATGGCGGCGTCACTATAGGTTTGCTGGCGGCCACGACGGCCTGTCGGCGCGGCATCCCAGGTCATGTCAGGGTCAAGCAAGATCGTTAGCGGCCCCGGCGTTTGAGCGCTTCATTTTCGGCCGGCCAGTTCTTGGTCTTGTAGGTCGGGGGTGTGGGTCTGCTCATGAAGCCCAGCTACCATACTGGATTCACGAGATGAATCCCTGCAGGGATTTGCGCAACAGAGCCGTGAAGACCGTTCGCGTATCAACAACTTTCTGCGCTGTATTCGTGAAGGCGACGATTTGTGGTTGTTCAACCCACCACATGCGGGTTGGGAACTTCTGGTACGCGGTGGCGAACGCTGGATCAACTTGGAGGAAACTTCACTCGCAAACTTCCTGCTGGCCGACCTGTCACTGCAGTATCGCAGGTTGAGCGCGTTGCTGGGTAATCCAAACCACAACCTGCGCGCCATCGCGCGTCTTGACGATCAGGCTGTAGGAAATTCGTATGATGGGGTGATTTCCAGCCCACCTATCATCGCCGTTGACCCGGCAGTTGCACCCGCGTTCAGCGGGTGCGACGCATCATGTGTCTGGCGTCCTGAGACAGGGGTGCTGGATGCCCCCGAGGCGTGTGGTCGATACCGACCGCGCGCATCTTTCGTTCTTGCCGAACGACTCACCATCGTTTAAACGGTCCGCCGTGGCCCCAATAGCTCAGTTGGTAGAGCACCTGTTTCGTAAGTAGCGGGTCCGCTCGTGAATGGCGTTAAAAACCAGTTGCTTACAGGTGGCGCGTTGGAACTAGTAGGGCCATAGTAGG
>JBFHMM010000019.1:0-28610 GCA_041594355.1 Paracoccaceae bacterium | reverse complement strand
GTACGCGGCACCGTTCTACGGCGAAAGCTCGATGATCATGTATCGGACCGACCTGATGGAAAAGGCCGGGCTGGAAATGCCCGACGCGCCGACCTGGGACTTTGTCGCCGACGCCGCCCGCAAGATGACCGACAAGGACAACGAGATCTATGGCATCTGCCTGCGCGGCAAGGCCGGTTGGGGCGAGAACATGGCTTTTTTGACCGCCACGTCGAATGCATTCGGCGCCCGCTGGTTCGACGAATCCTGGACTGCGCAGTTCGACCAGCCCGCATGGAAAGAGACGCTGAGTTTCTACATCAACCTGATGAACGACGCCGGCCCTCCGGGTGCTTCAGGCAACGGCTTCAACGAAAACCTCTCGCTGTTCCAGCAGGGCAAGTGCGGCATGTGGATCGACGCGACGGTCGCTGCCTCCTTCGTGACCAACCCCAAGGACTCCACCGTGGCCGACAAGGTCGGTTTCGCCCTGGCGCCGAACACCGGCCTGGGCAAGAACTCCAACTGGCTGTGGGCCTGGGCGCTGGCGATCCCCGCAGGAACCCAGAAGGAAGCGGCCGCCAAGGAATTCATCCAGTGGGCGACCTCTAAAGAATACATCGAACTGGTTGCCGCCAATGAGGGCTGGGCAAACGTTCCGCCGGGCGCACGGACCTCGCTGTACGAAAACCCGAACTACAAAGATATCCCGTTTGCCAAGATGACGCTGCAAAGCATTCTATCGGCGGATCCGAACAACCCGACCGTCGATCCGGTGCCTTATGTCGGCGTCCAGTTTGCGGCCATCCCCGAGTTCGCCGGCATCGCAAGCCAGGTCGGGCAGGAATTCTCGGCCGCGCTGGCCGGGCAGCAATCCGTCGACGAGGCACTGGCAAAGGCCCAGGCGCTGACGGTCGATGAAATGGAAGCGGCCGGTTACTGAATCCGCCCCGCTTCTCCTCCCCGGGGGCATGCCCACTCCCTGTGTGCCCCCGGTTCCCCAGCAACTCTCTCTAAATAGTGGCCCCGTTTCAGGTAGCATCGCGGCTATCAACAGAGGAGGTATGCCCATGGCAACCCAACATTCCCGATCAGCGGCCCGCCTGATGATGGCGCCTGCGGTGATCTTGCTCCTTGGCTGGATGCTCGTCCCCCTGATCATGACGCTGATGTTTTCGTTCAAGAAATACCTGCCACTGCGCGGCGGCGACCTCGGGTGGACCGGTTTTGACAACTATGTCCGCTTTGTAACCTCCAGCGCATTCTGGCCATCGGTTGTGGCCACGCTGGCCATCGTCGGCGGTGTCCTCGCGATAACGGTTGTCTTGGGAGTTTTGCTGGCGCTGCTGCTGAACCAGCCAATGTGGGGTCAGGGGATCGTTCGGATCCTGGTGATCGCACCTTTTTTCGTGATGCCGACAGTATCGGCGCTGGTCTGGAAGAACATGTTCATGGATCCGGTGAACGGGTTGTTCGCGCATCTCTGGAAGTTCTTTGGCGCCGCCCCGATCGAGTGGCTCAGCCAGGCATCCCTACAATCCATCGTCATGATCGTGTCCTGGCAGTGGCTGCCCTTTGCGACGCTGATCCTGCTGACCGCGATCCAGTCGTTGGACAGCGAACAGCTGGAAGCGGCCGAAATGGACGGCGCGCCGCCGCTGAAACGCTTCAGTTACATCATTCTGCCGCATCTGGGACGTGCCATCACGGTTGTGGTGCTGATCCAAACCATTTTCCTTCTTGCTGTCTTTGCCGAGATCTTTGTGACGACCGGAGGCGCCTTCGGAACCCGAACGCTGACATATCTGATTTATCAGCGCGTTCTCGAAAGTCAGAACGTCGGACTGGGATCCGCTGGCGGTGTCTATGCAATCATTCTGGCCAATATCCTCGCCATCTTTCTGATGCGCGCGGTCGGCAAGAACCTGGACGCGTAAGGAGACCAAAATGGCCCGCGCTGTTACCCAACGCCGCAAGATCATCAACACCGCCGTCGCATGGAGCATCGGCCTGCTGATCTTCTTCCCGATTCTCTGGACCATCCTGACCAGCTTCAAGACCGAGGCGCAGGCAATCTCAGACCCGCCGGTTTTCCTGGCCTTCGACTGGACGCTGGAAAACTACTCAGTAGTGATGGAGCGCTCGAACTACATGCGCTTTCTGTGGAACTCGGTCATCATCGCCGGCGGCTCCACGATCCTCGGCATCATCGTCGCGGTGCCGGCGGCCTGGTCGATGGCGTTTGTGCCCTCGGCCCGAACCAAGGACATCCTGCTGTGGATGCTGTCGACCAAAATGCTTCCGGCGGTCGGTGTGCTGTATCCCATCTACCTGATTTTTATCAAGCTGGGGATCCTGGACACCCGTACCGGCCTTGTCATCGTGCTGATGCTGATGAACCTGCCGATCATCGTCTGGATGCTCTACACCTACTTCCGTGAAATTCCCGGAGAGATACTGGAAGCCGCGCGGATGGATGGGGCTTCGCTCAAGGAAGAGATTCTCTATGTGCTGACGCCGATGGCGGTGCCGGGGATTGCATCGACCCTTTTGCTGAATTTCATCCTGGCCTGGAACGAAGCCTTCTGGACGCTGAACCTGACTGCGGCCAAGGCAGCGCCCCTGACCGCCTTCATCGCGAGTTACTCAAGCCCCGAGGGACTGTTCTACGCAAAACTCAGCGCTGCATCGACGATGGCCATCGCCCCGATCCTCGTCCTTGGCTGGTTCAGCCAGAAGCAGCTTGTCAGTGGCCTGACCTTTGGCGCCGTCAAATAAGGAAAGAATAGACCCATGGGACAAATCAAACTGAACCAAGTCACCAAGCGCTTTGGCGACGTCGAAGTGATCCCGCCGCTGGATCTGACCATCGAAGACGGTGAGTTCGCAGTTTTCGTCGGCCCCTCGGGCTGCGGCAAATCCACCCTGCTGCGGATGATTGCCGGTCTCGAAGATCTGACCTCGGGCGCTGTCGAAATCGACGGAACCGATGCCACCACGACACCGCCGGCAAAACGCGGCCTGGCCATGGTGTTCCAGTCCTATGCTCTATATCCGCATATGTCAGTACGCAAGAACATCGCGTTTCCGATGCGGATGGCGGGGGTTGATCAGGCCGAACAGGACCGCCGGATCACGGCGGCGGCCGAAGCGCTGAACCTAACCGACTATCTGGATCGGCGCCCCGGCCAGCTGTCGGGCGGACAGCGCCAGCGGGTCGCCATTGGCCGGGCCATCGTGCGCGAACCCTCGGCTTTTCTGTTCGACGAGCCGCTGTCGAACCTCGACGCGGCGCTGCGGGTCGGCATGCGGCTGGAAATCTGCGAAATGCACGACCGGCTCAGGACCACGATGATCTACGTAACCCACGATCAGGTCGAAGCGATGACCATGGCTGACAAGATCGTGGTGCTGCAGGCCGGAGTGATTGAACAGGTCGGCAGCCCGCTGGAGCTGTACCACAAACCGCGCAACGTCTTTGTCGCCGGTTTCATCGGATCGCCCAAGATGAACCTGATCTCGGGTGCTGAGGCCGGAAAACACGGCGCGAGCACCATCGGCATCCGGCCCGAGCATATTGACGTGACCGACGACGGCGGTCTTTGGAAAGGCGTCGTCGGTGTGGCGGAACACCTGGGCTCCGACACCTTCTTTCACATCCACAACACCGGATTGGCAGAAACCATCACCGTGCGCGCGCCCGGCGAGGTCAGCTTTGACCACGGCGATGTCATTCACCTGTCTCCGCGCCTGGATCAACTGCACCGGTTCGATGCGCAGGGTCTGAGGATCGAATGATGCGTCTGACGGGCAAGACGGCGTTCATCACCGGCGCGGCGCGAGGCATCGGGCGGGCATTTACCGCAGCCTATGTGCAAGAGGGCGCGCAGGTGGCGATTGCCGACATCGACATCGGCAGGGCGCGTGACACCGCCCGCGCCCTGGGCGATGCGGCGATCGCCGTGGAACTGGATGTTACCGACCAGGCCAGTATCGACTTAGCCGTATCGGAGACCATCGCGCAGCTGGGAAAGATCGACATCTTGATCAATAACGCCGCGCTGTTCACCGCCGCCCCCGTTTCCGAGATCACCCGCGCGGTCTATGACCAGGTATTCGCCGTCAACGTGGCAGGCACGCTGTTCACGCTGCAGGCGGTGGCCCGCCATATGATCGAACGCGGAGAAGGCGGCAAGATCATCAACATGGCCAGCCAGGCCGGGCGGCGCGGCGAACCTCTGGTCGCGGTCTATTGCGCGACCAAGGCCGCCGTCATCAGCCTGACCCAGTCGGCGGGGCTGGACCTGATCAAGCACGGCATCAACGTGAACGCCATTTCTCCCGGCGTGGTGGACGGCGAACACTGGGACGGTGTGGATGCGTTCTTTGCCCGATACGAGAACAAGGCCCCCGGCCAGAAAAAACGCGAAGTCGGTGCCGCCGTGCCCTTCGGACGCATGGGGACCCCCGAGGACCTGACCGGCATGGCCGTCTTCCTTGCCAGCGATGCGGCCGATTACGTGGTCGCGCAGACCTACAACGTGGACGGTGGACAATGGATGAGCTGATCCCCCTTTCGGACGCGACCCTCGACCGGTTGAACGTCGCGCGCCCGCGTTATGACCGAACCGCCCTGACTCCTGGAATCGTGCACATCGGGGTCGGCAATTTTCACCGGGCGCATCAGGCATGGTACCTGCATCGGCTCATGCAGGACGGTATGGCGGAGGACTGGGCCATTATTGGCGCAGGTGTGCGCCCCTACGATGCAGAAATGCGAGAGAAGCTGCTGGCGCAGGACTGCCTGACGACGCTGATCACACTGGATCCCGAGCAAGTTTCGGCCGAGGTGGTCGGATCGATGATCGACTACCTGCCGATTCAGGACACCAATGCCGCGCTCATCCACGCGATGGCCGATCCCGCCACCCGTATTGTCGCCATGACCGTAACGGAAAGCGGGTATTATGTGGACCCGATCACCGGCGGCTTCGACGCGGGACACCCCGACATCGAATTCGACGTGGCCAATGCCGATGCGCCCCGCACCGCCTTCGGTGCCATGGTCGCGGCGTTGCGCCTGCGCCGGGAGGCCGGGATTGGCCCCTTTACCGGGATGAGCTGTGACAATCTGCAGGGCAACGGCCGGATCCTGCGCCAGACGGTTGTGTCGCTGGCGCGCCTCACAGATCCAGATCTTGCGGATTGGATCGCCGCCCATATGACCTTTCCCAACTCGATGGTCGATTGCATCGCCCCGGCCACCGGCCCCAAGGAACTTGCCCTCGCACATGAGTTCGGCATTCGCGACGCGGCGGTCGTCACGCATGAGAGGTTTCGCCAATGGGTCATCGAGGATAATTTCTGCGCCGGTCGCCCCGACTGGGATCAGGTCGGCGCCACCTTCTCCGATGACGTTCACGCGTATGAAACGATGAAAATCCGCATTCTCAACGCGGGTCATCAGGTGCTTGCGAATGTGGGCGAGATCCTTGGGATTGAAACCATCTCCGAGTGCATGGCCCATCCGCTGATCCGCGCATTTTTTGCCAAGGTTCAGCGGAGCGAGATCGCACCCACCGTTGCCCCGGTGCCGGGCAGGACACCCACCGAATATGTTGAACTGATCGAAACCCGGTTCGCCAACCCGCGGATCATCGACACCACCCGCCGGGTCGCTTTTGACGGGTCAGCGCGGCACTCTGGTTTCATCCTGCCGATTCTGCGCGACCAACTGGCAAGCGGGGCCCCCGTCGACGGGCTTGCCCTGGCAGAGGCCCTCTGGGCGCGCATGTGTGCCGGCACCCGTGAAAACGGCACACTGATCGCCGACAACGACCCCTGCTGGTCCGACTTAACGAAAACCGCGCAGGACGCCCGCAAACGGCCGATGGCATGGTTGGAGCAGCGCCGAGTCTATGGCGACCTGGCCAGATGCACGCAGTTTGCAGACGCGTTTTGCCGTTGGCTGCCGCAAATCTGGAGTGACGGCTGCGAGGTCGCGTTGTCGGAATACTGCCGGATGGGTCGATAGCAAGCGGAACTTTGGAAAGCGGCGTCGCGTTTCAGGACGACTGTTTCCAGAAAATGCGTCTTGAGGCGCGTTTGTTACACGCAGCAAAGCTGACGGATCAAAACCGCCCTTTTCGGCCGCCACGGATTTCGCCCGTTGTCAAAACGGGTGCGGCATCGACCTCACTGGCGTCCATCATTTCCGCGACACGCTCGAGTGAGGCGACAAGCTGCGCCTGTTCCCACCCCGCCAGTTCGGAAAAGGCACGCACATACCTTTGCTGAAGAGCGTCTGGGGCGTTCTTGAGGCGATCACTGGCCAGCGGTGTCGCAACCACATTGGTCTGACGGCGGTCCAGTTCGGACGGCACCCGCTTCACCAGCTGCTGGGTGACCAGCTTGTCCACCAGCGCAGTCACCGTGGCCTGGCTGACGCCCATTTGACTGGCCAGAGACTTGGGCGTGACGCTGCCGCGTTCGTCGACGATCTGAAGCACGCGCAACTGCGCCGGGGTCAGCCCAACCGCGTGGGCCAGGTCACGCCCGAAAAGTTCTGTCGCACGCATTATGCGGCGCAGAGCTATCAGGCTGTCGTCGGTGCGGTCACGCGGGGTCGAAGTCATAAGCGGTATCTTTGCACCATAACCCACCAAGCATCAATCATCATCACCCAACAGGCATCAATCAGGGAGGTCCGACACGGAATTACTTAGACTTCCTAATAAAAAGCTGAAATCTGGCTTAGCATTCAAAGCATATTCGGTGCCATTTTCACTTGAAAACTCGACATTTTCTGCAAAAACTTGCCAAAATTTGCTTTGCCCATTGATTATAAAGGCGAAGCACTTTAAATACCCTCGCAGTTAGCTTCACAGGACTCACCGATGCCGAAAGACAGTGACCTCTCCCGAACGCGAAAGCCCCGTCTGCGCAAACCTGATGCGATGGACGGGGCGGAAATCTGGTCGCTTGTAAAATCCTGCAAGCCGCTCGATGAAAACTCCATGTACTGCAACCTCGTACAGGCCGACCATTTCCGCGACACCTGCGTGGTAGCGGAACTTGGCGGTGAGATAGTCGGCTGGGTGTCCGGCCATCAGATCCCCAACCGCGACGCTCTGTTTGTCTGGCAGGTCGCGGTCAGTCCGCGCGCACGCGGTCTTGGCCTGGGCAAGGCGATGCTGTTCGAGTTGATCAACCGCGATGACTGCGCGGATATCACCGAACTCAAAACCACGATCACCAAGGACAACGCCGCCTCCTGGGCGCTATTCGATGGCTTTGCGCGCGACGTCGGCGGCCGGCTTAGCGATGAGCCACACTTTGAGCGCGACGCCCATTTCGAAGGAAAGCATGCCACCGAACATATGGTGACGATCACTTTGCCCTCGGTCACGGCGACAGTTCGGGCCGCCTAGCCCGCCGCGCAATTATCAAAAAATCAGTCTCTCATAGAATTCGCTTCATGAAAGGAAACTCTATGCACAAAGATCACACCGCCCCGACCACATCCATTTTCGAGCGCCGGGAGAGCGAAGCGCGCTCCTATTGCCGCGGGATGAGCGCCACGTTTTCCACCGCACGCGGTTCGGAAATGTTCGACGATACCGGACGCGGTTGGATCGACTTTCTCGCTGGCTGCTCGTCACTGAACTACGGTCATAATGACCCGGACATGAAGCAGGCGTTGATCGATCACATCTCCGGTGACGGCATCGCACATGGGCTGGATCTGCATACACAGGCCAAGGCCGCCTTTCTAGAAGCTTTCGAAGACCATATCCTGAAGCCGCGCGGGATGGATCACCGTGTGATGTTCACCGGCCCGACCGGCGCAAATGCGGTCGAAGCCGCGATGAAGCTGGCCCGCAAGGCAACAGGGCGGACGAATATCATCGCTTTCACAAACGGTTTTCATGGGGTAACTGCCGGCGCGCTAGCGGCCACAGGCAATGGTTATCACCGGGGCGGCGCGGGCATGGCCCTGCACGGCGTGACCCGGATGCCCTACGACGGGTACTTTGGCGAGCAAATCGACACCGCTGATTTCCTCGAAACGATGCTGAACGATAAGTCAGGCGGCATCGATGCGCCGGCGGCGATTATTCTGGAAACGGTTCAGGGAGAAGGTGGGCTGAACGCGGCCCGCCCCGAGTGGATCAAACGCGTGGCCAAGTTGGCACGGGACCACGGCGCGCTGCTGATCGTTGATGACATTCAGGCAGGCTGCGGTCGTTGTGGTACGTTCTTTTCCTTCGAAGGCATGGATGTAGTGCCCGACATTGTCACGATGGCCAAATCGCTATCTGGCTTTGGCCTCCCGATGGCCATGCTGCTGGTGCGCCCTCAGCACGATCTTCTCGGCCCTGCCGAACACAATGGCACCTTCCGTGGCAACACCCACGCCTTTGTCACCGCCAAAGTCGCAATCGAGAAATTCTGGGCCGACGATGGGTTTCAGACGGAACTGGCGAACAAAGCCCAGCTGATCCACGAAAGGCTGTCCGACCTTGCCGCAATCGTGCCGACAGGACGGATCAAAGGGCGCGGCATGATGCAGGGGGTCGATGTCGGCTCGGGAGAACTGGCCGCTGAGATCTGCGCGATGGCCTATGACATGGGCCTGGTCATCGAAACCTCAGGGAACGAAGACCAGGTCGTCAAGGTGCTGGCCCCACTCACCTCGTCGGACGAGATTCTGCGCAAGGGCTTTGAAATCCTGCTGAAGGCTGCCGAAGATGTACTTTCCGATACAACCAAAATCGCAGCGGAGTGACAGCTATGATTGTCCGGGACTTCAACAAAATCGTCGAAGAAAAGAGTGATCGTGTCGTATCCGACGCGCAATGGACTTCGGTCCGCATGCTGCTGGCCGATGACGGCATGGGGTTTTCTTTCCACATCACATTCCTCGAAGAGGGTTCGGAACACACCTTTGAGTACAAGAACCACTTCGAAAGCGTCTACTGCATGAAAGGCAAGGGCTCGATCACCGATCTGGCAACCGGCGAGACACATGAGATTGTTCCAGGCGTGATGTATGCGCTCGACAAACACGACCGTCATACTCTGCGGGCCGACGAAGAGCTGGTCATGGCCTGCTGTTTCAACCCGCCGGTGACCGGCAACGAAGTGCACCGCGCGGATGGTTCCTATGCGATGGCCGAAGAGGCGTAGTATGTCTTATACTGTCGAAAAGATCGGCGGGACATCCATGTCCCGCGTAGATGAACTGTGCGACACGCTGTTCATTAACGCCGACGAAAACGATGACCCTTATGGTCGCGTGTTCGTCGTTTCCGCCTTTGGCGGCATCACCAACCTGCTTCTGGAGCACAAGAAATCGGGACAGCCGGGGGTCTACGCCAGTTTCGCGAATGACGATACGAACCACGGCTGGCACGACCAGATCACTCAAGCGGCCGAAGCAATGAAGGAGATCCACGCACGTGTGCTGGATCACCCCGCCGACGTTGAACAGGCCAATGTTTTTGTCGACGAACGTATGCACGGCGCACGAGGGTGCCTGACCGATTTGCAAAGGCTGTGTTCCTATGGCCATTTCAGACTGGCCGAACATATGGCGCAGACGCGGGAACTGCTGTCAGGGCTGGGCGAAGCGCATTCTGCCTATGTCACCACTCTGATGCTGCAACGTCGCGGGGTGAATGCGCGGTTTGTCGACCTGTCCGGATGGCGCGACAGCGACAAAGTTACGCTGGATGAGCGTATCCTGAACGCATTCGCCAACGTCGATCCTGCAACGGAAATGCCGATCGTAACGGGGTATGCACAATGCACCGAGGGGCTGATGAGGGAGTTCGATCGCGGATACTCAGAGGTCACGTTTTCACGTCTTGCCGCGCTCACCGGTGCTCGTGAAGCGATCATCCACAAGGAATTCCACCTGTCGTCCTGCGACCCGAAGCTGGTTGGGGCCGATGCGGTGCGAAAGCTGGGCCGAACCAACTATGACGTGGCTGATCAACTGTCGAACATGGGGATGGAGGCGATCCACCCCAAGGCCGCCAAAACGCTGCGCCAGGCCGATGTTCCGCTTCGCGTCACAAATGCCTTCGAGCCGACGGATCCCGGCACGTTGATTGACGACCAGCCGGCTGGCGAAGCAGCCGTTGAAATCGTCACCGGTTTACCCATCGTATCGCTTGAACTGTTCGAACAAGACATGGTCGGGGTCAAAGGCTACGACGCCACAATCCTGGACGTGCTTGCGCGCCACAATGTTCGCATTGTTTCGAAAGTATCGAACGCGAACACCATAACGCATTACCTGGACGCATCGCTGAAAACGCTGCGGCGAGTGGAACGCGATCTGGCCCAACGGTATCCGGCCGCCGAAATCACCATGCGCCGCCTGTCGATGGTTTCGGTGATCGGGCGCGATCTGGGTGGCCTGTCGGTCCTGCCGCGGGGGCTGCTATCATTATCGAAGGCAGGGATCGAGGTTATCGGCGCCAGTCAGGGGCCGCGAAACGTGGACGTTCAGTTTATTCTGGACAGCGACCAGCTCAATCCGGCGATATGCGCGTTGCACAGCGAACTGCTCGAAGAATCGCGCTCCGGAGACCTGCGCCGCGCGGCTTGATATCCGCGCAGTCTTTTGTCAGCGCGAAATTCTGTGGGTCATTTATGAATCCTGTGAGCGCCGCCTTTCAAAAGAGCGGCGCTCATATTGTACGCTGGGACAAGGATTCGATAGAGTTGTCACGCATATGCGAGCGGACGGTTTCGCCGCGTAATCATCGTGCCGCTATATGGCGGCACGATGTTGCGTCTCCGGCGGCGCGACCGCAGCTCAATCACCCGATTTTGCTTCAAGCGCCGCAATCCGCGCCGCGAGCGCCTCGTTTTCCTCGCGGGCTTTCTGCGCCATCAATCTCACCGCATCGAATTCCTCGCGCGTGACAAAGTCGCGATCGGCCAACCAGCGGTCCAGCATGCCTTTCACAGCCGTTTCAGCTTCGTCCTTGGCCCCCTGCGCCACGCCCATGGCGTTCGTCATCAATTGAGAAATATCGTCGAGGATCTTGTTCTTCGTCTGCATCTTTTGGCTCCGTGTGCGATCCATATCTGGGTTGCTTTCTATATGGGTAACCGGCCACGCGGCGGCAAGGTTGACCAGCCCCGAATCCGAGGGCATTCAGACGCACATGCAGGCAGTCATTCAGTTTCCCGACCTCTCGCCCGAGCTTATCTCGATTTCCGTGTTCGGAATGGAGTTGGCGCTGCGATGGTACGCGCTGGCCTACATCGTCGGTATTGTCATTGCCTGGCGGCTTGGCGTGGCCGCCTTGCGCCGCCCGTTGCTCTGGCCCGCCAAAACACCGGTCATGACCACTCAGCAGCTCGAAGACCTGCTGACCTGGATCATACTTGGCGTCATTCTGGGGGGGCGTCTGGGATTTGTGCTGTTTTATCAGCCGGCCTACTATCTGGCCCACCCGGCCGAAATCCTGATGGTCTGGCAAGGCGGCATGGCATTTCATGGCGGGCTGATGGGCGTGATATTGGCCACGTGGTTTTTCGCGCTGCGCCACGGTTTGCCCAAGCTACCGACCGCGGATCTGATCGCTCACGCGGTGCCCCCCGGTCTTATGTTGGGACGGCTGGCCAATTTCGTGAATGCCGAGCTTTGGGGACGGCCGACCGATCTGCCTTGGGGCGTTATTTTTCCGGGGCAGGCAGCACAATATTGCCCTGGTGTTGCGCCACCCTGTGCCCGTCACCCTTCGCAACTCTACGAAGCCGGTCTGGAAGGGTTGCTGCTGGGGGCGCTGTTGCTGTGGCTGGTCTACCGCAGGGATGCATTGAAGACGCCGGGGCTGGTATTTGGCGTGTTTCTTTCTGGCTACGGGATGGCGCGGTTCATCGTGGAATTCGTCCGCCAGCCGGATGCACAATTCGTCACCGCTGAGAATCCTCTCGGACTGGCCTGGCAGCTGTCCGGCTATGGGTTGACCATGGGCCAGATGCTGTCGCTGCCAATGATCGCGCTGGGGCTTTGGTTCGTCTCGCGATCGCGGCGGGGGGGCGCACCAGAATGACACTTGGCGACCTGATCCGCGCCCGGATCCGGGAAACCGGGCCAATCAGCCTTGCTGATTACATGACCGACTGCCTTCTGCATCCGACACTGGGGTACTATACGACCCGCGATCCGTTGGGAGCCGGTGGCGATTTCACAACGGCGCCGGAAATCAGCCAGATGTTCGGCGAGCTGGTCGGGCTCGCCCTGGCGCAAAGCTGGTTGGACCAGGGTGCGCCGTCTGCCTTCACCCTAGCCGAACTTGGCCCCGGGCGCGGGACCCTGATGGGCGATATCCTGCGGGCCGGGCGTGCGGTTCCCGGTTTCGTGCAGGCCGCTGACCTTGTCCTGATCGAGGCCTCCCCCACCCTGCGCGCCCGTCAGGCGGAAACCCTCGGAGAATACGCACCGCGCTGGCTGGACAGAATCGCCGACCTGCCAAACCGCCCGCTGTTTCTGGTCGCCAACGAGTTTTTCGACGCGCTGCCGGTCCGGCAGTTCCTGCGCGATGGCGCGGCGTGGCGGGAGCGCCTCGTGGGGCTGGAGAATGATCAACTGGCCTTTGGGCTGGGCCCGAACTGCGCGCAGCCTGGGCTGGAACATCGGCTGGCTGACACGCGCGACGGCGACTTGGTCGAGATTTGCCCCTCGGCCAGCCCGGCCATATCGGTCGTTGCCCAGCGCATTGCAACGCACGGCGGAAGCGCGCTGATTTTTGACTACGGCGACTGGCGCTCTCTTGGCGACACCTTGCAAGCGCTGCGCGGTCATCATCGCGCGGAGGTGCTGGCTGACCCCGGCCAAGCCGATCTAACGGCGCACGTCGACTTCGAAGCACTGGCACAGGCCACGGCCGCCGCCGGTTGCGGCCACAGCCGCCTGACCACGCAGGGCGTGTTTCTCGAACGGCTGGGAATCACGGCACGGGCGCAGTCGCTGGCCCGCAATCTGGAAGGACGGGCACTGGACGAGCTGATCGCCGCACATCGGCGGTTGACGCACCCCGAGGAAATGGGAAACCTGTTCAAAGTGCTGGGCCTGTGCCCGGCGCAGGCCGCCTTGCCGCCCGGACTGGACCCATGACACTCGAAATTCTGACATCAGAACAGCTTTCGCCGATCCGACATGGGTTCTTTACCCGCCGTGGAGGAGCCTCCTCCGGCGTATTCGCCGGGCTGAACTGCGGCACCGGCTCCACGGACCAAAGCGACGTTGTGGCCATCAACCGCGCGCGCGCCGCCGAGGCGATGGAAGTTGCGCCGGATGCCTTGCTGGGCGTCCACCAGACCCATTCGGCAGATGTGATAACGGTGACCGGCCCGCAGTCTGATAAACCAAAGGCCGACGCGATGGTCACCTCATGCCCCGGTCTGGCACTGTCCATCTTGACCGCCGACTGCCAGCCGGTGCTGTTCGCCGATGCGGAGGCAGGGGTCATCGGCGCGGCGCATGCCGGGTGGCGCGGGGCGCTGGATGGCATTCTGGAGGCGACACTGGCTGCAATGGAGGCTCTTGGAGCAGATCGCGGAAACACGGTCGCAGTGATCGGGCCGACGATCTCGCAACGCGCCTATGAAGTGGGGCCTGAGTTTTTCGAAGATTTCGTGGCCGACGACCCGGAGAATGCTCGCTTTTTCGCAAACGGCGACGGCGACCGGATGCAGTTCGACCTGCCGGGTTACGGGCTTCGCCGCCTCCGCCGGGCAGGCGTCGGGGAAGCTGAGTGGATTCGTCACTGTACCTACAGCGACGACCACCGATTCTACTCCTATCGGCGCAGCACTCACGCCAAGGAAGCCGATTATGGCAGGTTACTTTCGGCCATCAGGCTGTAGAAGGACCGGAAAAAAGCCGCTTGCGTCCGCGCCACGCCATAATTTCTGCACAGTTTCGGGCATGCGAAGAACGACTCGCGCCCGCATTTTATCTAATCCCCTTGTTTCTCGGTCCGATCCGAAACTTTGACCGCCATCTGCCTTCCCCCAGAAAAACCCGAAAAGCGCCAAGAATTCCACCGATCCGCCAAACCGCTGCCCCATTGCCCCGCCAGATTGGTCTTCGAACCAAGGGTGCGGCAGACAGGCGCCCCGGACCAGGCAGGAGACACCGACATGAGACCCAAAGCACGCTTTATCCGTTCCGTCATCAACGCCGCACAGGAGTGCGATACCGTTATGCCCTGGGTCCGCTCGGCTCGTCGTACGCACAGCAAAGGGGCCAACGCCCCCCGCCAAGTTCGCACCGCCTGAGCCCATAACTCCGAGACACCCTTGCGAGCGCCAACCCATAGCTACTCCAAGGACCCGTCGCCGGACGCTGCCCCTGACCGGCCGGGAACAAGAGCCCGCCTCGCCCCAGGGCGGGGCGGGTGGATCTAGTGAATCAGTTCGAAAACCAATTGTGGCGGAACTGTTTCTCTGTGCCGATTAATCCGGGATTGAACTCCCGGACTATTCTGAAATACGGGCTCAATGTCCGCGAAATTTTGACAATTTGGTCCAAGTTTGGCAATTATCCGCTTACTTCAGATTTGGATCACTAACCAGTGTCGATCTGACGTTGTCGGTGGGGGCCGACGCAGATGCGACCCGATAGAAAGGGCCGTTCCATGACGATCCCTCATTCGCTTGCGCGGGCCGCGCGCAATGCGGTCGAGACAAGCGCACTTCTTCAGGATCCCGCCGCTCTTCGCGCACGGAACCGGCCGCAATTGCGCCGTTACGACGTCAGTTCCCTGCTGCCGAATGGGGATATCGCCGAAACCCGTCACATCGCCCCTGCCCTGCCGCTGTTCGAAAGCGCATTCTGCGCCTTTTCCCGTGGGTCGATGGTCGAAACCGAATATGGCTCCGTCGCCATCGAGGACCTTCTGCCCGGCGACAACATCGTCATCCAGGACGGATCGCTTTTACCGCTGGTCTGGAAGGGCAGCACGATGATCGTTCCCGGGCGCCCCGACCCCAAGGGCCGCGTGCACTACCTGACCCGGATCATGGCCGACAGTTTTGGTATGCAACGCCCGATGTCCTATGTGCTGGCCGGGCCTTCGGCACGCATCCTGAACACTCCGGCGCATCTGCGCGCGCTTTCGGGCAGTCAACCAATCCTGACCCCGGTCGAGGAATTCGTCGATGGAATGAACGTGATTGAAACCGCGCCACCCACGCCGGTGCAATTGTTCCATATCTGCCTGCCGCGGCACGCGGTGATCCGAATCAGCGGTCTGGAGTTTGAGACCTACCACCCCGGCGTAAACGCGGCGCGCACGATCAGCCATGCAATGCGGTCGGTCTATCTCAACCTCTTTGCGCACATCGGTTCACTTAGCGATTTCGGTCCGCAGGTGGCCCCGCGCGCGGGCGACGGCCAGATTGACGCGCTGAGCGCCTGAAACCTCGCGGCGTCCGGTCGCGCGGCCAGCGCCTTCAGGCGGTGCGGCTGAGCCGGTCTTCAAGCACGTCAAAGGGAACCCCCGGATCGTCCTTTGCATCGCGGATCACCAGGGAGGTCTTGACGCTCGCGACATTGGGTGTCGTCAACAATTCCCCGGTCAAGAAGCTCTGAAAACTCGACAGGTCCGGCGCAACACACTTGAGAATAAAATCGACTTCGCCGTTTAACATGTGACATTCGCGAACCAGCGGCCAGTTGCGGCAGCGCTCCTCAAAGGCGCTCAGCTCGCTTTCGGCCTGGCTGTCGAGGCCGACCATGGCAAAGACCTGCACCTCGAACCCGAGTTCGCGGGCGTTTACATCGGCGTGGTACCCGCGTATCAGCCCGGATTCCTCCAGCGTCCGCACCCGGCGCAGGCAGGGCGGAGCGGAAATGCCGACGCGTTTGGCCAGTTCGACATTGGTCATGCGTCCGTCGGCCTGCAGTTCTGCCAGGATCTTACGGTCAATCGGGTCGAGTCGTGTGGCGACCATGAAACGCTCCCTCGTTTTGCGTTTCTTATAGCAGCGGGCCACGGGCGCGCAATAATATTTCGCTGCACTGCAACAATGTACAGCAAACCTCTATTTACCTGGCTGAATTCGAAGCGCGCCGGAAAGACGAATGCGGGGCTTTAAGACCGGAAGTCGCGCGGCTATATGCATGGCTCTAAAGCGGCGCACAACCATCTGGCCGCAGCACACGGGGGTTTTGCATGTCTGATACGCGTCACACCAAGGTTCTGATCATCGGCTCTGGCCCGGCCGGCTACACCGCCGGCGTTTACGCCAGCCGCGCCATGCTGGATCCCGTTCTGGTCCAGGGCATCGAGCCGGGCGGTCAGCTGACCACCACCACCGAGGTCGAGAACTGGCCGGGCGACACAGAAGTCCAAGGCCCCGACCTGATGGTGCGGATGGAAGCCCACGCCAAGGCGATGGGATGCGAGATCATCGGTGACATTATCAGCGACCTCGACCTGTCCCAGCGTCCCTTCACCGCCAAGGGCGACAGCGGCACCACATACACCGCCGACGCCGTGATCCTGGCCACGGGGGCCCGTGCCAAATGGCTGGGTCTGCCGTCCGAAGAAAAGTTTAAGGGTTTTGGAGTCAGCGCCTGTGCGACCTGCGACGGGTTCTTCTATCGCGGGCAGGAGATCGTGGTGATCGGCGGCGGCAACACCGCCGTGGAAGAAGCGCTGTTCCTGACCAATTTCGCTTCCAAGGTGACGTTAATCCACCGCCGCGACGAACTGCGCGCGGAAAAGATCCTGCAGGATCGGCTGATGAAGAACCCCAAGATCGAGCCGCTGTGGTTCCATACGCTGGACGAGGTCATCGGCGCCGACAACCCACTGGGCGTCGAAGCCGTGCGAGTCAAGCATGTGGACACCGGAGAGATCACGGAAATCCCCTGCAAGGGTGTTTTTGTGGCCATCGGCCATGCGCCGGCAAACGAACTGATAATAGATCAGCTTGAGACGCACATGGGCGGCTATGTGAAGGTGACACCGGGCTCCACTGCGACCTCACTTCCCGGTGTGTTTGCCGCCGGTGACATCACGGATCCGGTGTACCGTCAGGCCATCACCAGCGCCGGAATGGGCTGCATGGCCGCGCTGGATGCCGAACGGTTCCTTGCCGAGAACGCGTAAGCCGGGTCGCTCCGGGTTATAGCCGCCCGCTTGACCCGGACCCGCGCGACAGACAGTGTTCATGGCGAACAGCGTGGCAAAGAGGATCGGGGCTTGGACATCCTTTGGCGGGGCAACTGGGCAACACGCCTTCGGATCGTGTCCGGTCTGATCCTTTTCACCTTTGCCCTGTTCCACTTCATCAATATCGCGCTCGGGCTGGTCTCTTACCAGGCGATGGACCGGTTTCAGGATTTCCGGCAAGGGTTCACCCGAAACCCGCTGGGCGGTTTGGTCCTGCACGGGGCGCTGCTGATCCATGCAGCGCTGGCGCTTTTCAGCCTGGCCGCCCGGCGCACGTTGCGGATGTCGCTGGCGCAAGGCGTTCAGGTCACGCTTGGCCTCGCAATCCCGTTGCTACTGCTGGAACACATTACCCACACGCGGATCGCCCATGATGTCTACGACGTAAATGACCGGATGAGCTATATCATGGTGCTGATCTGGGGCACGCGCGACGGTTGGCTGCAAAGCCTTCTGCTGCTTCTGGTCTGGGTGCACGGCTGTATCGGCCTGCATTACTGGCTGCGGCTGAAGCCGTGGTGGCGCCGGGCGACCCCCTATCTGATCGGAATTGCGTCCCTGATACCCGCACTGGCGCTAGCAGGTTTCCTGACCGAGGGCCGCCGCATTCAGGCCGCCTTTGCCGACCCGCAAACGCGTGCGGCCTACCTGGAGGTGTTCCGCTGGCCCGACAACGCTACCTTTGGCGCGCTGATTACGATGGCGGACCAGCTCTGGTGGCTTTTTATTGGCTTGCTGGCCGCGGCCGTCGTTTTCCATTTTGGACGACGTTGGTTCAGCACCCGGAGTTCCGTTCGCATCCGCTATGTGGATGGCCCTGAAATCACCTCTCGCAAGGGGCTGACCCTGCTGGAGATGTCCAAGTCGGCCGGCGTGGCGCATACCGCGCTGTGCGGCGGCCGGGGCCGGTGCACTACCTGCCGGGTCGTTGTCGAGGAAGGCGGCGATCTGTTGCATCCGCCCAGCGAGGCGGAACTGCGCAGCCTTCACGCGGTAAATGCGCCACCCAACACGCGGCTTGCCTGTCAGGTGCGCCCGACATCGCCGGCGACTGTTTTCCGGGTGTTCCTTCCGGACGGCAAACGCGGCCGCGCCCACGCCAGCCAGGGGCAGGAAAGGCGGTTGGCAATTCTGTTCTGCGACATGCGCGGTTTCACCGCGCGCACGACGGGTCAATTGCCCTATGACGTGGTGTTCCTGCTGAACCGTTTCTTTGACGCCATCGTCCCCCCAATCGTGCGGGCCGGCGGCAGCATCGACAAATACCTGGGCGATGGGTTGCTGGCCGTTTTCGAAGCCCCGAACGAAGTGCAATCCGCCAAGGCGGCTCTGCGCGCGGCCGCGGACCTGAGCACAGCGCTCGCCCAGTTCAACGAAACCCTAACCACCGAAGGGATCCCGGCGATTCGAATCGGCGTTGGCCTGCATCTTGGTGAATTGGTTCTGGGTGAAATCGGCGCTGCGGGCCACGCGCCGCGCACGATTATTGGTGACACCGTGAACGCGGCCAGCCGTCTCGAGGGGCAGACCAAGGCACTGGGCGTGGAGCTGCTGGTTTCGGCGCCGGTGCTGGAAGCCGCCGAACTGGAAACCGAGGGGCTCGAGCTGACAACGCTGACCCTGCGCGGTGTGACAGATCCGGTCACCGCGCTTGCCCTGTCAGACGGCCAGATGCTCGACGCGCTCCTCAAAGCCCCGACCATCTCCTAAAGCGCCCGGCCTTGAACTTGAGACACGATCACCCTGCCACGCCTTCGGCGTTCTCGGGATATTCGTGTCACAATATGATTCAGGTAAAAGGCCGGACGCTGTAGATAGCCCTGGCACGGGCACAAAAACAGCAAAAATCCGCGTTCCCCGCGCCAAAATCACTCATTGCGGCAAAAACAGGCATCTACGGCTAGACTTTCTACTGTTTCCGGGTCTATGCCGCGCCCGACCGGGTTCATTTGGCCCGTGCCAAACCAAGACAATCGAGAGATTTGATATGACAATGCTTAGCAATCTGGCCCCGATCCCGGAGCTGTATGTTTCCTACGAATCCGCCCAGAAGCTGAAGGTCGAAGCGGGCAACCTGAAGAGCCTGGACCTGACGCCGCGTCAGATCTGCGACCTTGAATTGCTGATGAACGGTGGCTTTAACCCGCTCAAAGGTTTTCTGTCCGAAGATGACTATGACAGCGTGGTCGAGAACATGCGCCTGGCCGACGGTTCGCTGTGGCCGATGCCGATCACTCTGGATGTGTCAGAAGGGTTCGCCGAAAGCCTGGAAATCGGCGAGGACATCGCGCTGCGCGATCAGGAAGGCGTGATTCTGGGCACCATGACCGTGACCGACCGCTGGAAGCCGAACAAATCGCGCGAGGCCGAAAAGGTTTTTGGCGCGGATGATCAGGCCCACCCCGCCGTCAACTACCTGCACAATACCGCTGGCGAGATCTATCTGGGTGGCCCGGTGACCGGCATCCAGCAGCCCGTACACTACGATTTCCGCGGCAGCCGCGACACCCCGAACGAATTGCGTGCCTATTTCCGCAAGCTGGGCTGGCGCCGCATCGTCGCCTTCCAGACCCGCAACCCGCTGCACCGCGCCCACCAGGAGCTGACCTTCCGCGCCGCCAAGGAGGCGCAGGCCAACCTGCTGATCCACCCCGTCGTCGGCATGACCAAGCCGGGCGACGTCGACCACTTCACCCGCGTGCGCTGCTACGAGGCGGTTCTGGACAAATATCCGGCGTCGACCACCACCATGTCGCTGCTGCCGCTGGCCATGCGGATGGCCGGCCCGCGCGAGGCGGTTTGGCACGGCCTGATCCGCGCCAACTATGGCTGCACCCACTTCATCGTCGGTCGCGACCACGCCGGCCCCGGCAGCAACAGCCAGGGTGAAGATTTCTACGGCCCCTACGATGCGCAGGACCTGTTCCGCCAGCATCAGGATGAAATGGGCATCGAAATGGTCGACTTCAAACACATGGTCTATGTGCAGGAGCGCGCCCAGTACGAACCCAACGACGAGATTGAAGATCGCGACAATGTCACCATCCTGAACATCTCGGGCACAGAACTGCGCCGCCGTTTGGCCGAAGGTCTGGAAATCCCTGAATGGTTCTCCTTCCCCGAAGTGGTCGCCGAACTGCGCCGCACCAAACCGCCGCGCTCGCAGCAGGGCTTTACCGTGTTCTTCACCGGTTTCTCAGGTTCGGGTAAATCGACCATCGCCAACGCGCTCATGGTCAAACTGATGGAGATGGGCGGCCGCCCCGTGACCCTGCTTGATGGAGACATCGTCCGGAAAAACCTCAGCTCGGAGCTGGGTTTCTCGAAAGAGCACCGCGACCTGAACATTCGCCGCATTGGCTATGTGGCCTCCGAGATCACCAAGAACGGCGGTATCGCCATTTGTGCGCCAATCGCGCCTTATGCCACCACCCGCCGCGCGGTGCGCGAAGACATCGAAGCCTATGGCGCCTTTGTCGAAGTGCACGTGGCGACCTCGATTGAAGAGTGCGAAAAGCGCGACCGCAAAGGCCTGTACAAACTCGCCCGCGAAGGCAAGATCAAAGAATTCACCGGGATTTCGGACCCCTATGATGTTCCGGAAAAACCCGAGCTGCGGCTCGAGACCGAAGGCACAGACGTGGACAACTGCGCCCACCAGGTGCTGTTGAAGCTTGAGGCGATGGGTCTGATCGGCCTGAACTGATAAGCTCCCACAAAGCTTTCCGAGGCCCGGCGTACTGGTTTACGCCGGGTTTTTTGTGCTCGCAAAAGATCTGGGCAAAAGATCTGGGCAAAAGATCTGGAACGACTAACGCGCCCAGCCTTAAACTTAAAACACGACCACCCTGCCACGCCTTCGGCGTTCTGGGGATATTCGTGTCACGATATGATTGGGGTAAAAGGCCGGACGCTAAAAACGGCCATGTGGGAAGCAACGCCGCCGTTCCGGTTTTCCCGGCGGTAAACGACCCAGCAACATTCCAGCGCCATTTCGAAAATGACACTTCTCAGATACCGCCAAGACCTCCGAATCACGGCTTCCGTTCTCGCATTGGGAACAATGTATAGGATCGTGCCAGCATAATTGCCCGCACCGGACGGTTCGAGCCGCATTTTCACCATTATTTACGAAAATTCACCACATTTCAGCCGACCGAGGCCATAATCCCGCCACATCGCCGCAGTGCAGCAAGCACCGGCGAAAGTAGTTTGATGCAGGTGGTCCCATGTATAACAATCCTCTGACTCGCTTCTTGCGAAAATTTCGAGACGATACGCAGGCGGCCGTGACGCTTGAATTCGTACTGGTCATGCCGTTCCTTTTCTGGGCCTTCATGGCGACCTACGTTTTCTTTGACGGTTACCGCCAGAGCAACATGAACCTTAAGGCGGCCTATTCGATCAGCGATGTGATTTCGCGAGAGACGAATGCGATCAACGAAGACTACATCGACAGTATGCTGAAGGTTCTGACGTTGATGACGCGATCGACGTCGCCCACCTCGCTGCGGGTCAGCGTGATCCGCTGGGATCAGGACGAAGATCGCTACTTTGTCGAATGGTCGGCCATCCGCAACCGAGACACCAAACTCGACGACGGAAACATCGGTACTATTTCCAGTCGCTTGCCGGTGATGCCCGACAATGACCGGGTCATTCTTGTCGAAACAACAAATACATTCGTTCCGTTGTTCAACGTCGGTATGTCTAACAAGGTGCTGGAGAATTTTGTATTCACCCGCCCGAGGTTCGCACCGCAAGTGGTTTGGGAGTCCTGAGTGTCTGGAACTCGGTTTTACGCCTCGAGGGCCGGTGTTCCATTATTCAGGGCAAGCCAATCTGACAGGCTTGCCACGTCACAGGACAAACGCTGGGCTTCACCGCCCGAAAACTCGGTGAACCGCGCCTCGTTCAGGGCGTTGACACCGACCAGAACCGGAATACCGCGAGTCAATGCCTCGGCGATAAGGGGGCGAAACCCCCGACCATCGGCCTCGTGCTTGCCGAATTTGTTGATGATCAGCAAGTCCGGGTCATTCGCCAACGACGTCAGGACCAGACCGACCGCCTGTTCCAGCGCTGCCGGGTCCAGCCGGCACCCCCGCGAGCCTTGCCCCAGCGACTGCGAAATCCGGATCACCGGTCCGTCAGGCAACACCCGCAGGTCCATGTCGCACCGGCCGCCGTCGACACATTCGCTGTTGGTTTGCACCACACCGGCCAACCGAAGATCAGTTGCCAGAAGACGGTCCGCGAGTGCAGCCAGGACCCGGTCGGTTTCGCCCCGCAAATCGTTTACGATATAGCCAAGCTTCAGCGTCACTGTCGCCACACCTTCCTGCATTGAACGCTTGTATCACCCCAAGCCCAGAGCGCCAATGCCACTTTGGGTCAGGGCAAGGGCGAGACGCCGATCACCAGCGGGTGCAGCAGGAACAAAAGGGCATAAATGCCAATCGCCGCCAAGGCGGGCTTTGCCAGCCGCCGCAGATCGGTGACACCTGCGACCGACAGGCGCGCCGTATTGCGCGACATTTCCCGCCAGACGTCTTCGCCCATATCCCGGCGTTTGCGACAGTCGATCAGGGCCATGCCGATCCAGGCAAACCCGGCAAAAAGACCAAAGAGTATCACATGAGCCAGATCTCCGTTGGCCAGCAAATGCGCCAGCGACCAGATGAGCAAGGCCAGCAGCATCGGATGCCGGGAGACCGCCAGCAAACCCGGATGGTCCGGGTCAAAAGCACCTGGGCCGACACCGCCAAAGGACAGTGGGTTTTGTCGCCACATCCCGACCGTGACCAAAAGGCAGACGGGTCCCATGGCCAGTAATAGCACCCAGCGAAGCGCCCCCCACGGCGGGATCACCTGCACGTAGGGCGCATTGGCCGCTGCGTCGATCAGCCAGGCCAGAACGGCAATGGACAGCAGGCTGTAGGCCACGAAATATCCCCGCAGCCCCAAGCGCGCCACCAGCCAGGGTCTTACAGGCGAGCGCACCGGAATGGCGTGACTCAGAAGAAAGACGAGCAGCGCCCCGCCAAACCCAAACCATCCTTGCATAGATCCCCTCGCGTCCTATAGACCAAGCGCCTGACGGCGTTCCTCGGCGAACCCCTGTACGATGCGATCCGCGATCAGCGCCAGTATTGCCATTGCCGCACCCGCCGACAGGCCCAGACCGACGTCGGCCTGCCCCAGTGCAAGGTAGATCGACTGGCCCAGCCCCGTTGTGCCGATCAGCGCGGCAATCACCAGCATGGCAAACCCGTAGAGGATCGTCTGGTTCAGCCCCAAAAGTATCGTCGGCGCGGCATAGGGCGTCCGCACGTCGCGCATGATCTGCCAGGGCGTGGCGCCGGTGGCGGTCGCAGCTTCGATCAGGTCCGGCGGCGTCGACACCAGCCCGTGCCGCGTATAGCGTATCATCGGAACGATGGCGTAGGCACAGATGGCCAGAAAGGCCGAAAACTCTCCGATCTGAAAGAACATCAGAACCGGGATCAAAAAGACAAAGAGCGGGATCGTCTGCAACATGTCGCAGATCGGGCGCACCACGCGCCACGCCAGCGGGCTGACCGCGCACAAAACCCCCGTTGCCCCGCCGACGATGGTACAGGCAAAGACTGCCGCGCCGCTCAGATACAGCGACGGCAACGCCCGGTCCCAAAGTCCCGAAACCAGGATCGTCGACAGGAGCACCAGAACCGCACCGGCCAGACGCCGCCCACCCGCGACCCAGGCCAAGGCGCCGGCGCCGGTCAGGACAAAGGGCCAGGGCAAATTGGTAATCCCGGATTCCAGCACGCCGACGGCGATCATCACCATCAGACCGGCAGTGAGGCGCCCCCGCCAAGCCAACACGAGACAGATACCGGCCGCCGCCGCGAACAAGGCCGCACTCATTCCCACTGTCCAGGCGAACCCCCAGGTAAACGGCAGCACCGCCTGATCCAGACCGATCCGCAATGGCAACAGACCGTAGAACATCGCCCCGTTCTTGATCGCGTCCAATGTCGCGCCGTTGGCGACGGTGAACGTCGTCAGCGCCCGGTCGATACCAATGGCAACCGGCGCCAGCACGGAAAAACCGGCGGGATCGGGCAGCCGCGCCCAGAACAAAAGCGTCACCGCCACGCTGGCCAACACCAGACCATAGAAGACGCGGATGTCGTGCTTCTTCCGTTCGGTCGCCAGGGCGCCGCTCATCCTGTCTATGATCACGGCGAAAACCACGATTACCAGCCCGGCCAGCAGGCTTTGCCCGAACTGCGCCTTGCGCATGGTCAGCAGCACTTCCCAACCGATATCGTCGAACCCGCCGATGACAGCTGCGATGATGACCATCGACAAGGCCGCCATCAGCGACTGGTTCACACCGACCATGATCTGCGTGCTGGCGGATGGGAGTTCGACCTGAAACAGCTGCTGCCACCGCGTGCCGCCAGACATGATCGCCGCTTCCTTGATATCCGGATCGACCCGCTCCAGCCCGAGGATCACGTTGCGCGCCATTGGTGGGGCCGCATAAATCGCACTGGCGATCAAGCCGACCACCGGGCCAAATCCGAACAGCAGCAGCAACGGGGTGAGATAGGCAAAGGTGGGCACGGTTTGCATGACATCCAGCACCGCATCCACCGCCGTTTTGATCCGTGGCACCTCATTCGCCAGGATTCCAATCGCGCCGCCAACAATAAGCGCCACGGGCACCGAGACCGCCACCAGCGCCAAAGTGTTCATGCTTTCGCTCCAATACCCTGAGGCCAGCACGAAAATCAGCCCCAGACACCCGAGTAATGCCATCGGCAGCCCGCCCAACAGCCAACCCACGGCTGTCGTTACCCCCAGGACAATCGGCCAAGGCGTTGTGTTCAAAAGCCAGTCGGCACCATTCATCGGGTAGCTCAGCAACCGCGAGAACCAGCGTGCGGCCGGTTTTATCGCCTGCAGCACAGCTTCGGCTACGGTACCGACCCAATCGGTGGCCGGCAGGGTCCAGGCCTTGGGCCAGGCCCCCAACCAGGGCGCGACAGGTTCGAGAGCCAGGCTGAGGGCCCCGACCAATAAGGTCAGCAGGGCGGACTGAGCGCCGGGCGACAGCCGGCGGAAGGTCTCGACCGGGTCACTGCTTGTCGTCATGTCTCGTCGGCCTGCAACGCCGCAGCCAAATCGGCCGGATGTACGGTCCCCACGACCGCGCCACTGTCATCATGGACAGGAACCGGTTCATAGAGCGACATGCAGCGCGCCAGGGCTGCATCCAGCGTCATGCCCGTTTTCAACCCCGGATCGTCCGGCCCTGCGGCGGGCGCATCCGGTCCGCTTTGCATTACGGACCGCACATGAGCGTGCCGCCCCTTTGCTACGTCTTTTGAAAACTCGCGCACATAGTCGTCTGCTGGCCGCAACACAATATCGGCAGGGGTGCCGATCTGGACGATGCGTCCATCGCGCATGATGGCGATACGGTCGGCCAGTTTCAGCGCTTCGTTGATGTCATGGGTGATAAAGACGATGGTGGTCTTCAGCTTGGCCTGAATTTGCAGGAACTCGTCCTGCAATTGACGCCGGATCAGCGGATCCAGTGCGGAAAAAGGTTCATCAAGGAACCAGACCTTGCAATCGGTCACGAGGGACCGGGCAATCCCCACGCGCTGACGCTGTCCGCCCGACAATTCGCGCGGGAAATTCTCCTCGCGCCCGCCGAGGCCGACAAGGTCGATAACCTCCTGCGCCTTGGCCATGCGCGGCTTGCGTCCGATCCCCTGAACCCGCAGGGGATAGGCCACGTTTTCGGCTACTGTCATATGCGGGAACAGGCCAAAGTGTTGGAATACCATGCCAAGGGTGTTGCGTCGCAGCTCGATCATGCGCTGTTTGCCAGCGGCAACGATGTCTTCGCCCTCGATCCTTATTTCCCCCGCAGTGGCCTGAAGCAGACGCGAAATGGCGCGGATCAGGGTAGATTTCCCGGATCCGCTGAGCCCCATGATCACGAACAACTCGCCCTCGGCCACATCAAATGAAACATCCTGCACGGCCGGGATGAAACCGTCCTTGAGCAGCCGATCCGCGGCCCCCTGGGCATCGTTCCTTGGGCCTGACAGGACCGACGACAGAGCCTGTTTCGCGCCCGCCCCAAACACCTGCCACACGTTGCGGCAGGTGATTGCGGGCGTTTTCGCGTCCGTCACGCGCCTGCGCTCACTTGATCGCCATGTCGACAACCGGGCGCCAGTCGCCTTCGTTTTCGGACATCCACGATGCGACCACCTCTTCGACGGCGCCGCCATCGACGTCGACAGCCCCCATCATCGGCTGTTGCGCCTCGACGCTCAGCTGGTAGTTCGACAGGATCTCAAAGGCAGCCGGCCATTTTTCTTCAAAACCGCTCCAGGCCGCCTTGAAAATCCGCGACGGGGCAAAGTCGCAATCGTTGACAGCATCGGGATTCGGCCCCCATGCCGGGTCGTTAAAGCAGTCTTCGTTGCCAACCGGCAGATCGACGAACTTCACGTCATAGGCCGACATGGCCCAGTGGGGTTGCCAGAAGGTGATCAGCAACGGTGACTTGCGCTCGGTCGAGGCGCGCAATTCCGCGATCAGGGCCCCTTCGGAACCGGCGGGGACCGCCTTGAACGGCAGGGCCAAACCGGTCATCCGGTCCGCTCCGGGCGTACCCCAATCAGCCGGGTAATCGACCAGACGGCCCATCGGCAAAGTCTCGGCGATGGCGAAAACCTGTGCACAATCCTTCAAAGCCTCCCAAGCGGGCAGGCCCGGGCAGAGATCGGCCACATGTGCGGGATAGGCGATCCCCTCCTTGGCGTCGAGGCCAAGATCACCGAGTTCGACAACAGTGCCTTCGCCGATCTTTTTGGCATATTCATCGGACACGTTGGACGACCAGATCTCAAGCGTGGCGTGAATGTCTCCATCGGCCAGCGCCTGGAACTGGTTCATCATTCCGGCTGTGACATATTCGACCTTGTATCCGGCGGCCTTAAGCATTTCGCCAGCGACATGTGTCGTCACATGCTGGCCGGTCCATTCGTTGATTGCCAGTTTGATTGGTTCGTCGACCGCGCCCATCTCGGCAGCGTGCACCGGCGTCGCGACCTGCATAGAAATGCTGGCGGCTGTGGCCAGCACGAAACTCATGCGTTGCTTCATCATTTTGACTCCCCAGTTGTTTGTCTACTCGCACGAAGTATTCGGCAAAACAGGACAAGTGTCACCCTGCCTTTTGGAAAACCGGCCCTCTTACTCGACAGCTGTGCACGCGACCTACTCCCGAAAACCGGTCAGCGCCGGAGGGTATAAGCGCGGTTGGCAGAACAAAAAAACCGGGTATAGTCCGAGTTTGCCGCACCATGGCCACGATACTCAGGCCGGATCGGTCCTGCAATTGGGAGGCACCATGCGACTGAAACGATTTTTCACCGGCCATATGCGCCGAGTTTCGATAGCATTTTGTGCGGCCTCATTGTTATCCGCGAACTCGGTACAGGCGCAAACCGTAGACTGGAAAACCGTCGGTGGCTGGGATGTCTCCTTCTATACAAACTCCCAAGGCTGCCAAGCATTTGCGCTGTTCGAGAAGAATACCGCCTTTTTCATCGGTTTTGACAACAACGACGACCAGTTGACGCTGGATGTAACGCTGCTGGACGAACGTTGGGTGTCCATTGAGCACGACAAAGAGTATTCAGTTGAGGTCAAATTCGGTAATGAAGGTCCTTGGACGCTGGAAATGGATGGCGTGGTGATGGATGGCTACCCGGGCCTGAATATAATGATCGACGTAGAAACCGACGAGGCAGCACTGTTCATCGACGAGTTCCAGCGGGAAACCGTCATGCGCTGGGACTATGGAAAGACCACTCTGGGCCGCTATACGCTGCGCGGATCACGCGTCGCCTTCGACGAAGTGATCGCCTGTCAAAAAAGTTATTTCGAGGCCTTGGCATCGCAGACCGATCCATTCGCGACATCCGACACCGGAACATCAACAGTCCCCTTTTCTGACTAACCAGGTAAATTCGCCCGTTTAGGCCCATCCAATGGGCATCAGCGCCAGATCCACGGCAGTTCATTATGCCCAAACAACTGTTTCTTCACTGCGGCCCGCCCAAAACCGGCACAAGCTCCATTCAAGCGCATTTGCGCGACGCCACCCCGGCGGGACTGGCCTACCCTTCAACCGGACAGTGGCCAGACGGAGCCCACCACAAACTAAGCTTTGCTCTGCAGGGGCAAACCGGCTATGGCACGATAAATATCCCTGACTGGGACTCGATGCTTCCAGCCCTGACCGATGAATTGGACCAAGCGATTGCCCAAGCCAAGGACGTCGTGATCAGCAGCGAATTGCTCACCCCGGAGTTGGCGCAAACCTTTCTTGCCCGCGTTCTG
>JBFHMM010000018.1:0-28774 GCA_041594355.1 Paracoccaceae bacterium | reverse complement strand
GGGGCGATGCTCCGGTTAGGAGCGAGCGCCATCCCGCCCTCTGCCTGGGGAGAAAGAGGGGGGTTAGCCCTGGACTTCGTTGCCGACGACCATCTGGTCGCCCTTCAGGCCGATCGGCAGGCTGTCGAGGTAGGCATTGGGCGCCTTGCCGTCATAGGCGATGCCGTCGATGATATCCGCGGCGGGGGTCGGCGCCTTGTAACCATCGCTGTCCCAGGGGAAATCGGCCTCGTTGGCCAGACCTTCGTCAACCAGGTGGCGGGCCGCCTCCAGGTAGATTTCCGGCTTGTAGACCGACTTGGCGACTTCGTCGTACCAGCTGTCGGGCTTGGCTTCGGCAATCTGGCCCCAGCGGCGCATCTGGGTCAGGTACCAGATCGCATCCGAGTAGAACGGGTAGGTCGCGTTGTAGCGGAAGAACACGTTGAAATCAGGAACTTCGCGCTTGTCACCCTTTTCGTATTCAAAGGTGCCGGTCATCGAGTTGGCGATCACCTCGGCGTCGGCGCCGACATATTCGGAGCGGGCCAGGATCTCGACGGCTTCCTCGCGGTTGGCGTTGTCGTTTTCATCCAGCCAGATGGCCGCGCGGATCAGCGCCTTGGTGATGGCGACGGTGGTGTTGGGGTTTTCCTCGACAAATTCGGCAGAGAGGCCGAACACTTTCTCGGGGTTGTTCTTCCACAGTTCGTAGTCCGTGATCACCGGCACCCCGATGCCCTTGAACACGGCTGCCTGGTTCCACGGTTCGCCGACGCAGTAACCGTAGATGGTACCGGCCTCAAGCGTCGCGGGCATCTGCGGCGGCGGCGTCACCGACAGCAGCACGTCGGCGCCGATCTGACCGGAGATGTTTTCAGGGCTGTAATAGCCCGGCTCGAGGCCGCCGGCGGCCAGCCAGTAACGCAGTTCGTAGTTGTGGGTAGAGACCGGGAACACCATGCCCATGTTGAAGGGCTTGCCTTCGTCCTTGTAGGCCTCGACCACCGGCTTCAGGGCCGAGGCACTGATCGGGTGCTGCGGGCGACCGTCGTCCATGGTCGGGATATGCGGTTTCATCTGTTCCCAGATCTCGTTCGACACGGTGATGCCGTTGCCGTTCAGGTCCATCGAGAAGGGGGTGATGATGTGGGCCTCGGTGCCAAAACCGATGGTCGCGGCCAGCGGCTGTCCCGCCAGCATATGGGCGCCGTCCAGCTGCCCGTCGATAACGCCGTCCAGCAGCACTTTCCAGTTTGCCTGTGCTTCGAGCGTCACGAAAAGGCCTTCGTCTTCGAAGTAGCCGTTTTCATAGGCCACGGCGAGCGGCGCCATGTCGGTCAATTTAATAAAGCCGAACTTCAGTTCGTCTTTTTCAACGTCCAGCATTTCGGCGTAGGCAGGGGCACAGAGGGCCGTGCCGATCATCAGGGCTGCGTAGGTAAGCTTCATGTTGCGTCCTTCGGTTGCGCCCCTGAGAGGAGGAGAAAGGGGCCTGAAAACAAAAAAATGCTGCCGATCCGTCGACGCGCGGATGCACGACGAGGTTCAAGCAGCATTGCTCGGGGGTCCGCATCCTCGCGGAGTGTCTGCCGGTAGGAACGCCCTTGTTCCTAAAGACAGGCCCAGAATTGCTGCACCCGCACGGTTGCGCAAGCGCGAGACGGTTTTTTTTAGTGAATTCGGGAAAGTCAGGTCACATAAGCTGACGTTTTGCCCAAAATTTCATCGCTGCACTGCAGAAGGGTCAAAAATCTGACCGTCAAAAAACCGGTCCGGGCGCAGAATCAGGGTGCCGGCAGCGGTCGCGACCTCGGTCGGTTCCATGATGGCGCCTTCGAGTTTTTCCGACGCGCCGGGCAGATCGGCAACCTCGCCGGACAGCGCCTGGCGATAGAGATCGGTGCGGAACACCTGTTTTGCGGCCGCTGCCGCGGCGCTGCGGTCCAGACCGGTGCGCGCCGCCAGCCGCTGGGCAATCCAGGCCGCCTGACTGCGCCAGGGAAACCCGCAGGCGCCATCATGGAACAGAACGAATCCTTCGCGGGATTTCTGTTCACCCGAAGGCGAGATGATGAACCGCCCGGTCAGCGCCCGGTCCAGCAGGTCCGAGCTGATGTCGAGGTATTCAGGCCGCGCCAGCACGTCCGACGCAATCGCCCGGTTGCCCGGTTTCGACAGCCAGCGCCCGGCCCGCCAGACGGCGCGGATCAGCTTGGCGGTGCGGTCGGGGGCGTCCCGGGTCCAGTCATGGCGGACCGCCAGCACCTTTTCCGGCGCAAAGCCCCAGATCGCCGCCCCCGGCAGCAACAGCGTGCCGACCCGGTTTTCCACCGCGAGCGAGCCCCAGGGCTCGCCGACGCAGAAGGCGTCGATTTCGCCGGCCGCCATCGCTTCGGCCATCAGGGTCGGCGGCACGGTACGCACGTCCAGCGCCTGCGGCGCCGGCAGGCCCAGCGCGCCGAGCCAGTAATAAAGCAGCTCGGCATGCATTGAGAAGGGGAACGGGACCCCGATCCGCAGCTGCCCGTCGGTGGCGGCAATCAGCGCCCTGCCCGCCGCATGGGCATCGGCAAAATCGAAGGCGTATCCGTTGCCACGCATCCGCTCGGCCAGGCGCTGTGACACGCCGACCACATTTCCATTGGCCGACAGCACCGAAATCGCGTCCAGCCGCGCCTGGATCCCGCCGAGCCCCAGCGCTGCGGCCACCGGCACCGGAGACAACATATGTGCGGCGTCAATCTGGCCCATAACGAGCAGGTCGCGCAGCGTCGACCATGAAGGCGCGCGTTGCAGCTGCAGCGCCAGCCCTTCCTCGTCCGCAAACCCCATCTCATGCGCGATAACCAGCGGCGCGGCGTCCACCAGTGGAATGAACCCGGCCCGCAAAACCATCCCGTTCATGACAAGAGCTCCGATGCCGTTACCAGTGCCTCGGCCACATCGGCCAGTTTGCGACCCTGTGCCATGGCAGTCTTGCGCAGCAGGGCATAGGCCGCGTCCTCGTCGATCTTGTGCGCCTTCATCAGTATTCCCTTGGCCCGGTCGATCACCTTGCGTTCCTGCAGCGCCCGCTTGGTCGCGGCCAGCTCGCTGCGCATCCGCTGAAACATGTGGAACCGCGCGATGGCGGCGTCGATAATCGGCTTGATCCGGTCCGGTTGCAGCCCATCGACCACATAGGCCGACACCCCCGCCTCGATCGCCGCCTTGGTCAGCCCGTCGTCACTGCGGTCGACGAACATCGCAACGGGGCGGTCCATCGGGCTGGAGGCCAGCGTCAGTTCTTCGAGCATGTCGCGCGACGGGCTGCTGATGTCGACCAGTACGATGTCCGGGTTGCGCTCCGATATCCGCCGCGCCAAACCGGTTTCCTCGGAGATCACAAAGATGTTGTGATCGCCGGACGCACGCAGAGAATCCACGATCAACAGCGCCCGATCGCGGTCCTTTTCAACAACAACAATGGACAGGTTGTCAGTCATTTCACATCAGCCTGTGACCGCCGCAGCGACCCCAATACAAGGGGCACCCGACCCTGATCCCCTCACAATACCGCAACTTGTACTCCACCGCACAAGATTTGGGCAAAAGACCCCTTCGGGACGGCGGGCGGGGCGAGGTGCCCCGGCGGGGCACGAGCGCCGCGCGGCGGCCCCGATGTCAGCCGCGCACGGTGTCGATCATCAACTGCACGTTCTCGGGGTCGGCGTCGGGGGTGATCCCGTGCCCGAGGTTAAAGATGTGCGGGCCGCCGGAAAACGCCTTGACGATGCGCCGGGTCTCATCCACCAGCGCCTGCCCCCCTGTCACCATATGCGACGAGGCCAGATTGCCCTGCACACAGCCCGAAACCTGCACGTTCTTCGCCGCCCATTCGGGGTCGACCGAATTGTCCAGCGCCACACAGTCGACACCGGTCGCGGCATGGAAGCCGACATAACCCTCGCCCGCCTCGCGCGGGAAGCCGATGACCGGAATGCCGGGATGCTTTTCCTTCAGGGCTGCGGTGATCCGGCGGCAGGGTTCGACCGCATATTTGACAAAGTCATCCCCCTTCAGCGAACCGGCCCAGCTGTCAAAGATCTTGAGCGCCTCGGCGCCGGCCTCGATCTGCATCGACAGGTAATCGATGGTGGCTTCGGTGATCCGCTCCAGCAGCGCCTCAAACAGCGCGGTGTTGCCTTCGCGCAGCGCGTGCGCGGGCCCCTGGTCCGGGGTGCCGCGCCCGGCGATCATATAGGTGGCCACGGTCCAGGGCGCGCCGGCAAAGCCGATCAGCGTTGTCTCGGCGGGCAGTTCGCGCGACAGGATGCGGACGGTTTCATAGACCGGCGACAGGGTGTCATGGATCGCAGCGGCCGGTTTCAGCGCGTCAAAACCGGCCTGCTCGGTGATGATCGACAGGCGCGGCCCCTCGCCGGTGACAAACCACAGATCCGCACCCAGCGCCTGCGGCACCAGCAGGATGTCAGCAAAGAGGATCGCGGCGTCGAACCCGTACCGGTGGATCGGTTGCAGCGTCACCTCGGCGGCGAGTTCGGGGTTGTAGCACAGCGACAGGAAATCCCCGGCCTGAGCACGGGTGGCGCGGTATTCCGGCAGGTATCTGCCGGCCTGTCGCATCATCCAGATCGGCGGCCTGTCCAGGGTTTCGCCCGCCAGAGCCCGCAACAGTTTTTTCGTCTCGGCCATGTCATCCCTCACTTGTCGTGACGCGACAGGTCACTCCCGAGCGGCAATTTGTCAAGGGCGCGCGGGTGCCACGTGGTTGTCAGGGCAGAATGACGCGGATAAGGATTGCGCCATGACTGCACCGCTTCCCTCTCCCGCATCGCCTCTGAAGATCGGCACCCGCGGTTCGCCGCTGGCGCTGGCTCAGGCCTACGAAACACGCCGCCGTCTGGGCGCGGCGTACGATCTTTCCGAGGCGGCGTTCGAGATCGTGGTGATCAAGACCACCGGCGACGACCGCACGCTGATCGACGCCGACCGCCCGCTGAAGGAGATCGGCAACAAGGGGCTGTTCACCAAGGAGATCGAGGAAGCCTTGTTGCAGGGCGGCATCGACATCGCGGTGCATTCGATGAAGGACATGCCGGTGGCCCAGCCCGAGGGGCTGCTGCTCGATTGCTACCTGCCCCGCGAGGACGTGCGCGACGCCTTTGTGTCGCCCGACAAGTCGGGGCTGGCGGAACTGGCGACGGGTGCGGTGGTCGGCACCTCGAGCCTGCGCCGGCGCGCGCAGCTGCTGAACCGGCGGCCCGACCTGAAGGTGGTGGAATTTCGCGGCAACGTGCAGACCCGGCTGAAAAAGCTGGCGGACGGCGTGGCCGACTGCACCTTTCTGGCGATGGCCGGGCTGAACCGGATGAACATGACCGAAGTGCCCGCCACCGCGATTGACACCGATGACATGCTGCCCGCCGTGGCGCAGGGCGCGATCGGCATCGAGCGGCGCGCAAACGACGCCCGTGTCGCTGACATGCTGGCGGCGATCCACCATGCGGAAACCGGCCAGAGACTGGCAGCGGAACGGGCGTTTCTGGCGGCGCTGGACGGGTCCTGCGAGACACCGATCGCCGGGCTGGCGGAACTGGACGGCGGCATGCTGCGTCTGCGCGGCGAGGTGCTGCGCCCGGATGGCTCCGAAGCGCTGGCCGACGACCGCACCTGCGCGGTCGCCGATGGCGCGGAACTGGGCGCCGAGATGGCGCGCGACCTGCTGGCCAAGGCGGGACCGGGGTTCTTTTCCTGGCACTGACGCCTGCGTGACGCCGCGCTCTGATTGACATCCATGCTCCGGATTGGGGAGGCTCATGCGCAGGGAGGATCTGTGCATGAACGGCTATGCGACGCCTGGAAAGGCCTATCTCAGTTCGGATGAAATCCGCGATCTGGCGCGGCGGTCGGACCTGATGGGGGTCTGGCTGGTGGCGCATTGCTGGGGGGTGATCGCACTAGCGGTGACGCTGTTCGCGCTCTGGTCCAACCCGCTGACCTTTGTGCTGGCGGTGGTGCTGATCGGCTCGCGGCAGCTGGGGCTGGCGATCCTGATGCACGAGGCGGCGCACAACGCCCTTTTCAAGACCCGTCGCTGGAACGATTTCGCGGGGGAGTGGCTGTGCGGGCGTCCGATCCTGGCCGAGCTGGCGGCCTATCGCCATTATCACCTGACGCATCACCGGTTCACCCAGACCGAGAAGGACCCCGATCTGGCGCTGTCCTCCAAGTTTCCGACCACCCGCGCCTCGCTGAAACGCAAGTTCACCCGCGACCTGACCGGGCAGACCGGGATCAAGCAACTGATGGCGCAGATCCTGATGTCGGTGCGGTTGGCCGGCGATGAAGACGCGACCAAGGCCGCGGCCTCGGATTTCGCGCAGGCGTTCAAGGCACGCGACCTGTGGAAATCGCTGCCGGTGTTCGCGGGCATCGTCGTGGCCATGGGACTGATCGGCGACTGGTGGTGGGGGCTGGCGTTCTGGCTGCTGCCATATCTCACGTGGTTCCAGTTCGTGCTGCGCGTCCGCAACATCGCCGAACATGGCGCGACGGAGCAATCGGACGACCCGTTTCAGAACGTGCGCACCACGCTGGCCGGACCGGTGGCGCGGGCGCTGGTGGCACCCTATTGGGTCAACTACCACCTTGAGCATCACATGGTGATGCATGTGCCCTGCTGGCAGCTGCCCCGGATGCATGACGCGCTGGTTGCAAAGGGGCTCGGCGCGCGGATGCGCACAGCGCCCAGCTATCTGAGCGCGATGGAAGAGGCCGGATGGCGCCGGGCATAACGCATGCTCGAACAAAAATTTGTCGGATAACGGAAATCGGCTACACGTCATGACAGGCGTCCGGTATTTCGTAGCGCAGTGTTACGGGGTTGAGGTCGCTATGAAGACAACACCAGCGATTGCGGCGGCATTGGTTTTGGGCGCCCCGGCCGCCGCGCAGATCGTGCCATCAAGCGGATCGCTTGAGGGGCAGCACCCCGGAAAAGCCTACTCTCCCTACGCACAACGCGGGTTTCACAGCCAGGTGCTGTAAGACGGCATCCATCTGCACACTGGTTACTCGATGGACACGGGTCTGTTCGGTAATACCAACGGGCTGGATACCGCCTATGAGTTCGCGCGCGGGGGCGGGCGGCATGTCCAGCCTGCTGGCCCGGCATCTGGGCGGGCGGTTCGGCGGAGCTGGCCGCAATGGGGCTGACGCTGGGATCTGGCTCGGTGGTGATCGCGCTGCAAATCGCCGCCGCGCCGGGTTACACCGAGACGATGTCGGCCTACGGGATCGTGACGCCGGTGAAGACCTTTACCTTTCTGCCGCTGCCGGGTCTGACGCACGCGATGCAGACGATCACCGGCAACAACTATGGGTCGGAGCAGTGTCAGCGGTCGGACGCCGGCCTGCGGTCGACGTTGATCGCCGCCCTGCTGGGTCTGTAGAAACCCGATTTGTTCGCGATTCCGCTGACGTTCGGGCTGGCGTATCCGCACGGCGAGCCGGGGATCTGGATCGCCGGGCCCCTGGCCGAGGCGCTGCCGCTGTCGGCCCTGGTGCTGATGCAGCGCGCCCGGCAATCGCAAGAGCGGTGGGGTCTGGTCCAGGCCTTAGACCCGGTCAGGCCCATTTTGCCATCGGCGGCAGGCTCATCAGCACGGCATTCGCGTCGTGGCCTGTCGCCAGGCCGAACTTGGTGCCCCGGTCGTAGACAAGGTTATATTCGGCATAGAGCCCGCGATGGATCAGCTGGGTGTCCTTGTCGGCATCGGTGTAGGCGGTGGCGCGGCGTTTTTCGACCAGCGGCACATAGGCGGGCAGAAAGGCGCGGCCGATGTCGCGTGTCAGGTCGAAATCGGCCTGCCAGTCGCCGGTGCAGTAGTCATCCATAAAGATGCCCCCCACCCCACGCGCCCGATGGCGGTGCGGGATATAGAAATATTCATCGGCCCAATCCTTGAGCCGCGGGTAATGCGCCGCGCCGTGGGGGTCGAGATGAGCCTTTTGGGTGGCGTGGAAATGCGCGGTGTCGTCATCGTATTCGATACAAGGGTTCAGGTCCGACCCGCCGCCGAACCACCAGGCGTGCGGGGTCCAGAACATGCGCGTGTTCATGTGAACCGCCGGCACATGCGGGTTCTGCATATGCGCGACCAGGCTAATGCCCGAAGCCCAGAAGCACGGGTCGTCGGCCATGCCGGGCAACGCCTTGCGGGCCATCATTGCCGCCTGCGCCTGTTCGCCGAGTTTACCGTAAACGGTAGAGATGTTGACGCCGACCTTCTCGAACACCCGGCCGCCGCGCATCACGCTCATCACCCCGCCGCCCGCATCTGTGCCGTCATCCGAGGCGCGTTTGGTTTCGCTGACCTCGAACCGGCCCGGCGCCAAGTCGGCAAAGGGCCCGGTGTCGTGGCTCTCCTCCAGCCCCTCGAAGGCGGCGACGATATCGTTGCGCAGCTGGCGGAACCACGCGGAGGCGGCCTGTTTTTCGTGGTCAAACGTGTCTGTCATGGGATGCAGTCCTTAGTGTGCCGGGGCCGCGACCGGATCCAGCAAGGTGCGCCCGCCATCCAGTGTCAGGATCTGGCCGGTCATGAAACCGGCGGCCTCTGAGGCGAGGAACTGCGCGGCATCGCCCAGTTCGGACGGTGCCGCGATGCGGTTGAGCGGTGTGTGGTCCTCGATATCCTGCCGAAAGGTGCGGTTATCCTTGAGGGTGGTTTTCAGCGAATGGCTCATCACCGAACCGATGGCCACGGCATTGACCCGAATTCGGTGCGGCGCCAGCGCCACGGCGAGCGAGCGCGTCATCTGGTCGAGCGCGGCGGAGCTGACGGAATAGGCCATCAGGTCGGGGTGGGTGCGCCGGGCGGCGATGGAACTGAGGTTGATGATAGAGCCGGCGGCGCCCTCTTCACGGCCTTCGGACTGTTTGATCATCCGTTTGGCGACCAGCTGGCTGAGCCGCAGCGCGGGCATCAGGTTCTGATTCAGCAGGGTTATCACCGAATCGTCTTCGGAATCGAGCGGGTCCGAGGGGATCACCTGGCGGGCGGCATTGACCAGCACATCGACCTGATCGAAGGCGTCCAGCGTCGCGGACAGCAGGTTAACGATGGTCAGCCGTTCCCGCAGATCGCCGGCAAAGTAGCGCACGTTGCTGTCTTCGGCCCGGTCGCCCAATTCGTCGACCAGACGCTTTCCGTCCATGTCCGCGAACATGACGTTTGCGCCCTTCTCGGCGAATTGGCGCCCGATGGCCAGGCCGATCCCGTTGGCGGCGCCGGTGACGATGGCGGTCTTGCCGGCGATGGAAAAGGACATTGGGGACTCCCTGAGGTTTTGGGCAGACTAGCGGGCTTTAGCGGCGGGGGCGAGAGGGGCGTGCCGCATGCAGGATCTTGAACCGGTTGTCGCCAGCGATCTCGTCTGTCTGGGCGAAATGGACGGCCAGCGCCTGTTCATAGGGCAGGTGACGGTTGGCCACCATCCACAGTTGCCCGCGCGGCGGCAGCAACCGGGCGGCGGTCTCGATGAAACCGCGACCCAGTCCGGGGTCGGCGGCGCGGGCGTTGTTGTGAAAAGGCGGGTTCATCACCACCGCGTCGACCGGACCGGGGGCCACCCATGTCAGTGCATCGGCCCAGTGGAAGCGCGCGCGCGGGTCGGTCAAATTGTGACGCGCGCAGTCCAGCGCGGCATGGTCCGCCTCGACCAGATGAAGGGCCTGCAGCTTGGGATCCTGCAGCAGATGGGCCGAGAGATAGCCCCAGCCCGCACCCAGGTCGGCGACATGGTTCCCTACGTGGTGCGGCAGATGCCGGGCCAGCAGCTGCGAGGCCGGGTCGATCCCGTCGGCGGAGAAAACGCCGGGTGCTGTGCGAAAGACGTCGGTTGTCTGCACCTCGGGCGGCTGCCAGTCGGCAAAGGCATCCGGGTCGGCGGCAAACCAGAACAGCTTGCCATGCGCCTTGGACAGCTGACCGGCGATATCGGTGCGTTTGCGGGTGTCGCGCAGCAGGCTGTCGATGCCGTCGGTCTTGGCCCCGTCCACCACGATCAGCCCATCGGTGCAGGCCGCCGCCTGTGCGACCAGGGCCCGCGCCAGCGACTTGGCCCGGGGCAGGCAGACCAGCGACAGGGCAAAGCGGTCGGCCGGATCGGCCCGCGGGGCGGTAACATAGCCCAGCGCGGCGAAGGCATCGTGATCGGGCCGCAGCGGCTGGATGATCCGGACCCGGTCGCGCGGCAGCAGTTCGAGCTCCATCCCCGCGCGGGGATGGAACACCCCGATCTGCCCGTCACTGGGAAGCGGGAGCCCGGTATCGAAGGCAAGTGTCAGTCGGCTACTCATGGTCGCAAGCCCATAGGGGAAAAGGCCCCGGCTGGCGACAAGGATCTTGCCAAAATTCTTTGACGGATCTTGCGGCGTGCGCGGGGAATGATTGCGCGCTATTCCTCGCGTTCCATCGTGCATTGCAGCGGGTGCTGATGGCGGCGCGCGAAATCCATCACCTGCCCAACCTTGGTTTCGGCGATTTCATGGCTGAACACGCCGACAACGGCGAGCCCCTTCTTGTGAACGGTCAGCATGATTTCAAAGGCTTCGGCATGGGTCATGCCAAAGAACCGTTCCAGCACGTGCACGACGAATTCCATCGGCGTGTAGTCATCGTTCAGCAGCAGCACCTTGTAGAGAGGCGGCCGCTTGGTCTTTGGACGCGACTGGAGCAGGATGGAGGCATCGCCATCGTCATCCGACTTGTCCGACATCTTCAATGGCTGTAGCAGCATCGCTCAGGTCTACCCAGTTCCGTTCATATTGGTGATTGTCTGCTTATATAACTTTACCATCAGATTAGAAAAGAGAAAGCAGGCAGGTTATTGGGATGTCTTCGCTGACCACTATCGGCTTCGACGCCGATGACACATTGTGGCACAACGAACGGTTCTTTCGCGGGACCCAGGACCGATTTTCCGAGTTGCTGGCCGATTACACCACCCCCGATCACCTGGCTGAGCGGCTGCTGGCCGCCGAAAAGCGCAACATCGGGCGCTATGGCTACGGCATCAAGGGCTTTACCCTGTCGATGATCGAAACCGCCATCGAGGTGACCGAGGACCGGGTCCCGGCACGGGTGATTCGCCAGTTGATCGAGGCCGGGCAGGACATGCTGGCCCATCCCATCGAATTGCTGCCGCACGCGCAGGCGGCCGTGGAGGCGGTGGCGGACACCCATCGCGTGGTGCTGATCACCAAGGGCGACCTGCTGGACCAGGAACGCAAGCTGGCCCAATCGGGGCTGGGCGATCTGTTCGACGGGGTCGAGATCGTGTCCGAGAAGACGCCCGCCGTATATGCCGCGATCTTTGAGCGCCATGGAGATGGGGCGGAGCGGGCGATGATGGTCGGAAACTCGATGCGCTCGGACGTGGTGCCGGCGATCGAGGCCGGCGGCTGGGGCATCTACGTGCCGCATGGGCTGGTCTGGGAGATCGAACACGCCGAGGCCCCCGAACAGGCCGCGCGGTTCCGAGAAATCGCCGATCTGGGCGCGCTGCCCGCGCTGCTGGACCAGCTAGAGCCACGCTGAACCGCGATCTGCCGGGTTTTCAGGCACTGCCTGCTGACATGCAGAAATACTTACCATGACATGACCCAGAACAAGTCCGCGCCGCTTTGGGACTGCTATGCGGGATCTGCATGACACACGGAGCAGCGCCATGGCACATGACACCCGGCACACCGACGATGTGATCGCGGCCCCGCGAGAACAGTTCCACAGCTGTCCGCTGGAGGAGGTTCTGAGCGCACTGGACACCAGTGCCGAAGGATTGAGCAGCAGCGAGGCCACGCAGCGTCTGGAACGCTATGGGCGCAACGAACTGCAGGTCACCGGCAAGCGGCCCGAGATCGTCAAGTTCCTGTTGCAGTTCAAGAATTTCTTTGCGCTGCTGCTGATTTTCGGCGGCATGCTGGCGATGACCGCCGAGCGCCTGGATCCGGGTCAGGGCAATCTGTACATCGCCATCGCACTGTTGGCCGTTGTGTTGCTAAACGCGACCTTCACCTATTTTCAGGAACATCAGAGCGAAAAGATCATAGAGAGCTTTCGCAAGATGCTCCCCGCGATGATCACGGTCTACCGCGATGGCCGCGCCGTCGAGGTGGCCGCCGAGGAGCTGGTGCCCGGCGACGTGCTGGCCCTGCAGGAAGGCGACCGGGTGCCGGCGGACGGGCGGCTGCTGCGGTCACACGAGCTGAAGGTCGACAATTCGTCCCTGACTGGTGAAAGCGAGCCGCTTCTGCTGGACGCCGACCGTAGCAGCGACAATGTTCAGGAAAGCCCCAACATGGTGTTTTCGGGATCGCTGGTCCAGAACGGCGAGGCCACCGTGGTGGTCTGCGAGACCGGCATGTCCACGCAGATCGGGTCGATTGTTGAACTGACCAAGACGACCGAGGTGCACGAGACGCCGATCCACCACGAGCTGAAGTACTTTATCAAGGTGATCAGCTTTATCGCCATTTTTCTGGGCGTCTCGTTCTTTGCCGTTTCGGTGCTGATCGGAAACGGCGTGATCGGGTCGCTGATCTTTGCCATCGGCATCATCGTGGCCAATGTCCCCGAGGGGCTGTTGCCGACGGTGACGCTGAGCCTGACCATGGCGAGTCGCCGCATGGCGGCCAAGAACGCGTTGATCAAGAATCTGGAAAGCGTCGAAACGCTGGGCTCCACCACCGTCATCTGTACCGACAAGACCGGCACGCTGACACAGAACCGTCTGGCGGTGCAGACGCTGTCGATGGGTGGCCGGGAATACCGCTGCGACGACCCGGCGGTCAGGGACGACCCGGCGTTCGACCAGGTGCTGCGGGTAATGTGCATCTGTAACGGCGCCCTGCTGACCCCGAACGGGTTTTCCGGCGATAGCACCGAAGGCGCCCTGCTGATCTATGCCAAGGGGTTCGCGGATGTGCCCGCCCTGCGCGATGTGCGCGATGTGGCGTCGCAGCCGTTCAACTCGGCAACCAAGCGGATGATCACGGTCAGCGACGACGGCAGCGGACCTTGGGCCGCGCTGAAAGGCGCGCCCGAGGTGGTGTTGGACATGTGCGACCGGATCGCGCTGGATGGCGAGGTGCTGGAGCTGACCGAGGCGCGCCGCGCCGAGGTGGTGACGCAATATCACGTTCTGGCGGGCCGGGGCGAGCGCGGGCTGGGCTTTGCCGCGCGGGCCGGCGAGGGCGAGGCGGTGCCCGAGGACGGGTACGTCTTTCTTGGTCTCACCGGCATGATCGACCCGCCGCGCCCCGAGGTGCCCGAGGCGCTGGCGCGTTGCCATTCGGCGGGCATCCGGGTGATCATGCTGACCGGGGATTTCGGGCTGACGGCCAAGACCATCGGTCAGCAGATCGGGCTGATTTCGGAGGCCGGGCGCGTGGTGCAGGGCGACGAACTGGCGGCGATGTCAGAGGCCCGGCTGGCCCAGGTGCTTCAGGACAACCCCGAGATCATCTTTGCCCGCATCGCGCCGGCACAGAAATTGCGGGTGGTCCGCGCGCTGCAGGGCCTGGGCGAGATCGTGACCGTCACCGGCGACGGGGTCAATGACGCCCCTGCCCTGAAGAACGCCGATATGGGCGTGGCAATGGGCATCGGCGGCACCGAGGTGGCCAAGGAGGCCAGCAACATGGTGCTGATGGATGACAATTTTGCCACCATCGTGACCGCGGTCGAGGAAGGCCGCACCATCTTTGACAACATCAAGAAGTTCATCGCCTATATCCTGACCTCGAACATTCCCGAGATCCTGCCGTTCATTGCCTATGTGCTGCTGGATATCCCGCTGCCGCTGACGGTGATCCTGATCCTGTCGATCGACCTGGGCACCGATATTCTGCCGGCGCTGGGGCTGGGAGCGGAACCGCCCGAGACCGATGTGATGAAACGCAAGCCGCGCCCGCGCAACGAACGGCTTCTGAGCCGCAACCTGCTGCTCATGAGCTATGGCGTCGTCGGCATGATCCAGGCTGCGGCGGGGTTCTTTACCTATTTTACCATCCTCTACACGGGCGGTTGGGAATGGGGCATGGACTTGGCGGGAAGCGACCCGTTGTACCGGCAGGCTATCACCGGCTTCTTTGCCTCGATCATCATCTGTCAGGTGGCCGACGTGATCATCTGCCGGACCCGTCGGCAGAGCCTGCTAACGGTTGGGCTGTTCACCAACCGGCTGGTGCTGCTGGGGATTGGCGCAGAATTGCTGCTGCTGGCGGCCATCGCCTACATCCCGGCCTTCAACACCTTTTTCGGCACCGCGCCGCTTGAGGGATGGATGCTGATGCTGTCGGTGCCCTTTGCCTTTGCGATTCTGCTGGGGGACGAACTGCGCCGGTTGATGGTGCGCCGGGGCAACCGGTTCGTGCGGGAATGGCTGACGTGGTAGCCAAGCGCTGCCTTGGTTTTGCCACATTGGCCGGTTTAGGGGGTTCGCCACACGAACCCCCCAGATGTTGGAAAACGTGCTGGACTAAAATCAACTAACCCCCGCAAACCTTGGGTTTATTTTGACTATTTGCTGTGTTAACGTGATTACAATCAATCAATGAGTCAGCCGGATAACCGGCGGCCAGAGGCAGACAGAGGCAGACACCGTGCAGGTTCGGCGTAGCACCCCGGCCCGATTGGGCTTATTCTTTCTGACCGCGATCTGGTTACTCGTGGTCGCCCCCCCAAGCGCATCCGCGGCCCCCTATGCCGCCATGGTTATGGACGCCCGCACCGGCGAAGTCCTGCATTCACGCAATGCGGACACCCGGCTGCACCCGGCGTCCCTGACCAAGATGATGACGCTCTACATCGCCTTCGAAGCGATCCGAAATGGCGAAATCACGCTGGACACCAAGGTCCGGATCTCGAACCACGCGGCCAGCGAACCGCCCTCAAAGCTGGGCCTGCGATCAGGTCAGCGGATCGCGTTGCGGTATCTGATTCGTTCGGCGGCGGTGAAATCGGCCAATGACGCCGCCACCGCCATTGGCGAGGCAATCAGCGGCTCGGAAGCCGCCTTTGCCCGCCGGATGACCCGCACGGCCAAGTCGCTGGGCATGACCCGGACAACGTTCAAGAACGCCCATGGCCTGACCGAATCCGGGCATATGTCGACCGCGCGCGACATGACCATTCTAGGGCGGCATATCCTGTACGATTACCCGCAGTACTATAACCTGTTCTCGCGCCGGTCGACGGATGCGGGTGTCAAGATGGTGAACAACACGAACCGCCGCCTGCTGGATGCCTATCGCGGCGCCGACGGGATCAAGACCGGCTACACGCGGGCCGCAGGGTTCAATCTGGTGGCCTCGGCCGAGCGCGGCAACCAACGGATCATCGCCACCGTGTTCGGTGGCAAGTCGTCGACCGCGCGCAATGCGCAAGTGGCGGAACTGCTCGATCTCGGCTTTCGCCGGGCGCCGTCGCGGGCCCCGCTGCGCAAGCCCGGCCTGCCGCGCTATGTCGGCAATAGTGACATCGCCCCCGATGGATCGGCCGGCCGGACCGTCCGCCTGGTCGGCGCGGTGCAAAAAAGCCTGCGTCCCAAGCAGCGGCCCGGCAGCGGCACCCTGATGGCCAGCGCGATTGCGGAAACCGCGCAGGAAGACGAAGCCAGGATCCAGGCCGGGATCAACGCGGCCATGGCCGAGGCCCGCGCCGCCGCCGCGCCCGATTCGGTGCCGCGCCCGGAGCCGCGCCCGACCGACAAGATGTCGTTGCTGCAGGAACCGCGAGCAGCGGCTCCCCGCCCCGAACCCGAGCGCGAGGTGGTGACCCGCCTGCAGGCCACCGACAACGCCCATTGGGGCATCAACGTGGGCCGCTACACCAGCCGGTATCAGGCTGAGAAGGTCCTGCTGCGCACCGCGCTGGCCGAAATGTCGACACTGGACGGATCGCTGCGCAAGGTAGTGCAGACGAAACGCGGCTTTGACGCCAATTTCATGGGGTTGTCACAGGAGCGCGCCGATCTGGCCTGCCGTCGGCTGAAGGCCCGCAACGTGACCTGCGAAACTATCGGACCGTCCTGACAGGGGAGCCGACGCGGGCCGTCCCCAGGCAGAAACCGACGCAACAATGAACCCCGTGCGGCAGAGATACCCACGGGGTTTCTCGTGCCAGACGAAAGACGGAGCAGAGTCGAAACCGACCGGCGGACGCCTCGGGCCCGGTCTGAACCCCGTCCCGCGCGCCGCGATTTAACGCGTCCGGCCTTTTCCCTGAATTATATCGTGACACGAATATCCCGAGAGCGCCGAAGGCGTGGCAGGGTGGTCGTGTCTCAGGTTTAAGGCCGGGCGCCTTAGCCCGCTGGATTCGTTAAAGTGTCCGTCAAAGGCCAAGATTTTTTAATATTTTCCATATTCTTTCTGCAACAATCCCAAACTGCGGAAAAGTGCGGGAGCATTGGGTTTTCACAACAATACAATAGCCACGGACCATTAACGCCGTTTCCTGATGGCGCACAATCGTTCCGGTATTTACGACAATTCGAGCAAATCTGGATCATTGGACTCGTTCCGTAAACGGCGAATGCAACTGTGTCCACTTCACCAGGTCCGAGCCCAAAAAGGAACACAAACTAATAATAACGTCTCCTAGTCAAGCAAAACTTGCCCTTAGCCAGCCTAGGAGGAGACCAAGACATGTCGCGTCGTCGCATTATTCGAGCCACTGCGGTTTCACATCGCAGCTTCTGGCAGTCCTTTGCCCGCAACGAGGATGGCACAATCTTGTTCTTCGGTGTGTACGTTCTGCTCATCATGCTGATGGTGGGCGGCATCGGTATCGACCTGATGCACTTCGAACGCGACCGGTCACAGCTGCAATATACCCTGGATCGCGCGGTTCTGGCCGCCGCCGACCTTGAACAGCCGCTGGATCCCGAAGAAGTGGTCAACGACTATTTCGCCAAGGCCGGGTTGTCGCAATACCTGACCGCAGTGCACGTCACCGGCGACAAGTACCAGCGGCAGGTCAAGGCCGACGTTTCAGCCTCGGTCATAACGCAGTTCATGCACATGACCGGCTGGGACACGCTGTCGGCGAACCTGTCGGCGACGGCGGCGGAACAGGTGCCGGACGTCGAGATTTCGCTGGTGCTCGATATTTCGGGCAGCATGAAGACCAACCAGCGTGTCGACCTGATGAAGCCGGCGGCGAAATCTTTTATCTCGACCGTTCTGGAACGCAACACTGGCACCAATCCCGAACTCGGGGACGCGGAATACCTGACCTCGATCAACGTCGTGCCCTTTGCGGGCCATACCAACCCCGGCGAGAAGATGTTCGAGTACCTCGGCGGCGAGCGTTTCGGCACCACCGGCAGCGACTATTTCCCCGAGTGGCAGCAGGACATTTCCAACATTGTCTTCTGGTACGATCTGGATGGCGACGGTGTGGAAGACTACTCGGTCAAGATCGACAATTATCCCGACAACGACGTATCGCTGTTCAACAAGGACGATCTGGACACCTACCTGCCCTACGCGCTGGACTTCATCGAACGCAACAGCCCGGTCGCACGGCAGGAACACGCGACGTTGCTGGGCGCCTCGATCAAGGGCGGCAAGGTCGAAACCCAGTTTTTCGACGTGACCGGAACCGACGTGTTAGGGTCGACCAAATTCAACCAAACCGACGAAGTCTATGATTTCAACACCTTCTACAACGGGATCGTGCCAAACAACGAATCCTCCTGCATCGAAATGGAGTATGAGGACTTCTTTGACACCAGTCTGCCGGATGCCAGCATCGATCAGGTCGCCCATTTCGTGAACTGGGATTATGACGAGGTCACCCAGAACTGGGGCTGGTGCCCCGGCGACGACATGAGCATTCAATACGCCCAGCGCGACGAGACAAAACTGCACGGTTACATCGATAGCCTGCGTCTTTTCGACGGCACCGGCACCAATTATGGCATGAAATATGCGCTGGCGCTGCTGGACCCGACCACCCAGCCGGCCTTCGAATATCTTGTCACCCATGGCGAGGTTCCGGCCGATTTCACCAACCGCCCGCTGGCATGGGACGCCGAACAATCGTCCAAGTACATTGTGCTGATGACGGATGGGCGCACTGGCACCCAGGTACGGCCATCCGACACTCTGGATCCGGTCAACGACTCCACCGAACTGACCGAACGCCCCTCAACGGAAACGGTCCTGACCTCGGGGCAGCTGACCAACCTGCAACTGTTCCACGAACAATGCGAACTGGCCAAGTCCAAGGGCGTGACGATCTACACGGTCGCGTTCGAAACCTCGGACAAGGCCGCCGCCGAGGTCAAGGAATGCGCCTCTTCTCCCGCACACTTCTTTGAAGTCACCGGCCAAGAGGTGATCGGCACTTTCGTGGCCATCGCATCGTCGATCCAGCGTCTGCGGTTGGTGGATTGATCAGAGATAACGCATTCTGCGGCCTTTCCGGGCCGCGGCGCCTCATGCGGTCCGGCGTGGTTAGGGCACGTCGTGCGCCGCAGCGCTCAGTATGGCGGAAACGGATTGAGCTACCCCTTGGTCCGTCGATACGTCCCGCCAGCTGAGCGCACCCTTTCCCCGTGCCAGTTGCGCCATCAGAACGGCCTCATCGGCGTCAGACGCGCCGCCCCGCCGGGTGGCCACACGGTGGCGCAGGGTGTCGGGCGAGGCCGTGAGCCAGATACCTGCGAAGGGGTATCCGGCCAGCGCCTGTTCGATGTCGCGCCGCCGGTCGGCCCGGTCGAACACCGCGTCGACGATTACCGGCGCACCGGCCCGCAGAACCGACACGGCCCGAGTGCCAAGCGCGGCATAGACCCGGTCAGAGACATCCGGCGCATAGGCCGCCTCGGGCAGCCGGGTTTCCGCAGAGACATCGTACATCGCCTTGCGGGTGCGATCGCTTTCAAAGATCCGCGCGCCGGGCGGCGGTGCGACCTGCGGGGCCAGCGCCTGGGCGATGGTGGACTTACCGGTGCCACTGAACCCTCCAATGGCGAAGGCGCGCGGCGGCTGCGTCTCCAGCAGCCCGGATGCCATGTCGAAATAGGCTCGCGCCTCGGCCCGCACGCCGTCGGCCCCCACCCCGCCATCCATCGCGTGGGTGGCGGTGACATGCGCCCGCACAGCCGCCCGTATGGCCATCAGCAGGGGCAACAACACGAAATCCCCGTCGTGCCCGGTTTCGTCAAAGTACCGGTTGACGATCAGGCTGGCGAACTCTTGCAGGTCGCGGTGCCAGAGATCCATCAGCAGGAACGCCAGATCATAGAGCACATCGACGGTGGCGATCTGATCGTTGAACTCGATACAGTCGAACAGCGTCGGACGCCCCCGGAACATGCAGATGTTGCGCAGGTGCAGATCGCCGTGACAGCGGCGGATCTGGCCGATTTCCGCGCGTTGGTTCAGACGGTCGCCGTGATGATCCAGAGCCCGCCGAAAAGCGCTGTCGAGCGCGGCGATTTCAGTGCCGGAGAACACGTCCGAGGTGGCGAACCCGGCCCGGTTGATGTCCAGAACTACGGCGAGGTTCTGCACGCCGGTGGTGTCGCGGACAACCGGCGCGGCGGCGTGGAACCGGGCGATGGTATAGGCCAGTTCGGTCATCTGCGCCGCTGTCAGATCACCCCGCGATGCCATCTGATCAAACAGCGCGTCCTGCTCGAAGCGGGCCATTTCCACCACGGCATCGACCAGCGGTCCGGTGCCGTCGAATTCCAGCCCGCCCGAAGCAGCGCGGGTGATACGCCGGGTTCCGAAATACAGGCCCGGCGCATGGGCCGCATTCAGCGCTACTTCCTTGTCGCAGGTGGCGCGCCGGATTTCGGGTGCCGAGAAATCGGCATAGGGCAGCTTGACCGCGCGCTTGAGCTTGTAGACCCGGTCACCAGCCAGAAAGATCCGCGAGATATGCGTGTCGATCTCTTCGACCGCCGGGACCCCGAAGGTATCGGGCGCCCCGAGAAAGCTGCAGACCTCGCTTTGATCCTGGCAGATCATTCTGACCTCCGGTCAGTGTTGCGGTTACGGTTTGGGACGGTCATCCCATTCGTCGGACAGAATCCGGCGGCTGTCGCCGTCCGGATCGTCGTACTGGCCGGAGCGGACGGTATAGATAAAGGCGACGAGCCCGACGCCACCAAGTATCAAGGAAATCGGGATCAGGTAGGACAGTACGGACATCCGGTTACCTCAGCCGCAATGCATTTAAGGACACGGTAATCGACGAGGTCGACATCGCCAATGCGGCAATCAGCGGGGTCGCCAGCCCAGCCACGGCCAGCGGCACGGCGATGATGTTGTAAACCGTAGCGATGCGGAAATTCTCGCGTATCCGCTTGGTGGCGCGGACGGCGGTGTCGCAGGCATCGGGGATCGGCGAGAGATCCTGCCCAAGCAGAACGATGTCAGAGGCCACCCGCGCCGCATCCAGCGCCGTGGCGGGCGAGATCGAGACATGGGCGGCGGCCAGTGCGGCGGTATCGTTCAGCCCGTCGCCCACCATCAGCACCTTGCGGCCCTGATCGGACAGGTCGGCGATGCGCGCCGCCTTGTCCTGTGGCAATGCCTCGGCCAGCCACTTGGTAATACCGAGCCGCTTGGCGAGGGCTTCGACGACCCCGGTGGTGTCGCCCGAGATCAGCAGAACCTCCTTGCCCGCCGCCTGAAGGTCGCGCACCGCCTCGGCCGCGCCGGGACGCAGGGCGTCGGTAAAGAGAAACTGCGCCGGGCTGCGGTCGCCGATGGCAAGCCATGCGGCGGTCTGCGTCGATGCCGCCCCGCCGCCGACCCAGCTGCCCCGGCCCAGCCGGACCTGCTGGCCCCGGCAGGTGGCCTGCGTGCCGTATCCGGGGATCTCGCGCAGGTCGCTGAGCGTGGCGGGCTTGATCCCCGCCTCGCGGGCCGTGCGCGCCAGTGACACCGACAGCGGATGTGCGGAACCTTCGGCCAGCGCCAGCGCAACTTCCAGATCCGCGCGCGAGAAATCGCCAAGGTTGGCCAGATCGGGCGTACCGGTCGTCAGGGTGCCGGTCTTGTCAAAAATCACCGTGTCGACCTCGGCCAGACGCTCCAGCGCGGTGGCGTGTTTGATGAGCATCCCCTTGCGGAACAGCCGCCCCGAGGCGGCGGTGGTCACTGCCGGCACGGCAAGACCCAACGCGCAGGGGCAGGTGATAATCAGCACGGCGGCTGCGATGTTCAGCGCGGTGCGCATGTCGCCGGAATAGAGCAGCCAGCCCAGGAAGCTGAGCGCGGACAGGATATGGACGCCGGGGGCATAGAGCTTGGCCGCGGAATCCGCCAGCGAGGTATAGCGCGAACGCCCCGATTCCGCGATGGCCACCAGATCGGCCATGCGGTGCAGTGATGTATCCTTGCCCACGGCGGTGGCGCGGATGGTCAGCGGGCCGGTCAGGTTGACCTCACCGGCGCTGACGGTCAGCCCCGGTTCGACAAAGACAGGCAGCGTTTCGCCGGTCAGCAGGGAGCGGTCCAGCTCCGACTGGCCGGTGACGATTTCACCATCCACTGGCATCCGCCCGCCGGGACGCACCAGGATCAAATCGCCGATGGCCAGATCGGCCACGGCGGTTTCTTCTTCAGCGCCGTTGATCAGACGAATGGCACGCGGCACTTCCAGCGCCGCCAGTTCCTCGGCCGCCGACCGGGCCACGGCGCGGGTGCGGTAATCAAGGTAGCGACCCGCCAGCAAAAAGAAGGTGAGCGTCAGCGCAGCGTCGAAATAGGCGTGTTCGCCCGACAGAGAGGTTTCCCACAGCGAAGTGGCCAGCGCCAGCACGATGGCCAGCACGATCGGCACATCCATGTTCAGCCGCCGCACCCGCAGTGCCGACCAGGCGTTGACAAAGAAGGGCTGCGCCGAAAAGGCGATCGCCGGAAGGGTGATCGCGGCCGAGATCCAGTGGAACATGTCGCGCGTGGCATCGGTGGCCCCGGACCAGACCGAGACCGACAGCAGCATCACGTTCATCGAGGCGAAACCCGCCACCGCCAGCCGCATCAGCAGATCGCGGCCGGTCCGGTCCGATTGCGTCGCGGACAGCGCCCCGGGGTCGAGTTCATGCGCCTCGAAACCAGCGTTTTCCAGCACCGGAATCAGATCGGCGGCGCGCAGATCCGCGGCGGCCTCGATCATCGCGCGCTTCAAGGTCAGGTTGACACGGGCCGACCGGACACCGGGCTGGGCGTTCAACTCGCGTTCGACGGTCGAGATACAGGCCTGGCAGTGGATGCCCGGCAGCGACAGGGCGATACGCGCCTCCCTGGGCGCGGGTTCGACCGGCTCGACCGGGGTGACCAGGCAACCGGGGCAGGCCGCGGCCGAGGGCGGGCGCATATCGGCGGTCATGAACGGGTCCGTTGGCGGCGTTGCATGGTCGGTTCAGCCCCTGACGTAAACAACGATGCGCTGGGTAAAGGCCGTACCATCTGCGGCCTCGGCGGTCATGCGCAGGTTCCAGTTGCCCGGCGCCAGTTCCGCCGGCGCGATATAGGCGGTGCCGTCGAATTCGAAGGCCGGTGTAAAATCGTCCTTGACGTGAGTGGCGCGCCCCATTGTGGCCTGCAGGCGCTCCACCTCGACGGGGCGGCCCTGCGCATCGTTGATGGTCAGGATCAGGAGCCCGCCGGTGGTCTTGGCGGCGACCTGCCAGCCCAGCGCCTGCTGCTCGGCCAGCCTGTCGTTGAACTGCTGGCTGGCAACATAGGAGTTCTTGACCTCAAGCCCCGGAAAGGTCTTCACCGCGCTGAAGGCCAGCGCGATGTTGACGGCGATAATGACCCCGAAGGCGCCAACAAAGACGATAAGGGCATGTTTGCCCGTGAATTCGCGTTCTGCCATCGGTCAGTTCCCCCGCCCGTTGAATGTGCTGTCCTTGTAGGCGCGTTCGCCGTTGCCCAGATCCTCGACCCAGAACCGGAAGCTGGTCGCGGCCGCGTTCGACGGTTCCGATCCCTTGGGCGAGATCACGTATACACGTTGAAGCATGGACGTGTCAGCCGGAACCGGTACGGATTGATAGGGCGTGCCTTCGAGCTGCACGCGCAGGGTCGGATCGCCGGTCAGCGACAGTTTGAACTGGCGTTGTTCACCGTGCTTGTTGCGCAGCCGCACGTCATAGGTGTTGCGAATCGACCCGTCCGACATGGTGACATAGGTCGGGTTGCGGATCGGTGCCACGGTCATGTCGATCTCGGGCCGGATGAACAAGGCAAAGACCAGCCCCACCCCGACGAGAGACCAGAGCGCGCTATACATGATCGTGCGGGGTCGCAGGATGTGTTTCCAGATGTTGCGTGGTTTCCCTCCCGCGCGTTCGCGGTCCTCGTCGCTGAGCGCCATATAGTCGATCAGTCCGCGCGGCTTGCCGATCTTTGCCATCATGTCGTCGCAGGCGTCGATGCACAGCGCACAGGTGATACATTCCAGCTGCTGCCCGTCGCGGATGTCGATGCCCACCGGGCAGACGTTGACGCAAGCCATGCAGTCGATGCAGTCGCCCTGGTTGGCGTCGGCCTGCCCCTTGTGTAGCTTGCCGCGCGGTTCGCCCCGCCATTCGCGATAGCCGACCACCAGCGTGTCCTCGTCCATCATCGCGGCCTGGATACGGGGCCACGGGCAGGCATAGATGCAGATCTGTTCGCGGGCAAAACCACCAAAAAAGAAGGTGGTAAAGGTCAGGATGCCCAGCGTCGTATAGGCGATGGGATGGGCGTTCATCGTCACCAGATCGCGCAGCAGCGTCGGCGCATCGGCAAAATAGAAGATCCACGCCCCGCCGGTGGCCAGGCCGATCAGCAGCCAGATCGCCCATTTGGTCAGTCGCAACCGGACCTTGCGGAAATCGAGCTTTTTCTGCCGGTGCAGGCGCAGGCGTGCGTTGCGGTCGCCTTCGACCCAGCGTTCGACGAGGATGTAAAGGTCGGTCCAGACCGTCTGCGGGCAAGCGTAGCCGCACCAGACCCGGCCCAGCGCCGAGGTGAACAGAAACAGCCCCAGGCCCGCCATGATCAATAGCCCCGCGACAAAGTAAAATTCATGCGGCCAGATTTCGATCCAGAAGAAATAGAAGCGGCGATTCGCCAGATCCAGCAGCACCGCCTGATCCGGAAGGCTTGGGCCACGGTCCCAGCGAAGCCATGGGGTCAGGTAATAGATCCCCAGCGTAACGGCCATGATGATCCATTTCAGGTTCCGAAACGGACCGGACACGCGGCGCGGAAATATCGGCTCGCGTGCGGCATAGAGGTTGGGGGCGGGGTTGGAATCGCTCACGGAATCACTCCGGTTAATGGCCTTGGTGACCGCCTTGTCACAGATGAGTTGCATTCCAACTTTGACATGGGTCAAAAAGCGCATCCACGCCGCATGTTTCACGGTTTCGTGGGACCGGATGGATTTGGGGGTTTTCCGCTTCGGATGATGCCAGATGCGCCGAAAAATGGTATGACAGGCCCGTTTTTTCGACGTTTTTTTCTCTGGAGGATTTCACGATGCCCGACAACAACCTTGTAAACGGTCTCGGCGGCACAGAGGGTTACGGTGAAATCACCATGCCCCGCGGCGACGACAACACGATGGCCGTCGATGTCTCGGCCGTGTTCGAACACGGGTTCCTGATCGACGGGGTCCACTATGACCCCGACGAATTCATCGTGTCGACCAACGGGTTCGTACAGTTCGGATACCGCTATGCCGGTGTCTATCCGTACACAACCCACTGGATTGCCCCCTACAACATCGATCTGGACACGCGCACCCAGGGAACCAATACGGCTTCCGGGCAAGTGCACGTCGATATCGACGCGGCCAGCAGCACCGTCACCGTGACCTGGGATCAGGTCGGTCGCTACTATATCAACGGCAACCCGTCGTTCAGTTTTCAGATGCAGATGACGCAGATGGCGGACGGGTCGACGCGGATCACCTTTCGCTATGGCGACATGGAGCTGGATTCGCTGCTGCGCTATGCGCGGATCGGCTATTCACTGGACAGCCGTCTCGACAACCCGATGGACGTCACGGTGACACCGGAGGACTTTGACACCACGCCAGGCAACACCGGGGTGGCCGGAGTTTGGGAGTATTTGCTGAACCTGCAACCGCTTGTCGGCACATCCGGTGCCGATTCGATGGACGGGACCAACGCGGATGACGCGATGACCGGCCTTGGCGGGCGCGACATCATGCGCGGGCTGGCCGGTGACGATCTGATCAATGGTGGCAACGGCGATGACCGCATGTTCGCACATGGCGGCGACGACATCCTGATCGGCGGGCGTGGCGCTGATGTCCTGAACGGCGGCGCAGGCCGCGACACGGCGGATTACCGCGGCAGCAACGGCGTTATCGCCGATCTGCTGACCCCCGGCGACAACACCGGCGACGCTGCGGGTGACACCTTTATCAGTATCGAGAACCTGTCCGGCGGCGGCGGCCATGACGTGCTGGCGGGCGATGGCGGCGCCAACGTGCTGATCGGTCGGGGCGGCGATGACACCCTGATGGGTCGGGGCGGCAACGACACATTGGGCGGACGCAACGGGCGCGACGTGCTGGATGGCGGGTCCGGCGACGACCGCCTGTTCGGCGGCAACGGGAACGATCTGTTGCTGGGGGGCGCGGGCGCTGACTACATGGATGGCGGGCTGGGTTATGACACGGTGACTTACGAAAATTCGTCGGTCGCCGTTGGCGTTGACCTGTCGGGCGCTCTTCCGAACTCAGGCGACGCGGCGGGCGACACGTTCTTTCGGATCGAGTCGGTGATCGGCACCAATTTCGACGACACTCTGACCGGCGGAAACGGCGACGAACGGCTGTCGGGAGGCGATGGCAACGATACCCTGCGAGGCGGGCGCGGCAACGACATCCTGATCGGCGGAAACGGCGACGACATATTGCACGGCGACTTCCCAAGCCTCGGCTACAGCAACACCGGGTCGAACACGCTGATCGGCGGCCAGGGCAACGATGTGTTCATCGCCGGTCTCAGCATCGACGTAATGATCGGCGGGACCGGCCGCGACGAAGCCTCCTATCTCGGCTCGACATCGGGAGTGGTGGTGGATCTGGAAAATACGTTTCTCAACAGTGGCCTGGCGGCCGGCGACATCTTCAGTGACGTCGAGGACCTGCGCGGATCCTATTTTGACGATCTGTTGGGCGGCGACGTGCAGGACAACCGGCTGATCGCCATGCGGGGCGATGACGAATTGTTCGGCCGCGCCGGCAACGATCACCTTGAAGGGCGCGCGGGCGCCGACATTCTGGACGGCGGCGCCGGCGACGACAGCCTGCACGGCGGTGACGGTAGCGACACCTTTGTCTATGGGGCGGGCGCGGACGAGATCGCCGACTTTGCCGGCGACCGGCTGCGGTTGGACGACGCATTATGGGGCAACACCGTTCTGACCGACGCGCAGATCCTCGCCTTTGCCAGCGTTGTGGGTGGCGACGCGGTGTTTGATTTCGGCGGCGGCAACAGGCTGACGCTGACCGGGATCACCGACCTGACGCTGCTGAACGGACAGATCGACGTATTGTGAAGGCCAATCAGACCGACCGGTGACGCCGCAACCAGGAGACAAAGGTCTTGGCCTCGGGGCGCGGCGGGCCCGGCCGGGTCACGATGTGGTACCCGGCCCCTTCGTCCGCCTCGCAAAACAGCTCGACCAGCTGGCCGCTGCGCAGATCGGGTTCGGCGAAATGGCGCACCATGACGCCGACCCCCTGCCCCTCGCGCAGCGCGCCGGCAAGCAGATTGCCCGGCAGCTGCAGCCTGCCCCCGGCGATCCCCTGTTCGACCCCCTTTGAGCGCAACCAGTTGCCCGCCTCGGTGGTGCCGAGCTCCTCCAGCCAAGGCAGGTTACTCAGATCGGCGGGGCGGTCGATGCGCAGCCCCCGGATCAGGGCGGGCGCGGCGGCGACGATGATCGGCGAAATCAGCAGCGGTTCGCTCTGCAGTCCCGGCCAGTTGCCCTGACCGTAGCGCAACGCCAGGTCGATACCGCCCGGTTCCAGCCGGGTCAGCGCCGGAGTCGGATCGACGACAAGGTCGATCTCGGGGTGGCGCAGCCGAAACTCGGACAGACGCGGCAGCAGCCAGAAGGCAGCGAAGGACGGCGTAGTGGTGACATGCAAGGGCCGTTGCGCCCCGGCCCCGGTCAGGTCCTGCACCGCATCGCCGATTGCGCCAAACCCGAGTTCCAGCGCGCGCGCCAGACGTTCGCCGGCGTCAGTCATCACCAGCGCCCGCCCGGAGCGATCCAGCAAGGCAACGCCCAGCTGAGTTTCGAGTGCGCGCAACTGCTGGCTGACAGCAGCGTGGCTGACATTCAGCGCCTCACCCGCGCGCACCACAGTCCCCGCCTCGGCAAAGGCCGCAAAAGCCCGCAGAGCAGAGAGCGGGGGCATGGACAACCAATTCATTTGTAACCCTGACTTACAAAATGGTTTTCCAATTGAGTCGCATTTCCGGACGCTTCGATCAAGAGTGATGTCAGGACAAACGACCCGGCAGCACAAGGAGACGCCCAATGATCAACATACTCGCCAACAGCATGCGCATTGCCACCCGCACTGACGAGGGGTCCGCCCCGATGGTCGCCGGACCGGCGACGAAAGCAGAGACTACCCGGCGCTGGTTGCCGCCCGGTCATTGGTGGCTGTCCCGGGACCGCACCGGGGGTCGAAACCACGGCTGATGCCCACAAACAGGCGCAGCACGCGCGGCGGCGGGTGTTGTGTGGCGGGCTTCGTATCAGCGGGGGGGTGTAGAGGGTAAACCGGCGCCGGCTTTTCAGGAAACGCGCGAACAGATCGAAAAGCCGACGCCGCTTGCCCATGCAGGACGCAACGACCGGAATGGGCAATTCACACAGGCCCCCTTTGTTTCAAGACACGTGGGAATCACGGGGCTGCGCTTGATCCCCAATGTGCCAGCCTTTTTGAAATCTCCCTTTGACCGAAATCAATTTAGATGCATTTTTGGTGCCCCACTCCGGGTTTGTGGCGGAACAATCGGGAGAGGAAACGGAATCGCGTGGCACGATGTCGACCAGGCGCGGCCGTCGGACACCCATACAGACGAACGAAAGACCCTGAGCGCGGCAAAAATCGGGGCGGTTGCGCATCTGTATCACGGCGGTGTCTACCGCAACACGATCTGGCGCACCCGGCCGGACACCGAGACAAACTGGACGGTGGTCGCCCTTGGCGTGGCGCTGTCGATCTCCTTTGCCTCGCCGGGTGCCTTGCCGCTGCCGCTGGTTTTGGTGGGTATCCTGATCATCTTCTTCCGGATGCTGGAGGCGCGGCGGTGCCACTATTTCAACGTATGGCGTGCCCGCGCCGGTGGCGGGAGAAACCTTTCCATGCCCCGCTGCTCTATGACGGGGCGACCTGCATGTGGAGGACAACTGGCAACAAACGTTGGCCAAGAGCTATAAGCGACCGGGCTACCATATCGGCATGATGACCGCGGTGGGGCGGCGCATCCGACGCAATTACCTGTGCATTCTGCTGATCCAGTCGGCCGCCGATGTCGGCAAGCTGACGGTACATCCAACTCCCGTGCAGAACCTCGATCAACTCTTTTCCCGCGCTGACGTTGGCCCCATTCCGGTCGAGGCGCTGGTGTTGTTCGGCCCAGCCTACATGCAGTGCTGGGCGGGAATCCCCATTTGAAGCACCCCGACGGACGATCCGCGCGC
>JBFHMM010000017.1:0-29975 GCA_041594355.1 Paracoccaceae bacterium | reverse complement strand
GTCCCAGCGGTGCCGGGGCAATGCCCATCAGGTAGTAGAAAATGTAGATCAGCAAGATGCCGGTGAAAAACGTCGGCAGAGACACGCCGGCCGTCACCACTACCCGGCACAGGTGGTCCTTCCACGATCCGGGACTACGCGCCGCCATCACACCCAATGGCACTGCCACGCCGCTGGAGATCATCAGCGCCAAAAGCGTAAGTTCAAGAGAGGCAGGTAATCGCCGTGCCAGATCGCTTGCAACGCTCTGGCCGGTCATCACTGACTGTCCCAGATCGCCTCGGATCAGATCGCCAACATAGACCAGGAATTGCGCAGGCAAGGGCTTGTCCAGCCCCAGCGCCTCGCGGATCTGCGCGATAGAGGTTTCATCCGCCGCCGCCCCCGCAAAGAAAACCGCCGGGTCGCCCGGCAGGGCGCGGGTCAGCAAAAAACTGACGATCACGACGCCCGCCACCACCGGCAGCGCCTGCGCGATGCGTAGCCCTGTCGATTTCAGGCGACCCGACACCTGCTCAGGCCCCTTTCAGGCTGCGGATATCAAGCTGACGGTGGAACCAGTATTCGAAATCCTTGACCTCGTGCATGCCCACGTTCAGCCCCGGTTGCCACAGTGCGATGCGCGGCACCTCGTCCCATGCAATTTCGATCATCCGTTTGATTTTGGGCGCGTATTCTGGGTTATCGACCTCCATATGCAGGGTCTCGGCGGTCAGGGTCTCGATCTCTTCGTTACGATAGTTCGACGAATTGAACAGATGCCCTTCCAGATATGCCCAAAAGAAGTAATAGCACGGGTAGTTCAACCAGCCGCCGAAGGTCTCCAGATGCAGCGGCAGGCGTTTTTCCACCAGCGAAGCGGTACGCCAGTTGGCGCCCGGCACTTTGTCGATGGTGGCGGTGATTCCGACCTTGGCCAGGTTCTCCTGCACCAGCAGGGCCACCGGCTCCATCCAGTCCACCTGTCCCAGCGAGATTGACAAAGGCACCTCGAATCCCCCGCCGTAACCGCCGTCTTTCAGCAGATCCCTGGCCTTGTCCAGATCGGTGGAATAGGGAAACGGCTGCGGCCAGCTGATGTCGGCGGGCGTGGTGCTGGGACCGCCCCACATCGGTTTACCGCGGCCATAGGCGGCGGTGTCAAACAGCTCCTGATAGGGCACCGACCAGGCAATCGCCTGGCGGACGCGTTTGTCCTGAAACGGTTCGAACGACAGGTTCGGGTTCAGGCAATAGATCGAGTTTTCGATGGGAGTGGTCTGGATAGTGACTCCATCCATGCCCGTCAGTTCCTTGGCGTCCTTGTTGGGCATGTTGAACGACAGGTTCACGTCGCCACGTTCCAGAAGGGCACGACGGGTGGCCGGGCTGGGCACTTCGCGCAGAACCACGCGTTTGATCGCGGGTACAGGACCTGAGGTGTAATCATCATTGCGGTCATAGACCAGCTGTTCGCCCGGTTTCCACTGCGCCACCTTGAACGCGCCGGACCCCGCCGGTGTCTTGTGCAGGTATTCGGTGGCCCAAGGGTCATCGTCGGTCGCATGCTGCAGCGCCAGTTTCGAGTTGATGATCATCGGCACCGGAACCGCCAAATCCGGCAGGGTCAGTTTCGACGGGCGGATCAGCTTGATCTTGAAGGTTAGGTCATCGACCGCCTCGAACTGGTCGGGGCTTTCCAGCGATCCTGCCTTCATCTGCACCGCAGGAAAGCCGCCCAGCGACACCGCCCTGTCAAAAGACCATTTTACGTCCTGCGCGGTAATGGGCGAGCCATCCTGGAACTTGCCCCCCGGTTTCAGTTTGAAGATCATCTCAGTGTCGGTGATCTCCCAGCTCTCGGCGACCTCCGGCTCGATCACCGAATAATCATAGGACAGTCCGCCATCGGGCGTAGTCTTGGTGCCAAAGCTCACCAGCCGGTCATAGACATTGACCGCCACCTGATAGGACGGCCGGTTGGTGCCGGTGCGGTGGATGTCGAGGCTGTTAATGGTCTGGCCTATCACCGCGACGATCACGTCGCCCGATGCGGCGCTGGCCGGCAGCGCCTTGAGAAATGGAAGCATTGACGCCCCCAGTACCGTACCGCCGGCTTGCAGAAAGTGTCGTCTGGAAAGGTTGGTCATGTCGCGCATCCCCTGTCGCAAATCGTGTTTTGTAGTGGTTGGGGTTAACTTCCGACTTACCAAGCGACATAACAAATGCTAAGAATTCACAAAAGCGGTGCATTTTTTGCATCGCATTCAGTGCGACAGAGCGGGCTCTATATGCGACATCTCAAGGATTTTCAGTTCATCGAAGCGGTGATCCGCGCCGGTTCCATCCGCAAGGCGGCCGAAGACATGAACATCACCGCGTCGGCCCTGAACCGGCGGATCAACCGGTTTGAAGAGGATTTCGGTTACGAGATCTTCGAACGGCTCCCACGTGGGGTGCGGCTGAACCCGGCTGGCGAGTTGATGCTGCATCATATTCGGGCGCAGCGCTCGGATTTTGTGCGCCTGCAATCCCAAGTGGCAGATTTGTCCGGGGTCCGGCGCGGGCATGTGTCGATCGCCTGCTCGCAGGCGTTGTTGCCATATTTCCTGCCCGAACAGATCGCGCGGTACCGTTCAGAACACCCCGGAGTGAGTTTTGGCGTCAATGTCCGCGACCGACTTGAGGCCGAACGCGAACTGTCCACCTTCGCCAGCGACATCGCACTGGTCTTCGAACCGCGCCACCTTGTCGACTTCGAAGTTACCCTGTCGGTCGCCCAGCAAATCTATGTGGTGATGCGCCCCGACAACCCGCTGGCGGGTCAAACCGAATTGCGTCTGCGCGACTGCCTGGCCCATCCGCATGTCGCCCCCAGCGCTCAATACGGGGTCCGCGTTCTGCTGGATACTGCTGCAAAGAAAACCACTTACGGACGCATCCGGCCGCTGGTGGAATCCGAGTCCTTCGATTTCATGCGCCACTATGTAATTCACGAAAACGCCATCAGCTTTCAGTTTCCGATTGGATTGGACCTGAGCGGCGCGCAGGGCTACGTCGCCCGCCCGTTGTCTCTTCGGGACGTTGAACCGGGCAACCTTCTGCTGGGACAACTGCGTGGGCGCACCCTTCCGGTGGCCTCGGCCCGCTTCGTGCAGCAACTCGCCCAGGCGCTGCAAACGCCCGCCGGCTAAGCGGTGCATTTTTTGCACCGATACTGGGAAAAACTAGCATAAGACAGAACCGCTAATCGCTCATACGCTCCGACTCGTCATTGCAACCCGGTCTGGACAGCGCGCATCGTAGCACAACAGGCTGGCGAAAAGGAGCGACCATCGTGAAACCATACCACACCCTCACCCGCCGAAATTTCCTAAACTCGGCCGCCGCCTTTGTCGGGGCCGCCGCTGCCTCGTCATTGCTTCCGGGCAAGGCTCACGCGGCAGGCGACCTGACCGTCGGCTTCATCTATGTCGGTCCCAAGGACGACTTTGGCTACAACCAGGCCCATGCCGAAGGCGCGACAGCGGTCAAGGCGATGTCGGGTGTCACCGTCATCGAAGAAGAGAACGTGCCCGAGACCAACGACGTGCAGAACACCATGCAGTCGATGATCAACTTCGATGGCGCGGCACTGCTCTTCCCGACCTCCTTTGGCTACTACAACCCGCATATTTTGGAACTGGCGCCGAAGTTCCCCGATGTGCGGTTCGAACATTGCGGCGGGCTGTGGGGGGCGGACGACCCCAAGAATGCCGGGTCCTATTTCGGCTATATCGGCATGGGCCAATATCTGAACGGCATCGCCGCCGGTCACGCCAGCAAGTCGAAAAAAATCGGCTTTGTCGCCGCGAAACCGATCCCGCAGGTGCTGAACAACATCAATTCTTTCCTGTTGGGTGCCCGCGCCGTGGATCCCTCGATCACCTGCCAGGTGATTTTCACCGGCGAATGGTCGCTTGCGGTGAAGGAGGCCGAGGCCACCAACGCGCTGGCCGATCAAGGATGTGACGTGATCACCTGCCATGTGGACGGCCCTAAGGTTGTCGCGGAAACCGCCGCCGCACGCGGCGCCTATATCTGTGGGTACCACGCCGACCAGTCGCCGCTGGCACCCGAGATGTACCTGACCGGCGCGGAATGGAACTGGGCCGGTGTCTATACCGACATGGTCACCAAGTTCATGGCTGGCGAACCGATCGACAATTTCGTGCGCGGCGGTCTGGCGGACGGCTTCATCAAGATGAGCCCGCTGGGTCCGGCCGTGTCCGACGCGGCCCGCAACCAGTTCGAAGCAACCAAGGCCGAGATTATAAAGGGCGGCTTTGCCGCGATCAAGGGCCCGCTCAAGGACAACAAGGGCAACGTGATCGCCACCGAGGGCGAAGCATTTGTCGAAAGCGACGTGGCACTGGAAAGCATGGACTACCTCGTCGAAGGCGTCATCGGTTCGACCAGCTGATCATGACAGACACGGTAACAGCCCCCCTCAGCGGTCCCCGACCGGCGCTGGCCAAGTGGCTGCCGCGCGCGGAGGCTGTTGCCATCCCTTTGGCCGCCCTGATCTGTGGCCTTGCGGTGTTTTCCCTGTTCCTGCTGACACAGGGGAAATCCCCAATCGAATTCTACGCGCTGATCTACAAAGCCGGGTTCAGCACCGCGTTTTCATGGCAGAACACACTGTCGCGGGTTGCGCCGCTGCTTTTTGCCGGACTTTGCGTCGCCTTGCCCGCGCGGCTGGGTCTGGTTGTGATCGGCGGCGAAGGCGCGATCGCACTGGGTGGTCTGGTGGCCGCCGTGCTGGGCGCGGCCTTGGCCGGGGCCTCTCCGGTTGTCGGGCTGCCGATCATGTTCGCCGGTGCGGCGCTGGTAGGCGGCGCATGGATGGGTGCGGTGGGCTGGCTGCGCATCCGGCGCGGGGTGAATGAAACCATCGCCTCGCTTTTGATGGCTTATATCGCCATCGCGCTGATGAACCATCTGGTCGAGGGGACGTTCCGCGACCCCGCCAGCCTCAACAAACCCTCAACCGCGCCGCTGACCGACACCCTGCGCGTGGGCGACATGCCTATCGGGGTCGAGGTACACTGGGGCTTTGCCTTTGGCGTGCTAGCCTGCGTGATCAGCTGGCTGCTGATGGACCGCACCACATTGGGGTTTGCCGCCCGCATCGCGGGCGACAACATCCGCGCCGCGCAGGTGCAGGGATTGCCAGTGGGCAAGCTGGTGATCGGCTTTACCGCGCTGGGTGGCGCTTTTGCAGGGCTGGCAGGCTTCTTCGAGGTCACCGCGATCCACGGCGCGGCCAATGCCTCGCTGGTGGCGGGGTATGGGTATACCGGGATACTCGTGGCTTTTCTGGCCCGTCACAACCCGCTGGCGATCATTCCGGTGGCGATCCTTCTGGCTGGGTTCGAGGCTTCCTCCGGTCTAATCCAGCGCCGTATGGACCTGCCCGACGCCACCATACTGGTGATGGAGGGCATCGTGTTCGTGGCCATCCTGCTCAGCGAAACGCTTTATGGCCGTCTGCCCGTTTTCACCCCGCGCTTCTGGGAGGTTCGAACATGACCGACATCGGCCTCTGGGGCGTTCCCCTCGCAATCCTTGGCGGCGCGATCCGCGTTTCCACCCCGTTCCTGTTCGTATCGCTGGGCGAATGCCTGACCGAACGCTCGGGGCGCATCAATCTCGGGCTTGAGGGCACCTTGGTGTTTGGCGCGATGACCGGCTACGCAATCGCCTACCAGTCCGGCTCGCCCTGGCTGGGCGTGCTGGCCGCCGCATTTGCAGGCACGTTGTTCGGTCTGTTCCACGGCTGGATCTGCAAGTTCAGGGGCGTCAACGACATCGCCATCGGAATCGCGATGATGCTGCTGGGCATGGGGCTGGCGTTCTATTTCGGCAAACCCTTCATCCAACCCGTCGCGCCGGACCTGCCCGCGATCCCGCTTGGCTGGTGGTCATCCATCCCGCAGGTGCAGGCGGCGCTGCAGGTCAATGCGTTGTTCATTGTTGGCGGCCTGCTGGCGCTGGCATTGCACTGGATGTTCCGCTCCACCCGGATCGGCCTGACGGTCCGCGTGGTTGGCGACAGCACAGATGCCGCGCGCGCCATCGGGCTGAACCCCGACACCGTGCGCCTGCTGGCCACCGCAGCGGGCGGCGCACTGGCGGGCATCGGCGGCGCCTACCTGTCGCTCTATTACCCCGGCAGCTGGAACGAAGGCATCTCGTCCGGTCAGGGGCTGATGGCCGTGGCGCTGGTGATCTTTGCCCGCTGGAACCCGATCAACTGCTTTTGGGCGGCGCTGCTGTTTGGCGGTGCTGGCGCGCTGGGGCCAGCCCTGCAATCGGTCGGCGTCACCAGCGGTTATTACCTTTTCTTTGCCGCGCCCTATGTGCTGACGCTGGCGCTCTTGATCCTCACCTCTTCGCCCGACAAGGCGCTGCACGGCGCACCGGGCGAATTAAGCATAACCAAATAGGAACCCCCGCATGAACGGTCTTGGCGGTCTCAACAAATCGGAAAACGGCGTGGTCATCGGTCTGGTGCAGCTAAAGCTGCCCGACACCAAAACCAAGGCCGATCTGGCGGCGCAAACCGCCCGCGTCGTCGAACTGGTCGGCAAGGCGCGGCGCAACATGGCCACCATGGATCTGGTCGTTTTCCCCGAATATGCGCTGCATGGGCTGTCGATGGATATCAATCCGGACATCATGTGTACGCTGGACGGACCGGAGGTTGCGGCCTTCAAGGCCGCCTGCATCGAACACAAAATCTGGGGCTGTTTTTCCATCATGGAGCTGAACCCCGGCGGCATGCCCTACAATTCCGGCCTGGTCATCGACGACATGGGCGAAATCCGGCTCTATTACCGCAAGATGCACCCCTGGGTTCCGGTCGAACCGTGGGAGCCAGGCGATCAGGGCATCCCGGTATGCGACGGGCCCAACGGGTCAAAACTGGCGCTGATCATCTGCCACGACGGCATGTTCCCGGAAATGGCCCGCGAATGCGCCTATAAGGGGGCCGAGATCATGATTCGCACCGCAGGCTATACCGCCCCCGTCCGCGATGCCTGGCGGTTCACCAACCAGACCAACGCCTTCACCAACCTGATGGCCACCGCCAATGTCTGCATGTGCGGGTCTGACGGCACCTTCGATTCAATGGGCGAAGGCATGATCTGTAACTTCGACGGGTCGATCATCGCGCATGGCACTTCGGGCCGCGCGGATGAGATCATCACCGCCGAAGTCCGGCCCGACCTGATCCGTGAAGCGCGCGTGGGCTGGGGGGTGGAAAACAACATCTACCAGTTCGGCCATCGCGGCTATGTCGCGGTCAAGGGCGGCGCGGGCGATTGCCCCTATACCTACATGACCGATCTGGCCGCAGGGCAATACCGCCTGCCGTGGGAGGATCAGATCAAGGTCACCGACGGCACCGATTTCGGCTTTGACACCCCCACCCGCATCTTTGGCGATACCAACAAGGAGGCCGCGGAATGACCTACATCGATGCCGACCCCTACAACTGGCCTTATAACGGCGACCTGCGCCCCGACAACACCGCGTTGATCGTGATCGACATGCAGACCGATTTCTGCGGCAAGGGCGGCTATGTGGACGCGATGGGCTATGACCTGTCGCTGACCCAGGCCCCGATCGAACCGATCAAGTCACTGATGGCAGACATGCGCGCCAAGGGCTACCTGATCATCCACACACGCGAAGGTCACCGCCCCGACCTAGCCGACCTGCCGCCCAACAAACGCTGGCGGTCGCAGCAAATCGGCGCGGGCATCGGCGATGCCGGTCCCTGCGGCAAGATCCTGATCCGGGGCGAACCCGGCTGGGACATCATCACCGAACTCTATCCGCAGGACGGCGAACCGATAATCGACAAACCCGGCAAGGGCAGTTTCTGCGCCACCGACCTGGAACTGCTGCTGCGCACCAAGGGCATCGACAACATTATCCTGACCGGCATCACCACCGATGTCTGCGTGCATACAACCATGCGCGAAGCCAACGATCGCGGGTTCGAATGCCTGCTGGCCGAGGATTGCTGCGGCGCCACCGACAAGGGCAACCATGATGCCGCCATCAAGATGGTGAAAATGCAGGGTGGCGTCTTCGGTTCGGTCTCGGACAGCGCGAAGCTGATCGCGCAGCTGCCATGAGCCACGAACCCGCGCTGCCCACCGGCGCCATCGGTGTCGAAGCCGTGTCGATGACCATGCGGTTCGGCGATTTCACCGCGCTGGACGCGGTTACGATCAACATCCGGCCCGGAACCTTTCACGCCCTTCTGGGCGAAAACGGTGCAGGAAAATCCACGCTGGTGAAATGCATCATGGGGTTCTACCACGCCACCTCGGGCGGCGTTCTGGTCGATGGGCGCGAGGCCCGGATCAAGGATCCCGTCGATGCGCAGAAACTGGGCCTTGGCATGGTCTATCAGCATTTCACACTGGTCCCCTCGCTGACCGGGGCGGAAAATCTGGTGATAAGCCGCGCCGACACGCCCGGTGTCATCCCGTGGCGGCACGAACGCGACCGGCTGAACAGCTTTCTCGACCGGATGCCGTTCCGCGTGCCGCTGGACCGCCCCGTCAACCGGTTGTCTGCCGGCGAAAAGCAAAAGCTGGAGATCCTCAAACAGCTCTATCTCGGCAGCCGCTTCCTGATCCTCGACGAACCCACCAGCGTGCTGACTCCGGCCGAGGCGGACGAGGTGCTGGGCCATGTTCGCGGCCTGTGCACAGCCGGCGAAATCTCGGTCCTGATGATCACCCACAAGTTCCGCGAAGTGACGCAGTTCGCCGACGACGTTTCAGTTCTGCGACGTGGCCAGCTGGCTGGCGGCGGACCCGTCGGCGGCCTCAGCCACGATGACATGGCCCGCATGATGATGGGCGAAGAGCCGCAGCGCCGCGAACTGTCGCGCACCGCCACCAACGGCGAAACCGTCTTGCAGTTGAAATCGGTACAGGCCAGCGACCGGTCGGGGCTGAAATCCATCGCCATCGACGACCTGCAGGTCCGCGCCGGGGAAATCCTGGGCATCGCGGGCGTATCGGGCAATGGCCAGACGGAGCTGATGGAACTGCTTACCGGCCAGCGCCGTACCACCGGAGGGACCATCGCGGTCAAGGGCGCACCCTATCACGCGACCCGACGCGAGGCGCGCGATCTCAAGGTCCGATACCTGCCCGAGGAACCGCTCCACAATGCCTGCGCGCCACGGATGAGCGTCGCCGAAAACCTCGCCTTCCGGGATTTCGATACTGGAACAGACGGCAAACCCCGGTTCTGGAAAAACACCCGCGCCATTCTGGACAACGCCACCGATCGGATCGCCGAATTCAAGGTTAAGACCACCTCGCCCCACAGCCCTATCGCCGCCCTTTCGGGCGGCAACGTCCAGCGCGCTGTGCTGGCGCGCGAACTGACCGGGGATGTAGACCTTCTGGTGGTGGCAAACCCTTGTTTCGGACTCGACTTTGCCGCTGTCGCCGCCATCCGCGACCGGCTGATTGAGGCGCGCAATAGCGGTGTCGCGGTGCTTCTGATCTCCGAGGATCTGGACGAGATCCTGGAACTGTCTGACCGGATCGTGGTGATGAGCGAGGGGCGCGTCGCTTTTGAAACAAGCGCCGCCGCCGCAAACACGGCCGAGATCGGCTCCTTTATGGCGGGGCACGCGTGATGGCAGTGATCCTCGCAGATCCCTTCGATTTCCCCTTCGATCCGGCAACGCTGGGCCTAATTGTCATCGACATGCAGCGCGATTTCATGGAACCCGGCGGTTTTGGCGCCACCTTGGGCAACGATGTCAGCCTGCTACGCACCATCATCCCCACTACCGCGCGGCTGATCGCTGGGTTTCGCGCCGCAGGTCTGCCGGTGATCCATACCCGCGAATGCCATCGGCCTGACCTCTCTGACCTGCCCGCTGCAAAGCGAAACAGGGGCGCGCCCCGTCTGCGCATCGGCGATCCGGGGCCGATGGGCCGTATCCTGATTGCCGGCGAGCCGGGAGCCGAAATCATCCCTGAACTTTGCCCGATCGCGGGCGAGATCGTTGTCGACAAGCCCGGCAAGGGCGCGTTCTACGGCACCGATTTCGACAGGATACTTCGCGACAATGGGCTTAAACAGCTGGTCTTTGCCGGCGTCACCACCGAGGTCTGCGTCCAGACAACCATGCGCGAGGCCAACGACAGGGGCTACGATGCCCTGCTCGCCACTGACGCCACCGAAAGCTATTTTCCGCAGTTCAAGCAGGCCGCGATTGAGATGATTACCGCCCAGGGGGGCATCGTCGGCTGGGCTGCACCCACGAGTAAGATTCTGGAGCCGCTGAATGCTTGAGCCGACCGTTGTCTCCAATCTCACAGGGGGAGGCTGGCGCGAGCTGACCTTCGAGCCGTTCAAACCTGGCATCACCATACACTGGCTGCTGACTGGCGAACCCGCCGTCGCCGTGTTGAAATACGTTCCTGGCGCATCCGCTCCGCTCCATCTGCATCAGGACGTCGAAACCATCCTGATGCTTGACGGTGCGCAAAGCGATGACCAAGGCACCTACACGGCGGGTGACTACGTTATCAACCCAAAGGGCAGCCAACACCGGGTCTGGAGTGACAATGGCTGTGTCGCACTCCTGCAGTGGACCAAACCGGTCCGCTTTCTCGACGGATGACTCACCCCCGCGCCAGATCAGTGCGAAGCCGGCCCTCGTCCAACGGCTTGCCCGCGAACCGCGCCCAAGCATGCACGCCTTAAATCACCTGCACCCCATCAGCGCGGGCACCGCTTAGAAAATGGCTATTCACAGTGGTATAAACCGCATCAACAACCCATTCTGCCCCGCGCAGCGCCTCTCGCGGCACAGGAGTGCCCGGCAAGCCATCCATACCGAGCGGCGTGCAGTTCAGCACCCCCTGCGCGTCAACAACCGCTATTGCTGTTTTTGTACCTGTCGTGACCTTCGTCAACGGCGACGCCGCCCTTGGTGGATCGGCGGCCAGGACATCGGCCAGGCCCGCATCCATATCGACCAGTCGAATTTCTTCCGCGCCCAGCGCCAGCAGGCCAAAGGCCACCGCCCGACCCACGCCACCGGCACCAATCATGCAGCACACGCCGGGGAGCATCTCGCTCCGTTCGCGCCGACAAGGCGGTCAGGAAGCAGGAATAATCGGTGTTGTAGCCCTTTGGCCCGTTGGCTTCGAACACCACAGTATTGACGGACCCAATGGCCCGCACCGGCGAGTCGTCCACGGTCATATGCGCCACACGGCCCGCTGCTTGTAAGGATAGGTCACGTTGATGCCCCGAAATCCGCCCTGCGCACGGGTGGCAAAGACCTCGGCAAAGGTGAGTTCCAGCGCCTGCGGCACCAGCCGGTCATAAATCTCTGCCAGACCGCTCTGTTCCGCAGCCAACCGGTGCAGAACAGGCAGGCGGGATGCGGCGATCTTATCCCCGGTCAGCCCCAACTGCACATCGGGGATGGTTCTTGCGGCTGCGCGGTTGTGTTGCATGGCCTGTCCTTCCGGCGGTATCCGGTGGCGGCAACCACACGTAGTCCCGAGGTCCGACGGCAAGGTCAGCCGCCGCACCCCACACCGCAGTTTCCGGTTAGGCCAACCATAACGTCAAAATAATTGTCCGACGAAATAACGTATCGTTAATCAATGGCCTCAGGCCTGCTGCAGCCGCTTGGCTTCCTGACCGGCCAGGCGGATCAACTGCTGAACAAAGGGCTTGTCCATGTCATCCGTACGCACTGCAGCAAAAAGCCGCCGTGTGAGTCCGAATTTCGTCAACGGCCGGGTGACATAGTCAGAGCTGTACTTGACCTCGCGCACCACCCAGTCCGGCAAAACGGAAACGCCGCGGTTCGACGCTACCAGCAGCAGGATCACCGCAGTCAGTTCAACTTGCCGGATCGCCTGTGGCTCCACCTTGGCCGGGATCAGCAACTGGCTGAACACATCGAGGCGGGAGCGTTCCACCGGATAGGTAATCAACGTCTCGTTGCGGAAATCCTCGGCATCGACAAAGGGTTTCGCGGCCAGCGGATGTAGCGCCGATGCGACGAAAACAGGCGCGTAATCAAAGAGTTCTATGAATTCTACACCAGCGATATCCTCCGGGTCGGACGACACCACCAGATCGACCTCTTCCTTTTGCAGCGCTGGCAGCGCGTCAAAGGCCAGCCCCGGCTTGATGTCCACATCCACATCGGGCCAGCTCTTGCGAAACGCTTCGAGCACCGGGAATAGCCATTCGAAACAGGCGTGGCATTCGATCGCGATATGCATCCGCCCGGTCTTGCCGTCGCGCAGCGAGGCGAACTCGGCCTGCATCGCCTCCACCTGTGGCAGGATCTGCTCCGCCAGCCGCAACAGCCGCAACCCGGCCGGAGACAGTTTCATCGGCTTGGACCGGCGCACGAATAACTCGACACCAGCCTGCTCCTCTAACCCTTTAATCTGATGGCTCAACGCGCTCTGGGTGATGTTCAGCTGGTCGGCGGCCCGGGCCAGACCGCCATATTCATGGATGGCCTTGATGGTACGCAAATGACGGAATTCGATATGCAACTTCAGTCGTTCCTGTCCTGTGAGCGATGATGGTCCTCGATCTTGCGCTCGGTGTTAAACTGGCTCAACGCGTAGACAGCCCAGATCGCGGCTACCGGCCAGCCGATCAAGGTGATTTGCAGGATCAGGCAAAATATCCCCTGCCACGGCCTGCGGATCGTAAAGAACACAAGCCACGGCAAAAGCAGCGCAATTAACAACCTCATGCTCAACTCATGTAGTTCTTGAGAATTATGAAATTGTCTCACAACCGCGCACATGCAACAAGGGGCCAAATCTTGAGGATATCTCCCGCCATGACCGCGCCCATCGTTTCCTTCGAATTCTTCCCGCCGCAGAACCTCGCCGCGTCGTTCCGGCTGTGGGATACCGTGCAGACCCTGGCGCCGCTGGACCCGCGCTTTGTTTCTGTCACCTATGGTGCTGGCGGTACCACCCGCGACCTCACCCGCGAGGCGGTGGCGACCCTGCACAGCTCTTCGGGTCTGAATGTCGCCGCACACCTGACCTGCGTGAACGCCACTCGTGACGAGACCATGACAATCGCCAACGGCTTTGCCGAGGCCGGGGTCAAGGACATCGTCGCTCTGCGGGGCGATCCGCCCAAGGGCGAAGGCCGGTTCACCGCGCACCCTGACGGTTTTGCAAACTCGGTCGACCTGATCGCGGCGCTCACAGAAAGCGGCCGTTTCAACATCCGCGTCGGCGCCTATCCCGACATCCACCCCGAAGCAGCCAGCGCGCAAGCCGATATCGACTGGCTGAAACGAAAGCTCGATGCCGGCGCGACCGAGGCGCTGACCCAGTTCTTCTTCGAGGCAGAAACCTTCTTTCGGTTTCGCGACGCCTGCGAAAAGGCGGGCATCGATGGCTCAGCGATCACCCCGGGTATCCTGCCGATCGAGAACTGGAAAGGCGCACGCAACTTTGCCCGCCGCTGCGGCACCACCATCCCGCAATGGGTCGAGGATGCCTTTGAAAAAGCGGTCCGCGACGGGCGCGAAGACCTGTTGGCGACCGCGATCTGCACCGAACTTTGCAGTGACCTGCTGGAAGGCGGTGTCGACAAGCTGCACTTCTACACCCTGAACCGTCCCGAACTGACCCGCGACGTCTGCCATGCCCTGGGGGTCACCCCGCGCGCGAAACTGCAGAACGTAGCGTAAATCTTGTCCGTCCATCGGCGGCCCCCTAGCGTCTCCCGCAAAGGGAGGCGCGCATGTTTTACGCCAGCGATCACAGTGAGTTACTAAAGACCGAGCAGATCCTCGAAATGTCGGGGATGGAGTTCATGCAGGGCATTCTCGAAGGTCGCCTGCCAGCCCCGCCGATCAGCAAGACCATGGGCTATAAGCTGCGCTCGGTCGAAGACGGCCGCGTGGTGTTCCGTGGCGCACCCCAGTTCGACGTGACCAACCCGATGGGCACCGTGCACGGCGGTTGGTACGGCACGCTGCTGGACTCCGCCATGGCCTGCGCGGTGATGACCCGCGTGCCCAAGGGCTCAATCTACACAACGCTGGAATACAAGATCAACATCGTCCGCTCGATCCCGCTGGGCATGGAAATCGACTGCATCGGCGAGATCGACCATTCCGGGCGCTCCACCGGAGTTGCCCATGGCGAAATCCGCGGCGTCGCGGACGGCAAGCTTTATGCCACCGGCAATACCACCTGCATAATCATGGGCATGACCCGGCGCTGATGGCCGCCTCTCGGTGACTATAGCTCGTCAAACCCCTGGTAGAACCGGTTCCACGTCGACGAGATCAGGATTTCGTTGAGACAGGCCCGCGCCAGCATTTCGGCCACGAAGCGAATTGTATCGCCCAGATCCTCGTCGCTCGGCATCCGGTCCATTTCAGCCTGGCTCGGCGGGCTTGGCCGGATTCTCAGGATGCCAATCGCCACCTCGTCGGGCATGATCACCGTGGACCGGATGCCGTTGCCGGGTGGATTCACAAACGAAGTTCAAATTCTGTACTAAGGTTTGTGTACATTCATCGAGAGTTGATGAGTGCTGAACATAGGTGGATCACCGCTGCATAGGACGTGTCAGTTTTGTCTGAGCGCATGGCTATACGTTTGAATTCCTTCAGTTTCCGGAATAGTTCTCGATCAGATGGCGCCACTTGTACATCTCTTCGTCGATCGTAAGAGGCTTCAATCTTTGTGGGCGCTGCGAGATGACAATCTTTGCACCGCGTTCATTCATGTCGTCGATGATCCAATTGCCGTCGAATGCCTTGTCGGCAAGCAACGCACCGAACTCCACGCCACGGAGGAGAGGCTCAACACCAACAGTGTTGTATCGGTTGGCAGGCATCAACACGAAGCGCACCAGGGTCCCAAGTGCGTCCACCAGAGCGAGGACTTTGGGTGTCCAGCCGCCCTTCGACTTACCTTTGGCCTGGCCCTGGGTCCCCCTTTTGCGCCCAACCCGTGGCGGTGAACCTTGACGATTGTCGCATCGGTCATGGTGTATTCCATGTCTGGTTCGTCACTGAGCACATCGAATATCAGTTTGAAAACATCCGCTTGAACCCATCGCCGGAAACGACGGAAGGTGCTGTTCCAATTCCCGAGTTCCCGCGGCAGGTCACGCCAAGGCGCATCCGTCCGCGCGATCCAGAGTACCGCCACGCGTATCGCCTGCAGTCCGCCCCGGAGATGGAACACCACCGGGACACAAGGGCTCAATCGCACGCCACTGGCGATCCGTGAGAACAAATCTGCTCTGGTCCATTCAATCCTTCTCTTTGGCGAGCTTGAATAAGAACTCAGACCAAAAGGGAATCCCGAATGTACACAAGCCCTAGAAAGACAAATCAGGAACTGCACTTCAGCGTGAGTTCACAGTTCATTTTAAATCCGACCCACCAGATGCCGGGACTGAACACTTACTCCGCGCACTGGCAACCGGCAGACCTCATCCGGCGGTTTGTGTCACCCTCATTTCGCCCAACCCGGCGCGAGCGCGGTCCTCGGGCCGCACCGTCTCGTGCAGCCGTTCGGACCGATCCCGCCCGACGACTCGCCGTCGCCGCAACCAAAAGATCTTGCCCCATCCGCGCCACGTCCCGACCGAAGGCGCGTCAGGATCGGTATAGATCCGCGTAGCCCAACCCGGCGGCAACGGCATGCCGCAGCGTTCGGCCTGCTCCAGCATCCAAACCAGCGATATATTGGCCAATGGCCGCGCCGGTTCAAACCCGCCCAGTTGACCGCCCACATCACCGTGGGTTCCCCTGAACCAGACCTGCTCGACGTGGCCCTCCCACCCCACGGGACAATCCCACAACACCGGCGCAAAGACCGCGCGATTTTCATCCAGCGCCAGCGCCTGGAACCCGTTCCGCACGCAAGGCCCCAATTGGTGACTGTGAAAGGCATGCCGCGCGTCGGACCACTGCCACAGGATGGGCAATCTTAGACCCAGCGCCTTGACAGTGTCCCAGACACCAACCATCTCAATCGGAACCTCTGGGTGGCAGAACGACCGCGAAAAGATTTGCGCGATGGGGCTTTGGGGTGTCGTCTGATAGTGACGATAGGCGGTACGAATGTTACGCACCGTGGCATGTTCCGGGGTCAGCAACCCGACCATATCGATTACCCCGGCCAGCGACCGAACCGCATAGGCGCCGCGCGAATACCCCATCAGGAAGATCCGGTCTCCCGGCCGGTAGCGGGACGCCAGATAGCCATAAGCGCGGCGGATCTGCCGGTTGATGCCCCGGCCCATCATCACATCGGGAATACTGCGCCAGCTGCGCCACTGCACGCCGGCTTCGTAGAACACCGATACCCCGGCCCCCATCTCGCGGCATAGGCGATAAGTGATGCCCGCGTGGGTCTCGCGCCCCGGTTCCAACGTCGACATAGTACCGTCCAGGATGATCACATGGACCTGCGGCTCGCGGTGCCGTGTCTCGGCGGAATGCTCGGATTGTAGCGGCCGGGCGAACCACCCTTCAATGCGTTTACGAAGCCGCGCCAGCACCATTGTTCACCATGTCCCATACCCTGAGCGGCGTGAACGGCATGTCGGCCTGCCGCACACCCGCGTCCCACAACGCGTCCTGCACCGCATTGGACACCGCCGCCATCGACCCCACCGTACCGGCTTCGCCGCAGCCCTTCATCCCCATCAGGTTGGCGGTTGACGGCACCGGTTCCGCAGCGAACCCGATCATCGGCATGTCGCCCGCTCGCGGTATTCCATAATCCATGAAGCTGGCGGTCAGCAGCTGGCCTTCCTCGTCAAAGACCACGTGTTCGCTCAACGCCTGACCGATCCCCTGCACCACACCGCCATGCACCTGGCCCTCTGCCAGCATCGGGTTGATCAGATTGCCAAAATCATCGACCACCGTGTAGCGGTCGACGGTCACCTGCCCGGTCTCGGGATCCACAACAACCTCGGCCACATGGGCGCCATTGGGATAGCTGCGGCCAGGCAGAGTGGCCCGTTCCTCATGCACCAGCAGATCGTCGCGACCGTCCTCGCGCGCCAGCTCCGCCGCCTCCATCATCGTCGGCGTCAGGTTCGAGCCCGGCGCGCGGAAGGTTTCGTCATCGAACGATACGGCGTCCTCGGCAACCCCCATCTTGTCCGCCAGATAAGGCGTAAAGGCGGCGATCATCGTGCTCACCGTCGCCAGCGTCGCCGTGCTTTGCGTCGTCACCGACCGCGAGCCCCCGGTACCGCCACCCTGCTTGATCAGGTCGCTGTCGCCCTGCACGACCCGGATCAGATGCGCCGGAATCCCGGTCTGGTCGGCAAGGAATTGGGCATAGACCGTCTCATGCCCCTGCCCGTTCGATTGCGTGCCGACATAGAGATTCACCGTGCCATCCTCGCAGAACTCGACCTTTGCCCCTTCCGAAGGATCACCCAGAATACTTTCGATATAGTAACACAGGCCCTGCCCCCGCAGCAGCCCGCGATCCGCGTCGGCCGCCTTGCGTGCCGCGAAACCGTCGGCATCCGCCTCGACCCCCGCGCGCGTCAGCACCCGGTCGAATTCGCCCACGTCATAGGTTTCTCCCGTCGCACTCGTGTACGGGAAAGCCTCCGGCTGGATGAAGTTGCGGCGCCGCAGCTCCCAAGGATCCACCCCCAACTCGCGCGCCGCCCGGTCCATCACCCGTTCCAGCACATAAATCGCTTCGGGTCGACCGGCGCCGCGATAGGCATCCACTTGCGTCGTGTTGGTGTAGTAACCCTCGACCTGTAGCCAGATGGTTTGCACGTCGTAGCACCCCGTCAGAACCCGACTGAACAGCATGGTCTGGATCGGCTGGCCAAACTGAGAGTTATAGGCCCCCAGATTGCACCGCGTCCGCACCCGGTAAGCGGTAATGCGATGATCCTCATCAAAGGCCAACTCGGCAACCGACACCAGATCCCGGCCCGCGTTGTCGCTTAGCATCGCCTCGTTCCGGTCCGACATCCAGCGCACCGGCCTCCCCAGCAGCCGCGCCGCTTGTGCAACGGAAAAATATTCCGGATAGGCCATACCCTTCATACCGAACCCGCCACCGACGTCTGGATTGGTTACCCGCACCTGATCCTCGTCCAGCCCCAGCTTGGCCGCCAGCTGGGTCTTCATGCCCCAGACGCCCTGCCCACCAAAGGCCAGGTGCAGCCGGTTGTTCTCCCATTCCGCGAAACAGCCGCGCGGCTCCATCGAGTTGACGATGATTCGGTTGTCCCCGACCTCAAGGCTGACAGTCCGGGCCGCCGCGTCGAAGGCTACCTGCGTGGCCTCCTCGTCGCCAAGCCCCCAGTCAAACGCCCGATTGTCCGGAGCCTCAGAGTGAATCGTCTCACCACCCGCAGCAAGATCCAGCTTGGCCGGAAGACCGTCGATCTCCAGTTCGATCATCTCGGCGGCATCGCGCGCCTGGGCCAGCGTATCGGCCACGACCATCGCCACCGCCTCGCCGACAAAGCGAACCTTGCCGCGCGCCAGCATCGGGCGCTCGGGCTTGGTCCCGTCGCTGCCATCGCGGTTCTTGACCACGGTGCCATCCATGCCAACCGTCAGCCCGGCCGCTTCCAGATCCTCTAGCGTCAGCACAAGATGCACCCCCGGAGCGGCACGGGCCGCCTTCAGCTCTATCGCAGTGATCACACCATGCGCGACCTGGCTACGCAGGTACACGGCGTGCAGCGCCGACTTCGGTGCGATATCATCGATATAGCGGCCCTGCCCGGTGAGAAACCGCACGTCCTCGACCCGAAATACCGGTTGGCTTTTCCCAAACTTGTCCATCGCGCCCTCGCATTCCCTGTCCGACGCGACACTAGCCTGCCCCGGCGGAATGTCCAGACAACGACAAAACGGTCACAACCGCATCGACCCCATAGCCGTTAAAGCCCGTAGACATGGCAATGGAATAGGCGCCCATGCCATCAAACAGAACATAATCTCCGACCCGGGTGTCCGCAGGCAACATCAACCCGTCCGGCAACCGGTCAAGGCTGTCACAGGTCGGTCCAAAGGCGACACGTGGCACCGGTTGCCCCGTTCGTCTGTCGCCCCGAGGGCCGATCACCCGCACCCGTCCGCTCAACCCCATGTCGCGCAGGTCGGTCAGCCCGCCATAGATCCCGTCGTTCAGGTAAACGACGTCACCGCCGGAGCGCAGGCTCTTGACCCGCGTTGCAAGGCAAAAGCCCTCAGCCACCATAGCGCGTCCGGGCTCGCACACCAGGGCCGGCACCTGTCCGGCAAAGGCGTCGCGCGTCGCGCGCCCGATGGCGGTGAATACGCGGTCCAGATCCGGAACCGCGCCGCCGCGATGGGCCGCAAACCCGCCGCCGACGTTCAGCCGCGCGATCCGGACGCCTGCCTGTCGCGCGATCCGCGCCGCATCGTCGATGTAGGCCACCCAGGCCCCTGGATCGCTACATTGCGTGCCCGGGTGAAAACTCAATGCCGGGGCAAAGCCGCGTTCGTCCACCCGTGCCAACAACTGCGCAGCTTCTTCCGGGGTGGCCCCGAATTTTTCGCCGAAATCATAGGCTGCCCCGACCACAGGCAGCGTGAACCGGACCGCAACCTCCGCACTACGCGGCACCGCGCCCAGCTTGTCCAATTCGCCTGCTTCGTCCACCGACCAGCTGGCAACCCCCGCCGCAATCCCCTCCGCCACCTCGTCCGACGACCGCACCGGATTGTTGTAATGCAGCACTGCCAGTTCGTTCAGCGCACGAACCGCTGCCATTTCCTGCGGCGAGGCCACGTCGAATCCACCGATCCCGGCGGCATCAAGATTGGCCAGAACCTCGGCCCGGGCATTGGCTTTGACCGCGTAGGTCACCAGCCCGCCAAACCCGTCGAGGAACCGCCGGGCCGTTGCTTGCAGCGCATCGGGCGCCAGAAACATGACCGGATGATCCGGCTGGTGGCGCGCCAGATAGGCTTCCGGCGACGCGATGGGGGATAGATGTCGTTGCATCGATTTACCTCACTGTTCTCCCCAGTATCCGACGCCCCGATACCAATTCCGCCCGGCAGATATATTGATTTGCCAGAAATTTCCGCCAAACTGACGACATGGATGCGCAATTCGACGAAAAAGACCGCGCCTTACTGAGGCTGCTGCGGGAGAATGCCCGGGCTCCGGTTGCTGAACTCGCCCGAAAACTGGGACTTGCTCGCACCACCGTACAGGCCCGGATCGAACGGCTGGAAAACCAACGCGCGATCGCAGGCTATACTCTGCGCGCGGGCAGCGCGACCGAACCAGCTCTGCGCGCCTCGGTTCTGGTGTCGATCGAACCCAGGTCCGGTCCCGCCGTCCTGACCCGGCTGCGCGCATTGGAAGGGGTGGAGACGGTGTATACGACGTCTGGCCGGTTTGACCTGCTGGTCCAGGTCACGGCCTCCACGACTGCCGATCTGGACGAAACGCTTGACCGAATCGGCGAAGCGCGCGGAGTCAAGTCCTCGGAAAGCCTCATTCATCTGGCCACCAAACTGGACCGCACGGACCGTGCCCTGCCCTAGACAGAGCTGCGTACCGTTGCCTAAGTTGCTGGAATGAGCGACTGGACTCCGAAAGACACGTTTTCCTTTTCAGCCCCGCTGCTGACCGGTGAAACCGCAACCCATGACGTGCACGTCAGCGGTGACGGCCCGCCAATCCTGCTAATGCAGGAACTGCCGGGGATCGGGCCGCAGACGCTGGATCTGGTGAAACGGCTGAACGCAGCCGGTTTTCGGGTCTATCTGCCGCATTTTCTGGGACCCTTCGGCCGGGTGGCGATGCTGCGCAACACGCTGCGGGTCATCTGTGTCAGGCGGGAACTCAACGTCTTTCTGAAAGGCCAGCAAAGCCCTTTCGCCGGGTGGTTGCGGGAATTGGCACGCCATATCCATCACCGCGAAGGCGGCCCGGGCGTCGGCGTTATCGGCATGTGCCTGACCGGCAGCTTTGCCCTGACCCTGATGGCCGACGAAGCGGTGATCGGCGGTGTGGCCAGCCAACCTGCCTTGCCAATCCGTTCCAAAGGCCAGCTGCATATGAACAAAAAGGACATCGCGGCGGCCCGCAAGGGGGGCCCGCAAGGGGATGCAGGCCCGCGGACCGGGGCTTGCGATGCGCTTTTCGCGCGACAAACTGGTGCCGGATCCCCTGTTCGACGCCCTGAAGCGTGCGTTCGGACAGGACCTAAAAACGCTTGAATTCGAAGGCGACCGGCATTCCTTGCTAACGATCCATTTTCACCAACCGGCCTATGACCGGGTCGAGCAATACTTCAAGCAGCGCTTTGCGCTGTATCCTGATCCAGTGGAGCGCGCCGGAGGCGCGCAAGTTTGAATGATTGCGCCTGCGGCGCGATTGCGTATTTGCAACAAGAAGAAGCCCGTAACCAGAAATTAACCCTGCCCGGTCTCTACTGATCCGGCGGTACAGGTTGGCGAGCCGATGACCGCACAAGGAGAGACCGCCCTGCCCCAGTTCCGTTTCGCCGAGAGAGGCTGTCGTCCGGGGTGCGCGGCGTGCCCACGCCACGGTTTCTTCTTGTACAACTACGCAAATGCGGCCTTTCGACCTGCTCCCACGTCGGAATGTCCAGAAAACCATGGTCCCTACCTTCCCCTCGCGCCTGGGTTTCGCTAGAGGAACCTGGGACCGGAAAAGGGACTGTCACGATGGCGATGGAAAAAACCTTCAACGCGGCCGAAGCCGAGGACCGCCTGTATCGAGCATGGGAAGAGGCCGGGTGCTTCAAGGCGGGGGCAAACGCCTCCCGCGCCGAAACCTATTGCATCATGATCCCGCCCCCCAACGTCACCGGATCGCTGCACATGGGTCACGCCTTTAACAACACCCTGCAAGACATTCTGATCCGCTGGCACCGCATGCGCGGCTTCGACACGCTCTGGCAGCCCGGCACCGATCATGCCGGCATCGCAACCCAGATGGTGACCGAACGCGAAATGACCGCCAATCAGGAACCCTCGCGTGTTGAGATGGGCCGCGACGCGTTCCTGGACCGGGTCTGGCAGCAAAAGGTCAAATCGCGCGGCACCATCATCGGCCAGCTAAAGCGGCTCGGCGCCTCCTGCGACTGGTCGCGCGAAGCCTTTACCATGGGCGGCGCACCGGGCGATCCGGAGAAGGGCAAGGGTCCGAATTTCCACGACGCCGTGATCAAGGTCTTTGTCGACATGTATCACAAGGGGCTGATCTATCGTGGCAAGCGACTGGTCAACTGGGACCCGCGTTTCGAGACCGCGATTTCAGATCTCGAAGTCGAGAACATCGAAGTCGCCGGCCACATGTGGCACTTCAAATACCCGCTGGCGGGCGGCGAAACCTATACCTACGTCGAGAAGGACGAGGACGGCACGGTCGTGCTGGAAGAAGAGCGTGACTATATCTCTATCGCAACGACGCGGCCCGAAACCATGCTTGGCGACGGTGCGGTTGCAGTTCATCCGTCAGATGAGCGTTACGCGCCAATTGTTGGCAAACTCTGCGAAATCCCAGTCGGCCCGAAAGAGCACCGCCGCCTGATCCCGATCATCACGGATGACTATCCGGATCCGGATTTTGGCTCTGGCGCGGTCAAGATCACCGGTGCGCATGACTTCAACGACTATCAGGTCGCCCGGCGAAGTGGCATTCCGATGTACCGCCTGATGGACACGCGCGCGCAGATGCGCGCGGATGGCGACAGCTATGAAACCGCAGCCCGTATCGCGATGGAAGTCGCCAAGGGCGAGCGGACCCTGAGCGAAGGCGAGGCCGACGCGATCAACCTCGTCCCGGACGATCTGCGCGGGCTGGACCGGTTCGAGGCCCGCAAACGCGTGGTGGAGCAGATCACGGCCGAAGGCCTCGCCGTGATGGTCCTCGGAGACGAAGGCGAACCGGTTCCGTTCGTGGAAAACAAGCCCATTATGCAGCCCTTTGGCGACCGCTCCAAGGTGGTGATTGAACCGATGCTGACCGATCAGTGGTTCGTGGACGCTGAAAAGGTCGTCGGCCCGGCACTGGACAAAGTGCGCGACGGCACGGTCAAAATCCTCCCCGAAAGCGGCGAACGGACCTACTACCACTGGCTGGAGAACATCGAACCCTGGTGTATCTCGCGCCAGCTGTGGTGGGGGCATCAAATCCCGGTTTGGTACGGCCTGAACCTGTCGGCTGAGAATTTCTCCGACGATGAAGGCGATGGCGACCTCGACCTTGTCGAACTCGGGCGGCTGCTGAACGAAGGCGGTATGCTGCACGTCGGCGACGTTTCTCATTGCGGCCCGTCCTTCGAAGTAGTCGTCAACCGGTTCCTCGACGACAACGCGGACATCCCCGCCCCCCTGAACCACGCCACCGTGGTCGAGGTTGAGGACAAACACGCCGCCATCCACGCGCTGGCGGAAAGCCTGGCGCACTATGCCGTTGATCAGGATCCGACCAAACTGGTTTACCCGGTCTGGCGCGACCCCGATGTGCTCGATACCTGGTTCTCCTCCGGCCTGTGGCCTATCGGCACGCTGGGCTGGCCGGAACAGACACCCGAACTGGAGAAATATTTCCCCACCTCCGTGCTTGTTACCGGGCAGGACATCCTGTTCTTCTGGGTCGCCCGGATGATGATGATGCAATTGGCCGTGGTTGATGAAATTCCGTTCAAGGAGGTTTACCTTCACGGGCTGGTGCGCGACGCCAAGGGCAAGAAGATGTCGAAATCGGTCGGCAATGTCGTCGACCCGCTCGAGGTCATCGACGAATACGGCGCCGATGCCTTGCGGTTCTCCTCGGCGGCCATGGCAGCGCTTGGCGGCGTCTTGAAGCTCGACATGCAACGTATTGCCGGATATCGGAATTTCGGCACCAAGCTGTGGAACTTCGCCCGGTTTGCAGAGTTGAACGGCGTCTTCGACGTCACCGCCGACACCATCCCGCAGCCACAGCAGACGCTAAACAAATGGATCCTGGGCGAAACCGCCCGAGTGCGGGCCGATGTCGACGATGCGCTGGCGACCTACCGTTTCAACGACGCGGCCAACGCGCTTTATGCCTTTGTCTGGGGCAAGGTCTGTGATTGGTACGTCGAATTCTCCAAACCCCTATTGCAGGGCGATGACCCGGCGGCCCTGGCCGAAACACAGGCCACGATGAAATGGGTGCTGGATCAATGCCTGATCCTGCTGCACCCGATCATGCCCTTCATAACCGAAGAGCTCTGGCAACTGTCCGGATCCCGATCCGGCATGCTGATCCACGCCGACTGGCCGGAGTATGGCGCGGGCCTGATCGATGGCGATGCCGATCAAGAGATGAACTGGGTGATTGGCCTGATCGAAAGCGTACGTTCGGCCCGTGCCCAGATGCATGTGCCCGCCGGTCTGAAAATTCCGATGCTGGTGACCGAAATCGACTCTTCCGGACAACAAGCATGGGATCGCAACGAGGTCCTGATCAAGCGTCTCGCCCGGATCGACAGCCTCAGCCGCGCCGACGCCATGCCCAAGGGCACCATCACGGTGGCCGCCGGCGGCGCCAGCTTCGGCCTGCCACTAGCCGATATCATCGACATCGGCGAGGAAAAGACCCGGCTGGAAAAGACCCTGGGCAAACTGGCCAAGGAACTCAGCGGGTTGCGCGGCCGCCTGAACAACCCCAAGTTCGCAGCCTCCGCGCCCGCCGAGGTGGTCGAAGAAACCCGTGCCAACCTGGCGGCGCGCGAAGAGGAAGAGAGCAAGCTGAAAGAGGCACTCTTGCGCCTTAATGAACTGGGCTAAGCTCTTTCATATCTTCATAAGTAGTCAAAGAAAGAACACCCCGGATGCCGCCATGGCCGCCAGGGTGTTCTTCGTGTATCCGTTGCTGCAAGACAGGCTTGAAACATCCTGATTTCACTTGAAACTTGCCTTGCGCCCCTGCATCTGCGCCGCGATCACCTCCATCTGGTCAGCTTTCCCGATCAGCTGCACCTGTTCGCGCGATTCCGCCAGCAGAACGTCCTCACGCGTGGCGGCCTCGGCCACTTCAATCAGCCGCTTCGCGCCCCGGATCGCGGACGGGCTCTTGCCCGCGATGTCCTCGGCCAGCGCCTGCGCCGCGCTCAGCGGATCATCCGACAGCGACGTTACCAGCCCCCAGCGTTCAGCCTGATCCGCCGGGACCGGACGCGCGGTATAAGTCAATTGCCGCAACACGTCCGACCGAACCAGCGCCGGCAACAGCGCCATGCCGCCCATGTCTGGAACCAGCCCCCATTTCATCTCCATCACCGCCAACTTGGCACCCGGCGCGGCAATACGGATGTCCGCTCCCAGCGCCAGTTGTAGCCCGCCACCGAACACCGCACCCTGAAGCGCGGCGATCACCGGCACCGGCACCCGGCGCCAGACCAGCGCCACTTCCTGCACCAGATTGGCGTCGTGGTGGGTGCGCCCCATCAGCCACTCCTCGGGGTCGATCGTCCCCATGGTGGCAAAGCTGGCCATGTCCAGCCCGGCGCAGAAACTCTTGCCCTCGCCCGACAGCACCACCGCCCGCGCGTCCGACGCAGCGACCTCCTGCCCGGCAGCGACAATGGCCTCCATCATCGCGCGGTCCAGCGCGTTCATCTTGTCGCCCCGAGTTAACGTGACATAGGCGATGTGATCCTTGTACTCTACCGAAACGCGGGCCATGGCGGCTCCTCCCTGCAATCATGCCAAAGTCTTGACAGAACCTGCCCCGAAACCGCCGCCCGCACCAGAAAGACGTTAGGGCAGGACGCCCGGGCGGCTCCGCTATTGTCCCGTCGCCAGCGGCACTCTCCCCAACCCCGGACTGTCCAGCGTCATCACATAGAGCTGCCCATCGATGACACGACCGCCGGTGGTGATCCCCAGATCCGCTGACGGGTCCTGCAGCGAGCACAGCACCCTGCCCTCGCCATCGACCTGCAGCAGATGTCCTTTTTCGATCGGCGCGGGCCGCGCTATCGGAGCCAGCCGCCAGACACTCTTGCGGCGCACCAGAAAGGGCATCAACGCCTCCACCGGCACCCGCGGGCTGGCCAGAGCGATCCAATAGGTGCCATCACCCTGCGCCTCGATATTGTCGGGATACCCTGGCAGGTTGTCCAGAAACAGCTCCCGCTCCCCCGCAAGCAGTCCGTTCAGCCGCAACCGATGTACCCGAGCCCGCCCGGTCTCAGCGATCAGCAGGAATTCCTCCTCCGGCGACAGCGCCCCGTCATTGGTATAAACAAACCCAGTGGCGATCTTCTCCACCATGCCATCAAGCAGCCGCCGCACGACCTAGCCGGTGTCGGACTGTTCAAAGATCGTCATGACCGATGTCGGCTTGGTCCCACCCATGGTTTCGGGGTCGAACCTGCCCGAAGAATTCGAGAAAAAACCGTGCCGTCGCGCGCTACGTCCAGCTGGTTGGCATAGATGACCGGGCCGCCGTCGATCTGATCGACCAACGTTTCCACCTGTCCCGGCCCGGTCCAGCGCCGGATGCCGGTGAGACTGTCCGCGATATAGCTCGCCTCGTCCGGCCCCGCGTTAAGCCTTAGAGGCCGGCCACCCAGCTGATCCACAGCCACCGGCGTCGGCACCGTCGATCCGGTAGAGCGTGCCGCCCAGATCGACGTTGTAAACGGTTCCATCCGGCAGCACTGCCAGATCCTCGGGCCCGACCGCACTTTTCGGCAACTTTACCAGCTTTGCCGCCCCCAACGCATCATTTTCGGCAAAAGTGCCGGTCAGCCCCGCATCCTTGGGCGAGTGATAGGCCACAATAACAGATACGCCAAAGCAAGGACCACGATCACCGGAAACGACCGCATGCCAACCCTCTCGCGCAATGCCGTGCCAAACTGATGGCGGCAGCCCGTCATGGCAAGTCTTGCCGAACCCACGCGGCTGGGATTATCTGACGCCATGACATACCCGCGCTACACCCCGCTTGCCCAATCGCTGCCCTCGACCGTGCCCTTTGTCGGGCCTGAAACGCAGGAACGCCAACGCGGCGCGCCCTTCCGGGCGCGGCTGGGCGCCAACGAAAACGTCTTTGGTCCCTCCCCCCGCGCTGTCGCCGCCATGCAGGCGGCGGCACAAGACATCTGGATGTATGGCGATGCCGAGAACCACGACCTGCGACATGCGCTGGCCAACCATCACGACATCCGCCCCGACAACATCATAGTCGGCGAAGGCATCGACGGACTGCTGGGTTGCCTTGTGCGGCTGATGGTGGAGCCCGGCGATGCGGTGGTCACCTCAGAGGGCGCCTATCCGACCTTCAATTACCACGTCGCCGGGTTCGGCGGCACGTTGCACAAGGTGCCCTACAAGAGCGATCACGAAGATCCCGCCGCCCTTTTTGCAAAGGCGGTCGAGGTCGATGCCAAGCTGGTCTATCTGGCCAACCCCGACAACCCGATGGGCAGCTGGCACAGCGGTGCCGAGATCGAGGCCTCAATGGACGCGCTGCCAGAAGGTTGTCTGCTGGTTCTGGACGAAGCCTATGTCGAATGCGCTCCCGAGGGCACCGCCCTGCCGCTGCCAGCCGACGATCCTCGCGTGATCCGGATGCGCACCTTCTCCAAGGTCTACGGCTTGGCCGGCGCCCGCGTCGGGTACGCCATCGGCGCGCCCGATCTGATCGCCGCCTTCAACAAGGTTCGCAACCATTTTGGCATGAATCGCGCCGCACAAGCCGGGGCGCTCGCCGCGCTGACCGATACCGACTGGCTGGTCCGTGTCACCACTGAAATCGCTAGCGCTCGTGACCGGATCAGCGCAATCGCGCGCGACAACGGGCTGACTCCGCTTCCGTCGGCCACCAATTTCGTCACCATCGACTGCGGTGGCAACGGCGATTTTGCCCGCGCGGTGATGGCCGTCCTGATTGAACGTGGGATCTTCGTGCGCATGCCTTTTGCCGCTCCGCAGGACCGCTGCATCCGGCTCAGCTGCGGCACCGCAGACAACCTCGATGCATTCGCGCTGGCTCTCCCGGATGCGCTAAAAACCGCGCGCGGCTGAAATCCTCGCGACAGATTTGCCTGACATTTGGATCTTTCAGAGTAAACTTAATGTGTCCAAACTGCTCGGGAGATTGAGATGAGCGAACACCAAGTTACTGCGGCGCCGGATTATACCAAGGCGGCCGTAACCATGTTGGGCGTGAACCTGTTGTGGATCTTCTTTGCCCTCTGGGTGATCTTCGGGTTTGTACCGGTCCTGGTCCTCGCCGTGCTAATCAACCACGGCGTTACACTTCTGTCCGACCGTCTTGGGACCTGACTGCCAACCCAGACGAACGGGCTGACACGAATTTTCGTATGGAAATTCGCCCACACCGGGATCAGGCCGCCCATATCAACCGGCCCCAAAGCCGCCGGAACAGCGAAGGTTGCGACGCATTGATTTCCGGCGTCCGTGCGGCCAGCGCGGCAACTCCGTCTCGGTCGATCACCGTCATGCCCTCCTGGTACTGCAAGCGGAAAAGGTCCGCATAGATACCGCCTCGTGCAAGCAGATCGTCGTGTGTACCCTCGTCGATCACCTTGCCACGTTCCATGACCACGATTTTGTCGGCGTTGCGGATAGTCGCCAGCCGATGCGCGATCACCAGCGTCGTGCGCCCGCCCGCCAGCTTGTCCAGCGCCGTCTGCACCACCTTCTCGCTCTGCGCGTCCAGCGCGCTGGTGGCCTCGTCCAACAGCAGCACCGGCGTGTTGCGCAGCAGCGCCCGCGCGATCACCACCCTTTGCCGCTGACCACCCGACAGCGCCGATCCGCGCGGCCCCACCAGCGTATCCAGCCCATCGGGCAGCTTCGGTAGAAAATCCGACACATGCGCGGCGTCCAGCACCGGTTGCAACTCTTCGTCGGTAACATCGGTGCGGCCCAGCAGGATGTTCTCGCGCAGGGTCTCATCGAACAGCAGCGCCTCCTGGCTGACCACCGAAAACAGTCCGCGCAAATCTTCCAGCGCCATGTCCCTGACCGCCACGCCACCAACGCTGACCTCGCCCTCCTGCGGATCCACCAGCCGGGTCAGCAGGTTGAACACGGTGGATTTCCCCGCACCCGAAGCCCCCACCAGCGCCGTGGTCTTGCCCGCCTCCACCACCAGCGAAAGCCCTGACAGCACCGTGGCATCGCCGTAGCGCAGCTTGACGTCCTGCAGTCGGATTTCAGGCAGCCCCGTTGGCGGCGCAACCGGGTTGGACGGCGACACCAACCTGATCGGCGCATCCATCAACTCCTTCAGCCGGTCCAGCGCCGCGGCCGCAACCTGCCAGGTGCCGCTGACCGAAGCCAGCCGCCGCATCGGGTCAAAGGCCAGCCCGATAGCGGTGAAAAAGCTCATGAATTCACCGACCGTCTTTTTACCCTCGATGATCTCGGCACCGCCATAAAGCAGCACCCCCATAAACCCCAGCCCAGCCATCACGTCGATCAGTCCGGAGATCGAGGCCGTGCCAAAAGACGCCCGCACCTCGGACCGTACAAACCCGTCCATATGCCCCGAAAACCGGCCAACCTGGTAATCCTCGAGGTTGTTCAACTTGATCGGCACAATGCCATGAAACACCTCGTCCAGCCGGGTCGCCAGCGTGGCCCCCAGATCACGCGCCAGCGCCGCCTTCTTGCGCACATAGCGCTGCGCCATTGCAATGGGCAGCAGCAGCAGCGGCACGCCAATCAGCATCACCGCCGTCCAGCGCCAGTCGACATTCACCGCCACCCCGATCAGCACCACCAGCGCAACCATGTCCCGGCCTGCGCCGGTGATGATCACCTGCCAGACATGGTTGACCGCGCTGACGTCGGTCTGCACCCGCTGGATCAAAAAGCCCGGCGGATGCACCTGGTGAAACGCCGTGTCCTG